>JBIILD010000048.1:0-11875 GCA_044232845.1 Flavobacterium sp.
AATTTTATAACAATACAGCTGCAGGAGTGGAAACCATGTATGTAGCCATGTTTGATGAAATGGATGAAGGCACTTGTATTTTTAAAGTAGACAATAACCCTCCATCAGGCGGGGGAAGTTCTTTTTTAAATTATGAAGGCTTACCGTCAGATTATTATTTATGGTTAACAGGAAACGGTACCAAAATGCTTCGTAAAGAAATTCCTTTAAGTGAAACAATGCCAAAATATGAAAACAAATAATTATTCAAAAAAAATAATTTAAAATTAATTTCAATATGAACACAAAGGGCTTTAAAATATTTATTTTCGCTTTAGTAGCTTTGGTTGTATCGTGTACTACCACTAAAAATGAGTTAGTAAATAATGTGAAATATGTTGACCCCCAAATAGGAGGTATCGCCCCTTTGTTAGTCCCAACAAGAACAAGAATACATTTGCCAAACTCCATGGTTCGCATGTATCCAGATCGGAAAGATTATAAGGATGATCAAATTAAATCATTTCCGTTGACCACCCGAAAACACCGATCTGATCCTCTTTTTAGTTTACTCCCAGTATCAGGAAATGTATCTGAAAATTCGGAACCTATAGCTGCTTGGGATCAAGAATTAGAAATAGCCCACCCTTATTATTATGCTACCTGGCTTGAAGATTTTAATGTTACTCTTGAGTTTTCTCCTGGAGAAAAAACAGGTTTTTATCGTTTTAATTATGGTAATAAAGAACTTAAAAAGCTCTTTCTTAAAAAATTAAACGGGGTTGATTGGCAACTTAACGAAGACGGTTCACTTGTAGGTACGGAATCATTTGAAGGTATGAAAGCTTATGCTTATGGTCTTTTTGATGTCAAAGGTGATTTTACCCAAGTGAAAACAGATAAAAAAATTACTAATTCATGGATAACTTGGACTAATACGGAACTTAAGCAAGTCAATTTTAAATATGGAATATCTTTTATCAGTGTAGAGCAGGCAAAAAATAATTTAGAAAAAGAAATGCCAAATTGGGATTTTGAAAAAGTTAAGAACAACGCCAAAGAAAAGTGGTCCAATGTTTTAAACCAAATTGAAGTAGAAGGCGGAACCGTAGCCCATAGAAGATCATTTTACACTGCTTTATATAGGAGTTACGAAAGAATGGTAAATATTACCGAAGAGGGTAAATATTACAGTAATTATGATAAACAAATTCACAAAGGAGAACAAAATTTCTATGCTGATGATTGGGTTTGGGATACTTTTTTAGCATTACACCCGCTTCGATATATATTGCAACCTGATATGGAGTCTGATATGATGGCCTCCTATGTAAGAATGTATCAACAATCAGGATGGTTGCCACAATTTCCTCAAATACATGGTGAAGCTATACCCATGAATGGTTTTCACTCCTCTATTATGTTGTTAGATGCCTATAATAAGGGGATTAATAAATTTGATATTAATGTTGCTTATGAAAGCATGAAAAAAAATGCATTAGAGGGAACAATGGTGCCATGGCGAATAGGAGCAGCTTCTCCTTTAGATAAATTAGCCTTAAAGTTAGGGTATTTTCCAGCACTCCGTCCTGAAGAAAAAGAAACAGAACCCTTGGTTGATAGTTTCGAAAAAAGACAAGCTGTTGCAGTAACTCTGGCTCAAAGTTATGATGATTGGGCATTGGCTCAACTTGCTAAAAAATTGGGTAAAGAACAAGATTATCAATACTTCTCAAAAACAGCCAAAAATTACCAAAATTTATATTGGAAAGAAAAAGGTTTTTTTATGCCTAAAGATGCAGCTGGGAATTGGATTGATATCGATCCAAAATTTGACGGCGGTATGGGAGGAAGAGATTATTATGACGAAAATAATGGATGGACTTATCTTTGGAATGTGCAACAAGATATTTTGGGTTTGCAAAAATTAATGGGTGGTCGTGATGTATTTGAATCACGTCTAGATCAAATGTTTAGAGAAGATTTAGGCCGAAGTGTTTATGCTTTAAATGCTAGGTTTCCTGACTTTACCGGTATTGTAGGTCAATTTTCTATGGGTAATGAGCCTAGTTTTCATATTCCGTATTTATATAATTTAACGAAGTCACCTTGGAAAGCCCAAAAAAGAATCCGAATGCTTTTAAACACATGGTTTAAGGATAATATTTTTGGAATACCGGGTGACGAAGATGGTGGTGGGATGTCAGCTTTTGTTGTGTTTTCTTCTATGGGCTTTTATCCAATAACCCCTGGTATTCCTGTTTATACCATTGGTAGCCCATTGTTTTCTAAAATTAAAATTAACCTGCCAAGTGGGAAGGTATTTACTATCAATGCTCCAAATTGTAACGAAACAAATAAGTATATTCAAAAAGCCACTTTTAATGGAAAAGCACTAGCGGGTCCATGGTTTACTCATGAGGAACTTATTAATGGGGGCACTTTAGAACTGGAAATGGGAGCTTATCCTAATAAGACTTGGGGAACTAGTGAAGAAAGTATTCCGCAAATTTTCAAAACATCAAATTAATCTGAATTAGTATGAAGAAGTTTATAATTGCTATGTCTTTATATGCTTTGATGTTAATCATAGTTTATTCATGCAGTCCGATATCCAAAATAGAAGAAAAAAAAGAAATTATTGACAATACTAAATATGTTAATAATTTTATTGGCACAGGGGGACATGGGCATACATTTCCAGGCGCAACTACCCCTTATGGAATGGTACAATTAAGTCCAGATACAAGAACCATTGGTTGGGATGCCTGCGGGGGGTACCATTATACAGACTCATCCATTTTAGGGTTTTCACACACCCATTTAAGTGGAACAGGTATCAGTGATTTGGGAGACTTTTTATTTATGCCGTTTGCTGGTGAGCCCAAAATAACTCCAGGAACTCCAGAAGATCCAGATAGTGGCTATCGTTCAAGATTTAGTCATGAGGATGAAGTTGCTTCTCCCGGGTTTTATTCTGTACTATTAAAAGAGTATAATATTAAGACTGAATTAACCGCTACAACTAGAGCAGGCTTTCATAAATACACGTATAATGAAGGGGGTAAATCGGGTATTATTATTGATTTATCACACACCATTTATAAAGACGCAAAACCCAGTCATGAATTTAAAGTAATTAACAATACTGAAATTGCTGGCTATAAAGGTTCTGGCGGTTGGGCGGTAAGTCAGGACATCTATTTTCATGCTAAATTCAATAAGCCATTCACCTGTACGTTTTATGAAAACGGAAAAAAAGTGGAATTACTTCCAGACACTAAATACAAAAAATTAATTGCAGTATTAAGTTTTAATACTAATCCAGGGGAGGAAGTTTTATCTAAAGTTGGTATTTCTTCTGTGGATTACAATGGCGCAAAAAATAATTTAGAAAGCGAAATTACGGATTGGGATTTTAATCGAGTAAAAAATGCCGCACATCAACTTTGGAAAACGGAACTTTCTAAAATTAATGTACAAGGGGGGAGTGAAAATGAAAAAACTATATTTTACACTTCTTTATACCATACTTCTATAAGCCCCAATATCTTTTCAGATGTTGATAGCAGATACAGAGGTATAGACAGAAAAATTCATACTTCAAAAAAACAAAATATTTACACCGTATTTTCATTGTGGGATACTTTTAGAGCATACAATCCTTTAAAAACAATATTGGATCCAAAAAAAACCAACGAATTTATAAATACTTTACTCTCTAAATATGATCAAGGGGGAGCACTACCCATGTGGGAACTACAAGGCAATGAGACGGGCTGCATGATAGGCTATCACGCGGTGCCAGTTATTGTTGATGCGTATAAAAAAGGAATACGAGGTTTTGATATAAATAAAGCCTATAAAGCGATATTGAGTGCGCCCACTTATGACACCAAAAATGTTTTTTTTCCATCTAAAGCTGTGCAAGAAGAACTGATGCCGAAGGGAAAGCTTTATAATGAAACAATGAATTATATTCCTGCAGATTTAGAAAACGAATCGGTTTCAAAGGCCTTAGAATATGCCTATGATGATTGGTGTATTGCTCAAATGGCAAAAGATTTAGGAAATACGGATGATTATGAACGTTTCATGAAAAGGTCAAAAAAATACACCCAGTATTTTGATACCACGACTGGCTTTATGCGAGGTAAAAATCAAGATGGTACATGGAGAGAACCATTCGATCCCAGCTTCTCAAGACATAGAAAGGATGATTATACTGAAGGTAATGCCTATCAGTGGTCCTGGTTTGTTCCTCATGATGTTCCAGGTCTAATAGATTTAGTGGGAGGAAAAGATACCTTTATTAAAAAATTAGACAAATTATTTACGGCTAGTTCTGAGTTAAAAGGAAATGAAGTGTCAAACGATATTTCAGGCTTTATTGGCCAATATGCCCATGGAAATGAACCAAGTCATCATATTTCACACCTTTATAATTTTGTTGGTCAACCTTGGAAAACACAAGAGCTAACCGATCAAATTATGAAGGAATTGTATTTTAACAATCCAAACGGTTTAGCGGGCAATGAAGATTGTGGGCAAATGTCGGCTTGGTATGTTTTAAACGCTATGGGCTTCTATTCTTTTTGCCCAGGAGACACCACGTATTCAATTGGTCGTCCAATTTTTGATACGGTAGAAATTAATTTACAATCCGGTAAAAAATTCACAATTAAAGCCAAAAATAATAGTAGCACAAACAAATATATTCAAACTACAAAATGGAATGGAAAAGATTTAACAACACCATTTTTCAACCATGAGCAATTGATTTCAGGTGGTTTATTAGAATTTCAAATGAACAACGTTCCAAAGTAAATTATGAGATAAACCTGGCATGAAACTAAAATTATGAAAACTATGAAAATCTTAATAGTGTTCTTTTTTTTTATAATAAGCATTTATGCCCAAAATTCTCGGCCTAACATCATCTTTATTATCACTGATGATCAAAGCTCGATAGTGCCAAAAGATTCGGATAAAGAAACTCAATCACATCCTTTTGGTTTTAACGGTGATAGCTCCGTACATACTCCAATTATTGATGGTTTGGCAAAAAACGGCATGATATTTAATAGGGCTTATGTGTCGAGTTCCGTTTGTTCCCCTAGTAGATATACTATGCTAACGGGGCGTTATGCTGGCAGATCTGAAGGTACAAGTTTTATGAGACAATATCCATACGGCCAACAGTCAAGAGTTGAAAACAATATCGAATTAGAAATCAATACCGATAATTTACCAAAATTGCTTCAAAAGGCAGGTTATAAAACAGGTTTTGTGGGTAAGAGTCATGTTATAGAGCATGATTTATTAGAGAAAAAGAAAAAATGGGAGAATAACGGACTTATTGGCTACGATAAAAAATCAGACCCAAATGAAAATACCGTTTCGAATGCCATGGCTCACAATCATAAGGAATGGTCTAGAATGATAAAAGAATATGGATTTGACTATGCCGAAGGTATTTATGCAGCTAATTTAAAGGAATTATATAACGATTCTTTGAATGTTCACAATGTAGAATGGAAGAATAAAGCGGCCCTAAATTTTATAGATCAAAATAAAAAGGAACCATTCTTCTTGTATTATAGTGAAACCGTGCCTCATGGTCCCGCTCCCTGGATAAAGAAAAACGGAAAATATGTTCATGGATTAGATGCTAACCCGAAATTTACTGGGGAAGGATTTTTGGATGCAGATTACAGTTATTTGCCCACAAGAGAAGAAATAAAAAAAGAAGTAAAATCTTTGGGTAAAGATCAAGCGCAAGCCTGGTTAAGATGGTTTGACCATGCTGTTGGTGCAGTAGTGGATAAATTAAAGGCAGCAGGAATTTATGAAAATACATTGATTGTAATTACTTCAGATCATGGTAATTATAATGGAGGAAAAACTACGCTATATGAAGGAGGGATAAAAGTGCCCTTGATGATGCATTGGCCAGCTGGCATAAAATCTGACTCTCACTATTATGAAATGGTTCAAAACATAGATTACACCCCTACTTTTTTAGAATTGGCAGGAGTAAATTTAAAAGGAGTAAAAACAAAATTAGATGGTGTTAGTTTAAAAAATGTACTTGAAGGGAGTAGTAAATCGGTGCATGATTATTTATATTTTGAATTGGGTTTCGCCAGAGGTGTAGCGACAAAAGACTGGAAATACATTACGGTTAGATACGATGAAAAAACACAGGACAAGATAGATAATGGAATTCTATTTAAAGGATGGAAAAACAGCGAAATTAAATTGCCTTATTATTTAAGCAATAGCCACCTAGGATATCACGCTGCATTATTAAACCCTTTATATTTTGAAAAAAATCAATTATTTGACATGAAAACAGATTCTTTAGAAACAAAAAATGTGTTTGAGGAAAATAAAACAGAAGCGAATGAAATGAAAAAACTTCTAGCTAAAATCTTGAAATCCTTTCCACAAAGACCTTATAACGAATTTACAAACTAATAGTATGAAATGAGCATGACCTAAAATTAGTCGCAATTGAAAATGCTTCGCCAGTTCGCAAGCTCGGGTCATCGAATACCAAAATAAAATAATAACCGATCAGATAAAGACCAATGAAGATATGCAAATTACATATGACCGATAAAAAAACAATAAATATCTACATATGAAATCAATAAAACCAATACTTACAATCATAGCCTGCTGTTTTGTTATAAATAGCACGGCTCAAAAAACATTAGACACTATAGCTACAAAAGCGGGTGGTTATAGTATACCAATAAAAATTATAATGCCCAAAAAGAGTTTAGAGAAAAGCCCTATATACTTTTTTGTTCATGGGGGAGGCTGGAATGGTGGCACACAAAATGAAGTGCCTCCAGCAACGATCTCTGGCGATGCAAACTACTTAGTTAATGAACTGGGCATTATTTATGTAGGATTAGCCTATCGCTGCAAAGGAAATAATGCCACTTTTGCCGATGCAATAAATGATTTGGAATCTAGTGTTAAGTGGTTTTTAGACAACGCAAATAGATTTAATGCTGACACTAGCCGAATTGGTTTTGGTGGTGCTTCGGCGGGATCAACTTTATCTGCAGTAATGGCTCAAAAACATCCAAATTGCAAGGTTTATATAGGTTCAGAGGGAATGTATAACTTAGTAGACCATGATGAAAAAGAATCTCCATTTCCCAATGCTGAAGCAAGAAAAATTTATGGGTTAGATACCACGGAAAAAAGTAAAATAGCATCTGCATTTTATAATTTAAAAGAAAATCCACCTGCTTCACTTTTATTGCACGGAAAAGAAGACCGATTGTGCCATTATACTCAAAGTGTAAAATTTGCCAAAAAAATTAAAAAAGCCGGCGGTAAAGCCAAGGTTGTGCTCTATGATGAAATTAATCACACCTGCTTAAGTGCTGCTTATCCAGATGTTTTCAAAAATAGTGTGATAGAAATTGCAACTCTCTTTATTAGTGAATTCAAGATTAAAAACAAAAATATTGAAACAATCCAAATCGCATTAGATAAACAATTAGAAAATCAGTATCCCTCAAAAAATGTCACCGAAAGTAAAATTATTGGTTCATGGAAGTTTAATAATGAAAATATAGTTTTTAAACCTAATGGCCAAGGAGAACAAAAAAACAATAATAATGTGAAAGAATTTAATTACACCATCGAAAATGATTCCATAAAAATAATAACAGAAAACCAAAAAGAACGCTTGTTTTTTTTAAGGAAAAATAATAACAACATGTATGAGTTAATCACTGATAATAAAGAAAATAAATACCGAAGGTTAAATTATATAAAACAATAAATTCAAATATGAAATTTACTGTATTGCTCCCCAAAAACAAGACAAAAGAATCACATAATTTACGATAAGAAATAATAACCTAAATTAGCAAAATTACAGCATTTATTAATTGTCAATTAATCTATTATTAATAGTTCTACGCTAGATTTACGAACAATTTAAATCTATAAAACCTTTTTAATTCTTGAATTCAACTAATAAATGCAACTTTTGAGAAACGAGTTGCAATGACTACTCCAATGCTGGCCTAGAAAATTAAAGCATCAGTGTTTGGTGATTCACAAAAAAATAGTCGATGAATATCCAAAATATGCTTCATGTTGATTTTATTATTCTTGAATTCACCATTTGTTAGAATTAACCAAAAAAAAATTAATACTGGATCCCTAATCAAAACAAATGAAAATTATAACTAAAATAATTGGAATCGTATTAATTTCCTTTACCAACTTACTACATGCTGTTACACCGAATGCCACAATCACTTTTTCGAATCCCATAGTTTCGAATAAATTGACACACGTCATAGTGTCCAATCCAAATAACGAACCCTATACTATTCAAACCACAAAAGGAGGTCTAGATTGTCGACAAATTCCAAGTGGGAATTATGGTTACTTTCGGGCAGATGATACCACCTTTCCTTCAACTGAAAATAATCTAATTTTTACTATTACTTTTTTCGATGAAGGGACAGGAGTTTTCAACTTACAATACAATTCGATTGGTACTGATCTTAATAGTAAATATTTCACAAGTCCCATCACAAGAACAGGGACCAATGTTTGGATAACCGTAACAGTAGCAGTAACCAATGCCTCTTTCAAAAATGCACAAAATCAAACAAGTGATTTTAGAATTAACGGTATTGACGGAGTTTATATTAGAGCGGTAACTATCGCCAAAGGAACATTAGATCCAAAAAACGAGCTTGTGCCAGTAGTGAGTGCCAGTGCCTATTCTGAATTTACAGGGAAGTCCGTAGCAGGTTATCAAGCTTGGTTTAAAACAGGAACTGCTACTTCGGGATGGGTTCATTGGAGTGGCAGTACACCACCAGCCCAATACAAAACCAATTTCGAAATTTATCCTGATGTTTCAGAATACCTTGATGCTGATCTGGCACCCACTGCCTTAGCCAATTTGGGGAATAACCAACCATCAAAATTATTTAATTCGCCTAATAAAGGGGTGATAGACACCCATTTTAAATGGATGAAAGAGTATGGAATTGATGGAGCAGCTGTTCAGCGTTTTGTTAATGGTATTGGTAATGCAATTATAAAGTCACCAGCTAGTGTTGCCAATAAAATTAAAGAAAGTGCCGAGGCGAATCAACGTATTTTTTATATCTGCTACGATATTTCTGGCGGCAATGTGGATACTTGGGATGATACGATTATATTTGATTGGGTGTATAATGTAGAGCAAAATGATTTAACCAAGTCTGATGCCTATGCCAAAGTAGGAAACAAACCTATAGTACAACTATGGGGGCCAGGATTTGCAGGTGGGAAACATCCAGGTAACGCTGCCGAAACTATTGCTTTGATCCAGTTTCTAAAATCAAGGGGGTGTTACGTCATTGGGGGTACACCTACCAGGTGGCGTACTGGAACCAGAGACTCTAAAGGTACAGCACAAACCTCAACTATTCCAGCTGATAAGGAAAATTACCTAGCTGTATACAAAAGCTACGATATGATTTCTCCTTGGATGCCGGGAAGAATCAGAACCAACGCCGAATCGGATGCCTTACTTAATAGCGTAATGGTTTCTGATAAAAGCTTTTGTGATGCTAATACTATAGGGTATATGCCCGTTTTATTTCCCGGCTTTGCTTGGTCACAATGGAAAGATGGAGAGGTAAACTCAGCGCCTCGAGATGCAGGTATTTTTATTTGGAGACAAGCTACAAACATCAAAAGTTTAGGTGTAACTTCTATGTATTTTGCTATGTTCGACGAATATGACGAAGGAACTGCTATTATGAAAAATGCCACCGATTGGAGTACGATTCCAACCGACCAATATTTTCTGACCTCGAGCGCTGATGGTATCTGGCTATCATCTGATTTTCAACTTCGTGTGGCGGGTGCTTCGATCGAAGTATTAAAAGGGACAAGAGCGGTAACTACACAAGTTCCAGTTCCACATTCTTTGGGTCCGGTCTATTTCCGAAATAGTTTCGAAAAACGAACAACTCCTTATAATTATATTGATGGGGTAGCTCAAGCTACCGGAACTTTTAATCTAGACCCTTGCTTTTATAAACCTGTATTAATAGAAAATAAGAATACTATCAGTCCGACAACAGCAATACAACAAACCAATGTTAAAAGTGGTTTGTATTCCGTAAAAGTTGCAGGTTCGGTTACAGTAAATAACCCAGCGGTATATCGATATTTGACCTCTGAAGTTCAAATTCTTATTACTAAGGATATGAAACTCTCCTTTTGGAAAAAAACCGAAAATGAATTAGGAAAATATGTTTTTGTTGATTTAACTACAAAAAGTGGTAAAAAAGTCAGTACACAAGGATACAAAGATCAAAACGGGAATAGTATGAGCGCTACTACTTCTCATGGAACCGTTGGTGCTGGATGGGAAAAATTTACTTGTGACCTAGGTAATGGTGCTCTTTTAGGAGAAACAATTACAGGGGTCATTCTGCATTACGAAACTACAGGAACTGGATCTTTTGAAGCATATTTTGATGATTTTTTAATTGAAGAACCGCAGTCATTAGATATCAATACTCCTACGGAATCTATTGTTTCTAAAATCGCTGTTTATCCTAATCCTTCGACTGGTCAATTTAATTTTGAAAATTTATCGAACAAGGAAGTCGAAATTTCCGTTTATTCACTTAGTGGTATTTTAATTCAAAATTCAAAAAGCGAAGCAACCAATGTTTCCATAGATTTGTCTAACAAACCTAATGGAGTATACCTTTTAAATATAAAATATGGTAATACTAATTATATTCAAAAACTGATAAAAAATGGATTCTAATAGATTCTTCTATACCCTCTTCAAATGAAATCTAAAAACCAAAATAAATCCTATTTATTCCTTGCTATCCTATTCCTTATTGGATTGTCCGTTTTTTCACAAACCAATAAAAAACCAAATTTATTGTTCATCATTACGGATCAACAACGTTATGATGCTTTAAGTATTGCAGGAAATACTGTCTTAAAAACTCCTAATCTTGACCGATTGGCAAAACAAGGCGTCTTTTTTAAAAATGCGTACACCCCGGTTGCAGTTTGTGGGCCAACACGGTCATGCATTTTGACAGGAACTACCATAGGTACGAACGGAGTAACCACTAATGATAAAACCTATTACTATAAAGAAGAACCCGTAATGGCAATGAAAACATTCGATGAAATTCTTTCAGAAAATGGATATCATTGTGAATATTATGGAAAATGGCATGTACTCACATCTCATGCAGCCGTTTATAAAAATCCAAATAAGTATGCAAAAAACGGCAAATACATGTTTGGACCTGAGGGTCAGAGTCATTTGTATAAAGATTATTTAAATGAAGTCTATCCAAAAAGGGAACCTCAAGGCGATGAATTATTAGATAATTTCACTCAAAGACCTTATACTCCAGACCCTTTGGACGTGAATTTTGGCAAATCGTATGAACAGGTAAAAAAAGAAGATAAAAAGTTTTCACAACCCAATTTTCATGGTAAATCTTCCATTCCTCAAGACCAAACGATTACCGCTTTTTATGCAAAAAAGACAATAGATGCTATTGAGCGTCTTAAAAATAAACCTTTTAGTATTACGGCATCATTCCATTTTCCTCACGCACCCATGATTCCTTCTCCGCCTTATTATGGTATGTATCCCGCACAGGATATGAAGGCACCTATTAGCATTCATGATGACATGACGAATTCCCCTTATTCAAATGCTAATGGCAGAAAAAAATTACCGGAGTTTGCAGACGAGGAAAAAATTAAATACATGATTTCAAATTATTATGGTTTAATAAAAGAGATAGATGTTTGGATGGGTAAAATCATGGACAAGTTAGATGAAACGGGACTTACAGATGATACT
>JBIILD010000138.1:0-3259 GCA_044232845.1 Flavobacterium sp.
CTAATAAGCCTAATTTATTTTTGGATGATGCCAAATAATTTAATGTTTGTTTGATGTCACTGTTTGTTAATTGTGAAATTGCTTTTACTTCAAATATTATTTCATTATAAATAACAAAGTCAGCAACATATTTTCTTGGTAAAACAATGTCTTTATATTCAATTTCATACATTTTCTCTCTTTCAAAAGGGATTGAATTTAATTTAAATTCATATTCCAATGCGTCCTTATAAACAACCTCACTATGGCCTTTTCCTAGAATTTTATGAACTTCCATACAAATACCAATAATTTTATAGGATTCTTCTTTTAAATAAATGTCATCCATATTGATATAATGTTTGTGAAATTTTATTTCTATTGAATTCGTGCCAATTCGTGAAATTCGTGTTAAATAACGAAAGGTACTCTTCTAAATTCATCTTCCTCATTACTCACGATTCCCAAAGCTTGATGTACATAAGCAAAAGTCGATAAAATCTCCGGTTTGCCGTCAATGATCGCCACATCGTGCTCAAAATGGGCGCTTGGTTTTCCATCGGCAGTCAGAATTGTCCATCCGTCTTTGAGCTGTTTGATGTTTTTGGTTCCCATGTTAATCATGGGTTCAATAGCCACAACCATCCCTTCAACAAAAAGTTTTCCGCGACCCCGCTTCCCGTAATTGGGCATTTCTGGATCTTCGTGCATTTTTTGCCCCAAACCGTGACCTACCAATTCGCGAACCACTCCGTAACCGTGACTTTCTGTATATTTTTGAATGGCGTTACCGACATCCTCCACGCGGTTTCCCAATTTCAATTCTCGGATTCCAACGTATAGGGATTCTTTTGTTACTTGTAATAATCTTTTGGTTTCTGGAGCAACTTCTCCAATCTCGAAAGAATAGGCGTGGTCGCCATGGAAGCCATTTTTGAAAGCACCACAATCTACCGAAATCACGTCGCCACTTTCCAATGGTTTGTTATTTGGAATTCCATGAACCACTTGTGCATTTGGGCTCATGCAAAGCGAGTTTGGAAAACCATATAATCCCAGGAAACTAGGAACTGCACCATGATCACGGATGAATTCTTCGGCTCTTTTGTCTAAATATAATGTGGTAATTCCTTCTTTAATTTCGGAGGCAATCATTCCTAGTGTTTTCGAAACGATTAAAGCACTTTCGCGCATCAATTCGATTTCCTCACGAGTTTTTTGGATAATCATAATTTGATTTTGAAAACGCAAAAATACAATTTTTAATCATTAATCTGGATTAGCCATTATTTTAAAAAGCTCTGAATTGGAAATATAGAATCTATTTTCCAGCAAAATAGAGGCCAATTGTGCAGTTACTAAATTGTTTTCGCGGGTGTTTATTAAAAACAAAGAACTTTCGCCAAAAGTAAATAGCCGCTCCTCAGATTGTAACATAGTGCTGTTATCATTTACTAATCCGCTGATTAAATTGCGTTGCTTGGTTAGAGATTCAATTTCAATTTTTTGAGCATTTATTTTGTTTGTTAGTTGTACTTTTTCTAAACTAAGTGCAAATTCAGATTCCATAATTTTAAATTTGGCGAGTTTCAAATTTCCTCTTTCTTTTCTTAAAAATAGTGGAAATTTAAAATCTAATCCTACTTTATAATCATTAAATTGGTAATTATCAAAATATCTAGGGTCGGATAAATAGGAATAGCCAACATCAATTTTAGGCAAAAGAAAATTGGCTTTTAATTTTTTATCAACAGTAAGTGCTTCAATTTTTCGCTCTAATGCATTTATTTTTGGATGATTCATTATTGAAAAATCGGCGCTTAATAAATCATTTGTTTTTAGCGTTTCTTGGATTGTGGTATCAAGTTTTTGTTCAGGTATTAGCGCATCTGAAAGTTCTACAGGAATGTTGTTTTCTATCCATATAAAATTAGAAAGTTCTAATTTGGCTTTATTCAATTTTAGCTGAGAATCTTCAAGACTTAACAATCTATTTTTAACAATAATGCCAGCTTCAATACTATCAATGGCCGGTTTATCGCCTTGATAAATCAATTCTTTAATTCCTTTAAAACGTATTTGCGCATTGGCACTGTATCTTTGATATAACTGCACTTCATTATAGTTTCTTTTCCAATTAAAATAAGCTACAGATGCATTATATAGTACTTTAATAGCTTCTAGTTTTCTTTCAGCTTGACTTTGTTGTAATTGAATTTTCGCTTTTTTTAGATCGGCCATTCTTTGATTAATAAAGAGCCCTTGTCCCAGAGGAACGCTTATTCCCAGCGATGTTAAGCCTTGATTTGGCAAATTGTTTTCGGGGCTTAAGTAAACCCCTTCATTAGCATCAAATCCTGCTTTTATTTCAACACCATACCAAGTGGGTATTTTGAAACTACTATTTAGGATAGAGTAATATTCTTGATTTCTAAATTGCTTTTTATCAAAATCCACTTCAATTTTGGGATCAAAACCCCCACGGGCCATTATCAAATTAGCTTGCGCCATACTTATTTCTAAGTTAGCAGTTTTAACCAAAGGGTGGTATTTTTTTACATAGCCTAAGTATTCATCAAACAAAAACTCTTGGTCGATATTCTTTTCGACATTGGCTTGTTTTGTTTGTGATTGAGCAACGAAACTTAGCATAAAAAAAGTAAAAAGTATGGTTTTCATTATTTTTTCTCTTTAGTTTCTTTGGATGATTCCTGGGATGTCTTATAATAATCTGGAGGAAATCCGTTTAAAACTCGCCAAATTTCAAACCAAACAGGCACTGTGTTTAAGAGTGCAATAGTTTGAGCACCTGAACCAACCCTTACTTGGGAGGGCCATTTTTCTTCTTCGGGGTCAGGAGCAATTAATACTCTAAATTTTCCATTTTCACTTATAAAATTTTCGATGGCGACAATCTCTCCGCCAAAGGTTCCGTAAGACATTTCAGGCCAGCCCGAGAATACGATAGTAGGCCAACCGTCAAACCAAACTCTTATTTTTTCCCCTTTTTTTAGTAAAGGTAAATCAACAGGATTGACAAAAGTTTCTACTGCGACATCAAAATTGGAAGGCATTATCGTTGCGATAGGAGTGCCCTCTTTTATGGTTTCTCCGATACCTGATTGAATAGCTCTGTTTACATAACCATTTTGGGCTGCTTTTATGTAATATAATCCGTTGCGAATACTGTAATTGGCATATTGATTTTTTAATTTATTGACTTGAGCATCGGTATCAAATTGGTTGCTTAATGCCGTAAATTGTTCGCTTTTTGCTTTCG
>JBIILD010000049.1:0-11853 GCA_044232845.1 Flavobacterium sp.
CCTTAATCAATATTTTACTTCAAATCAATTGCATTCTTGAATTCTAACTTCTAACTTCTAACTTTTAACTTTTAAAAGATGTTTAAAAAAATATTGATTGCCAATAGAGGAGAAATTGCGCTTCGCATCATTAGAACGTGTAAAGAAATGGGCATTAAAACAGTGGCAGTATATTCCACTGCCGATACCGAAAGTTTGCACGTTAAGTTTGCAGATGAAGCGGTTTGTATAGGTCCACCCCCAAGCAACTTGTCTTATCTAAAAATGTCAAACATCATTGCCGCTGCCGAGATTACTAATGCAGATGCCATACATCCAGGATATGGATTTCTTTCCGAAAATTCAAAATTCTCCAAAATATGTCAAGAACATGGTATTAAATTCATTGGCGCCTCTCCAGAAATGATTGATAGAATGGGGGACAAAGCTTCGGCTAAAGCGACCATGAAAGCGGCGGGGGTTCCCTGTGTTCCTGGTTCTGAAGGAATTTTGGAATCTTTTGAACAAGCAAAATCAATCGCGAAAAAATTCGGATATCCCGTAATGCTAAAAGCAACAGCGGGTGGCGGAGGAAAAGGAATGCGTGCCGTTTGGAAAGAGGATGAGTTACTAAAATCATGGGAAAGTGCCCGTCAAGAATCAGCAGCAGCTTTTGGAAATGACGGCATGTACTTGGAAAAACTTATCGAGGAGCCGCGACATATCGAAATTCAAGTAGTAGGAGATTCCTTTGGAAAAGCCTGCCATCTTTCTGAAAGAGATTGTTCGGTACAACGTCGTCATCAAAAATTAACGGAGGAAACCCCTTCGCCATTTATGACCGATGAATTGCGCCAAAAAATGGGGGAAGCAGCCGTAAAAGCAGCGGAATACATCAAGTATGAAGGGGCAGGAACGGTGGAGTTTTTGGTTGACAAACACCGTAATTTCTACTTTATGGAAATGAATACCCGTATTCAAGTAGAACATCCAATCACCGAACAAGTTATTGATTATGATTTAATTCGGGAACAAATTTCAGTTGCCGCCGGAATCCCTATTTCAGGAAAGAATTATTTACCGCAATTACACGCTATCGAATGTCGAATTAATGCCGAGGATCCTTACAATGATTTTAGGCCTTCACCGGGAAAAATTACAACCCTTCACATGCCAGGAGGTCACGGAGTGCGTTTAGATACTCACGTATATTCTGGTTATACCATTCCGCCAAATTACGATTCTATGATAGCCAAACTCATCACAACGGCTCAATCCCGCGAGGAGGCCATCAGTAAAATGAGAAGAGCTTTGGACGAATTCGTGATTGAAGGCATAAAAACCACCATTCCTTTTCATCGACAATTGATGGATGATCCGCGATACATCTCCGGGGATTATACCACGGCTTTTATGGATACTTTCAAAATGAATGATCTTGAATAAGGAATTGGTCTAAAATTTAAAAAGCTTCTCATTGAGAAGCTTTTTTTATGCGGATAATAGTTGTAGTTTAATAAATGAAGTAAAATTATAGGCTTCCCAAAAAGTTATTAAATCAATCCTTGTGGATCATAAATTCAAAAACAATTTTGTTACTGTATATCTCATCAGGGTGCAAAATCGAATTTGGAAAATGATCATTATTTGGTGCGTCTGGGAAATTTTGAGGTTCAAAACAAATCGCTGGAAAAGGGTCTTTGCCTAATTGATTTTTAAAATTTAATTTTGGAAATTGTTTTGGTGTATAAATGACCATCGCTGGTTCATTTGCATATACTTTCATTGCAATCCCTGTTTTTGTGGAATTCAGCTTGGCTTTTAAATGCCCTAAACCCATGACAAATGTATCGTCAAATCCAACGAAATTTGGTTTGTTAATTTTTGATAATTTTGAAAAATCAAATACTGTATTTATTGAATTTAAAATACTTCCCGTTGGAATCAACTGTTTGTCAACCTCTAAATGTTTGGTACTATTAATCCATAATTCGTGCTCCAAAATAGAGCCTTCTCCATTCAAATTAAAATACGGATGACACGTTAAATTCACTGGAGTAGCTTCAGCTGTAGTAGCCGAATAACTTACGATTAAGCAGTTGTTTTTGGTGATTTCAAACAATGCTTCAACTTGCAGCTCACCAGGATAACCTTCCTCTAAATGTTGACTTGTATAGGTTAACACAACTGCATTTGATGTTTGTGATTTCAAATTCCAAAACTTTTTGTCAAATCCTTCTCCTCCGTGCAAATGAACCCCATTGGCATTTGGTATTGGATATACTTTGGATTGAATTTTAAATTTACCCTTAGAAATACGTCCCGCATATCGTCCAATAGAACTTCCCAAAAATAAGCTAACATCGGTATAGGGAGCGGTTAAATAGTCTTCTGCCTGTTCTAGTCCAACGACCACATGGGTAAGTGAGCCATTTTTATTGGGAACTTTTAAACTTAAAATAGTCGCTCCGTAATTAGAAACTTCAAGTTCCATTCCGTAGCTGTTCTTAAGTGTGAAAACTTCTAGTTTAGTACTCATTTAAACTCTTATTTTTACTTTTTCGCATTACTTTTTGAACCCATTTTTTAGACATCTCCGCTATTCGAACTCTATTTCCCCATAAATTGGGCAAGATTTCTGCTTTAACCAAAAAATCCATAGTAACACTATACTCTCAAAGAATTGGTGTGTCCAATGATACTAATCCGTTGGATGCAATTATTAATCAGGTTCCTTTGAAACTAATGGCAACCAACGGTTTTTACTATATTCAAATATTACCAAAAAATCGAATACAAGGCAACGAGTATGCCACTAATAATCATCGCTCCAACGGCAAAACCATTACTTACTTTGAACATTTTGGAATCCACTTCAAGCCCTTTAACCTTTATGCCTCTTTTATGGTCTATTATACTAATAACAACCATTAAGACTACGCATATCAGGAATACAAAACCCATTCGGTCTAAAAACGGAATCTCATACGCCATTGTTTTGTCTTTTTGCTCCATTAATGTAGCAAAACCGGTGCTACTCAAAAATTCTAAATTCATGAAATTAGGCAAGAATTTGAAGATTACCGACAATACAAATCCGCCAATGGTGGCAAACATTGCTGCATTCGAGCTGGTTTTTTTCCAAAAGAAGCCAAGAATAAACATCGCAAAAATCCCCGGACTCACAAATCCAGTGTATTCCTGTATGAATTCAAATCCTCCTTTTTTGTCAATGCCTAAAAAGGGAGCAATTACGACCGCTAAAAGCATGGCTACCAGAACCGTGATTTTACCTACTTGTACCATTCTTTTTTCAGTGGCATCCACATTAATCTTTTTCTTGAAAATATCTAAGGTAAAAATGGTTGAAATGCTATTTACTTTTCCTGCCAATGAAGCTACCACTGCTGCAGTTAAAGCTGCAAACGCCAACCCTTTTAGTCCAACTGGCAATAAATTTAACAATACGGGATAAGATCTATCTGGATTGATAATTCCATCAGGTCCCAACATTTCGGTTTGCAAGCCTCCTTTGGTGTAAATTACATAAGCTGCAATTCCGGGCAAAACTACAATGACCGGCATTAATAATTTGAGGAAAGCGGCAAACAAAATCCCGCTTCTGGCGGTTTTTAAATCGGCTCCCAAAGCTCTTTGTGTAATGTATTGGTTACAACCCCAATAATTTAAATTCACGATCCACATTCCTCCAAATAAAACCGTCAATCCCGGTAAACTAGGAAAATTGGCATTGTCTTTTTTGAATATCATGTGAAAATGGTCTCCAGATTGATCCATCATATAGTGGAATCCTTGAACCATTCCGTGTTGTCCGTTCAATTCCGCCACTTTATCCAAGGCTAAATAGGTGGTCACCAATCCTCCGAAAATTAAAAACACCACCTGGATTACATCGGTATAACCAATTACCTTCATACCTCCCAATGCGATAACAATAGAAAAGAAAGCCAATCCATACATACATAAATTAATTTCAATTCCCGAAATCCCGTTGATAGCCAAGGCTCCTAAATAAAGAATGGAAGTTAAGTTGACAATAACATACAACAACAACCAAAAAACCGCCATTATCATCGCTACATTGCCATTGTATCTTTCACTCAAAAACTGGGGCATCGTGTAAATTTTATTCTTTAAATAAACTGGGATGAAAAATACAGCAACGATAATTAAAGTTAAAGCAGCCATCCATTCGTAGGTTGCAATGGCCAGTCCCATCTTGAATCCATTACCGGACATCGCGATGAATTGTTCAGAGGATATATTAGAAGCAATCAGCGAGGTTCCAATAGCCCACCAAGTCAAGGACCCTTCTGCTAAAAAGTAATCGTGAGATTCTGATATTGATTTTGAATGTTTCCGCCTGTACACGGAATATCCGTATCCAGCTACTATAAAAAAGTAAATGAGAAAGACAAGGTAATCGGCTAATTGTAATGTTTTCATAAAAATGGTGTGGTTTAATTAGTTAATAAATCAAAAATTTATGGAGCTTTTTTATATTTCAACCATATAAAAAGTGTCGGGAAAGCTATTAACTATGCAATTAAAAGTTTTCAGTACCTCTAGGAACTTAACACTAATTCAAAATACTACATATATTGGTTGATGATATTTTCAAACAATTCTTGTTTGCCGCTTTGTAAAGTAAGTTCTCCATTTTCTTTGGCGATTTCGTACAAAGCTTTAAAATCTAGTTTTCCTTCTTCGAATGCTTTTCCGTTTCCAGAATCGAAAGAGCTGTATCTTTCTGTTCTTAACTTGTTATAGGCTGATGAGGTTATGATTTTATCGGCAGTCAACAGAGCTCTCGCAAAGGTATCTGCACCGCCAATGTGTGCATGGAAAACATCTTCCATATCCGTAGAATTCCTTCTAATTTTGGCATCAAAATTAATTCCACCTCCCTGTAACCCGCCTGCTTTTAGGAAGACCAACATCGCTTCGGTAGTTTCTTGAATGTTGTTTGGAAATTGGTCGGTGTCCCAGCCGTTTTGATAATCGCCGCGATTTGCATCCAAGCTTCCCAACATTCCAGCTTGGGCAGCCACATCAATTTCGTGTTGAAATGTGTGTTGTGCCAATGTGGCGTGGTTCACTTCAATATTCATCTTGAAATCTTTCTCTAAACCATATTGACGTAAAAATCCAATAGCAGTGGCACAGTCAAAATCATATTGATGTTTCATTGGCTCCATAGGCTTTGGTTCGATGAAGAAATTCCCTTTGAATCCTTGCGCTCTTGCATAATCTCTGGCTTTTGCCAAAAAAGTACCCATATGATCCAATTCTCTTCCCATATCGGTATTCAATAAAGACATATAGCCTTCACGACCTCCCCAGAAAACATAATTTTCGCCTCCTAAGGCAATGGTGGCATCCAAAGCTAATTTTACTTGTCCTCCGGCTCTTGCCAATACATTAAAATCAGGATTGGTGGAAGCTCCATTCATATAACGAGGATTCGAAAAAACGTTTGCAGTTCCCCAAAGCAATTTTACGCCTGAAGCCGCTTGTTTTTCTTTTAAATAGTCGGTAATCGTGAGTAATCTTTGCTCTGATTCTCCAAAACTGGCTCCTTCTCTAATCAAATCGAAATCGTGAAAACAGTAGTATCCAAATCCCATTTTTGTAATGAATTCGAAAGCGGCATCGGCTTTGTCTTTAGCAGCTTGCACCGCATCTGAGGATTGATCCCAGGCAAAAATTTGTGTCCCTGGACCAAATGGATCGGAACCTTGCCCACAGAAGGTATGCCAGTAAGCGATGGCAAATTTAAAATGCTCTCGCATCGTTTTGCCAGCCACTACTTGTTCTGGATTGTAATATTTGAATGCTAAGGGATTGTCTGATGCTGCTCCTTCAAATTTTATTTCACCGATACCTTTAAAATATTCTTTGTTGCCTAAAGTTGCCATATTCTATTTATTTATTGATTATTAATTCTAATTCGTTTTTCCAGAGCTGATACGCTTCTAAATAAGGCTGCTTGTCTTTAAAAGGCCTATAAGTCATAACATAGTCATTGTCTGTAATGTATTTCCCAAAGGTCTCAAAGTCGCCTTCGTGAAGTCCTGCTGCTCTAGCTGCGCCAATGGCTCCGGTGGTATTGTATATTTCTATTTCGTGTCCAATGAGTGTTGCCACAGTATTCGAAAATATCTCGGAACGAAATAAATTGTCGTTTCCGGCACGCATTACTTTCACTTCGACACCATCGGATTTCATGATGTCCATTCCATACACAAATGAAAAGGCGATTCCTTCTAAAGCCGCTCTGCATATGTGAGCTTTGCCGTGGTTGTTGAGATTGATGTTGACCAATCGGGTTCCGATATCTGTATTGTTGAGCATGCGTTCGGCACCATTTCCAAAAGGAATCATGCAAACTCCATCCGAACCTATTGGAATATCCGAAGCGAGCGTATTCATTTCTTCATAAGAACTTACCGAAAGATTATTCAGTAACCAGCGGTATTGTATTCCTGCTCCATTGATGCATAGCAATTTTCCAATTCGTGGTTCGCTTCCTTTTTTATAATTGACGTGAGCAAAATTATTCACTCTTGAACTTTCTTTCACGGACAAGCTATTGGACATTGCATAAACCACCCCCGATGTTCCGCCAGTTGCGGCCACTTCGCCGGGATTGAAAACATTCAATGAAAGCGCATTATTGGGTTGATCCCCTGCCCTGTAAAAAATTGGAGTTCCTTCGGCTAAGCCGCTTTCTTCAGCACCTTTTTGGTCAACTTTAGATTGGACGCAAAAAGTATCTACGATATTTGGGATAAGGCTTGACGAAATTCCATAATGTTCGAACAAGAAATTCGCGAAAGTATCGTTTTTAAAATCCCACATAATTCCTTCGGATAATCCCGAGATGGTGGTATTGATCACATTGGATAATTTATAGGCAATGTAATCGCCCGGCAACATCAATTTATGAATCTGCTTGTATATATCAGGCTCATTCTCTTTGACCCATTTTAATTTTGAAGCTGTAAAATTTCCGGGAGAATTCAATAGGTGTTCATTGCATTTTTCTTCTCCAATGGTAGAAAAAGCCTCATTTCCTATGGCTACAGCTCTACTATCGCACCAAATTATCGATTTTCGCAATGGCAAACCTGCTGCATCAACCAAAACTAGTCCGTGCATTTGGTAGGATATTCCTATTCCTTTTATTTGTGTTCTGGAAATTGCATATTCCTTTTTTATTTTGGCGACTGCATTACAGCAATGTTGCCACCAATCCTCTGGATTTTGTTCCGCCCAACCATTTTTGAGGGCTAGCATTTCCATTTCAATTTCTGGCTCTTGAACTACGCCAATGCTTTTTCCGGTTGCCATTTCAACAATAGCTACTTTAACTGAGGAACTGCCGATATCAAATCCTATGTAATACATACTTAATAATGATTCTCTAATTGTTAAACTTGTTGGTGTGTTTATTTGTAATGGCTCATCTTTCTCGACAAACTGCCCTATTTTTGTAGCCAATTCTTTGAAACCAGTAACTATTGCTGAAATTTCCGTGTAAATATATTTTTTAATTTTCACATAAAAAAACCAATAAAAAATTTAATTTTTTTATTTGAGTTTGGCTTAAATCTATAAAAGGCAAAATCAGAAACGCCATTATAGGAATCGATTTTATATATGTAAGATGATCTGTTACAAAGACATTAGAATTAATACTTTGAATTTAAAACAAATAAACACGCAGGGCATTAATAATTCATTAACAATTCATTAATTATCGAGTTTCATAGCGTTATTGATGTGAGTTGATTTAATTTTGATTATAGCCCTCATTTCTTCGGGTTGTAATTGCAATTTTCTTTTGGTTTTCTCTTTCTTTCTAAACTTGAATTCAACTAATAAATGCAATTTTTGATAAACGGGATGCAAGTGAATAGGTTATTTTTTCAGAAAGAGAGAAACAAATTCTTTTCATCGACAATTAATGGATGATCCACGATATATCGCCGGGGATTATACCACAGCTTTCATGGATACTTTCAAAATGAATGATCCAGAATAAGGAATTGACCTAAAATAAAAAAAGCTTCTCATTGAGAAGCTTTTTTTGTGCGGATAATAGGACTCGAACCTACACGCCTTGCGGCACCAGATCCTAAGTCTGGCATGTCTACCAATTTCACCATATCCGCTGAAAATGTGATTGCAAATATAATCATAACTTCTTACTTTCAAAGTAAATTATCCAAAAATGTTCCTCTCTTTTTTGTACTTTTGGAAGGATACAAATGAAATAAAACATGGAAACCATAAAAGCCTACGTTCTTCAGCACCAAGAACGTTTTATTGCCGAATTAATCGAATTATTGAAAATCCCTTCCGTAAGTGCTGATTCCGCTTACCATCAAGACATTATCAATACGGCAAAAGCTGTTAAAACAAGCCTAGAAAATGCAGGCTGCGATTTTGTCGAAATTTGTGACACACCCGGAAACCCAATAGTCTATGGCGAAAAAACTATTGACTTGGCTTTACCAACCATCCTTGTTTATGGACATTATGACGTGCAACCCGCAGATCCAATTGATTTATGGATTTCTCCTCCATTTGAACCCGTTATCAAAAAAACCGAAATTCATCCCGAAGGCGCCATTTTCGCCCGCGGTTCTTGCGACGACAAAGGCCAAATGTACATGCACGTGAAGGCATTGGAATATATGGTACAGTCCAACACTTTGCCTTGTAACGTCAAATTTATGATTGAGGGCGAAGAGGAAATCGGCTCCAAAAATTTAAGTTGGTTTGTGGAACGCAACCCAGAAAAATTAAAGTGTGACGTGATTTTGATTTCGGATACCGGAATAATTTCTAACCAGCAACCTTCCATTACGACTGGATTGCGTGGTTTGAGTTACGTAGAAGTGGAAGTTACGGGTCCCAATCGCGACTTGCATTCCGGAATATACGGAGGTGCAGTTGCCAATCCCATTACTATTTTGGCAAAAATGATTGCTTCGCTTCACGATGAAAACAACCACATTACTATTCCCGGTTTTTATGATAGAGTACAAGATTTGTCTTTCGAAGAAAGAGCCGAAATGGCCAAAGCACCGTTCGACTTGGAAGAGTATAAAAAAGCATTGGATTTGAATGCTGTATATGGCGAAAAAGGCTATGTGACCAATGAAAGAAATTCCATCAGACCTACTCTGGACGTGAACGGAATTTGGGGTGGATATACTGGCGAGGGAGCCAAAACGGTTATTGCAAGTCAGGCTTTCGCCAAAATTTCGATGCGCTTGGTGCCGAATCAAGATTGGGAAGAAATCACCGAATTGTTTACCAAACACTTCATCAGCATTGCTCCAGCTGGAGTAAAAGTGAAAGTAAAACCACATCACGGCGGACAAGCCTATGTAACACCAACGGATAGCATTGGCTACCAAGCCGCCAACAAAGCCTATACAGAAACCTTTGGTGTTCCTGCAATTCCAGTGCGTTCTGGCGTAAGTATTCCAATTGTGGCCTTGTTCGAAAAGGAATTAAAAAGTAAAACAATCCTGATGGGATTTGGGCTTGATAGCGACGCTATTCACTCGCCAAACGAGCATTTCGGAATTTTTAATTACCTGAAAGGAATAGAAACGATTCCCTTGTTTTACAAATATTTTGTAGAGTTATCGAAATAAAGAGTTGTTGTTATTTACAATTCGAATTCCCCAGTATCTTCTTGAATATCGGTAGTGTCTTTTACTTTTGGAGCATAATAGCAATCTACTTTTATGGAAAGATTCGGCGGTCTGTCGAAATCCTCTTTAGAAACCTTAAGGTTTTCATCAGCATAACAAAGTTTCATAAAATACCCCCAAACCGGCAATGCAGCGGTAGCACCTTGACCATACGTTAGGCTTTTGAAACGTGCCGAACGGTCTTCGCAACCTACCCAAACTCCGGTTACCAGATTTGGAACCATTCCCATAAACCAGCCATCAGATTGGTTTTGGGTAGTTCCCGTTTTACCGGCAATTGGGTTGGTGAAGGTGTAAGGATATCCTGTCCATCGGTTGTCGCCACTTCCCCCTCCTTGGGTACGCAATCTCGCACCAGATCCCCCTTCAGTAACTCCTTCAAGTAATTTGATAACGGCAAAAGCAATGTCTTTGTTCAGTACATCGTGAGATTCTGGAATAGGTTCATAAATGACCACGCCACTTTTGTCTTCTATTCGGGTGATAAATTGTGGTTTGACATAAACGCCTTGGTTGGCAAAGGTGCCGTAAGCGGCTACCATATCTTCCACCGTAATGTCAACGGCACCAAGCGCTATCGAGGGTTGGGCAGGTATTTCAGATTTTACTCCTAATTTATGCGTCAATTCTATAACGGCTTCTGGGCCTGTTTTATCTATCAATTTGGCAGAAATGGTGTTGATGGAATTGGCTAATCCTTGTTTCAAAGTGACCATTCCGCGGTATCTGTTGTCTGAATTTCGAGGTTCCCAATCTTCGGTAACATGATGGCGTCCTTTGCGAATCATAAATGGACCGTCGACAATGGTGTCACAGGGCGACATATTTAGTTGTTCGATGGCGGTGGCGTAAACAAACGGTTTGAATGTGGAACCCACTTGTCTTGCTCCTTGACCAACGTGGTCGTATTGAAAATATTTGTAGTTGATGCCTCCCACCCAGGCTTTAATACTACCTGTTTGCGGTTCCATTGCCATAAGGCCTGATTGCAGGAAATGTTTGTAATACCTTATGGAATCTAGTGGTGTCATGATGGTGTCTCTTTCCCCTTTCCAGGTAAATACTTTCATCTTGGTTTTTTGGTTAAATGACGCTATAATTTCATCATCACTCTTTTCCATTTCCGCCATTACCGTCCATCGATAGGATGCTTTCATCGCTTGTTTAAGGATACGTTGGGTTTCGGCATCAGAGATGTTTACAAAAGGAGCGTTTTTATTGGTTTTGGCCTCAATGAAAAATTGTTCCTGAAGGTTTGCCATGTGTTTTTCAACGGCTTCTTCGGCATGTAATTGCATTCGGGAATCGATGGTAGTAAAAATTTTCAAGCCGTCTTTATAGATGTTATAATCCGAGCCATCCTCTTTTTTGTTTTCTTCCGTCCATTTTTTCATGTAATCACGCAGATATTCCCTAAAATAAGTAGCTGTTCCTTCTCGGTGGCTTTCTAGTTTAAAATGCAAAGTAATTGGCAATTTTTGTAGTTTTACTTTTTGACCTTGCGTAATAATACCTCCTTTTTCCATTTGCGAAAGCACCACATTTCTTCGGTTTTTCACCCCTTGCGGATTTTTCACGGGATTGTACAACCCTGAATTTTTAAACATTCCGACTAATATTGCCGATTCATCAATAGTTAAATCTTTTGGTTCTTTAGAGAAATAAGTTTTTGCAGCTGAGCTTACCCCTACGGAATAATTGCCAAAATCATAGACATTGCAATACATGGCGATGATTTCGTTCTTCGTATATTGTCTTTCCAATCGAATCGCAATAATCCATTCTTTTACTTTTTGCACCATTCTAAAAGGCAAAAATTTCGAGCCTTCGCCGTGGAATAATTGTTTGGCTAATTGTTGGGTCAGGGTGCTTGCTCCTCCGCTTGTTCCCAAACTGGAGATGGCTCTCAAAGTTCCTCTGCCATCAATTCCAGAATGTTCGTAAAAACGTTCGTCCTCAGTTGCCACTAAGGCTTGTACGAGGCTTTTCGGTAAGTCGGAATATTTTAACTGCGACCTGTTTTTTTCAAAATATTTCCCCAAAATTTCCCCATCAGATGAGATGATTTCGGTAGCCAAATTGGAATCAGGATTTTCTAAATCTTCGAAGGAAGGCATAG
>JBIILD010000050.1:0-11765 GCA_044232845.1 Flavobacterium sp.
ACAAACCGAATTGATTTCTGAAAAAGATTATCAAAAATTACAAAACATAATTGACAATCAATTTGTCAACAACAATTCAAATTTAGAAGGAATTGCCGAAAACCTAGCCAAATATTATTTGCTTTATAAAGATGTCCATTTAATAAACACCGAAATTGATCTTTTTCATTCTATCACGCGAGAAGAAATTAGAGAGGTGGCAAGAAGGTATTTGAATCCGAATCAGAGATTGCTTTTGGATTATGTTCCCACTACCGAAAAAGTTCAAAACTAAGACGGTCCCAATCATGAAAAAAACAACGCTACTTTTATTCATTTTGTTCGTAACCGGAATTATGCAAGCACAAGATCGCAAACAACCCCAACCTGGCAATGCGCCAATAGTAAAAATCAAAAAGCCCCAAAGCTTTGTTATGCCAAATGGATTGAAAGTAATGGTAGTTGAAAATCACAAACTGCCAAGAGTAACTTTCAACCTTACCTTAGACAACGCCCCTTATGCAGAAGCAAATAAAAAAGGAGTGGATGACTTAAGTAGCGAATTAATTGGAAACGGAACAAAAAAAATCACAAAAGACGCTTTTAACGAAGAACTCGATTTTTTGGGCGCTAGTATCGGCTTTAATTCTCAAGGCGCCTACGCTAGTTCGCTTTCTAAATATGCCGGACGAATCCTTGAATTGATGGCAGATGGCGCATTAAATCCCAATTTTACCCAAGAAGAATTCGATAAAGAAAAAGAAAAACTTTTGGATGGGCTTAAAACTCAAGAAAAAAGTGTTCCAGCAATTGCTAATAGGGTCGTGAATGCTTTGACTTTTGGAAGAGAACATCCCTCTGGAGAATACATATCTGAGGAAACGTTGAAAAATGTGACACTTTCTGATATTGAAACCAATTATCAAAACTACTTTGTTCCTGAAAATGCCTATCTAATAATTGTTGGAGACATAAAATACAAGAATGTAAAACCGGTTGTGGAAAAACTATTTGGCTCTTGGAAAAAAAGAAGTACTCCAAAACAGACTTATGCCACGCCGGAAAACGTCCCTTTCACTCAAATAAATTTTGTGGATGTTCCCAATGCGGTTCAGTCAGAAATTTCATTGGTAAACACCGTTCATTTAAAAATGAGTGATCCCGATTTTTTCCCTGCAGCAATAGCCACCCACATACTAGGCGGAGATTTTAATAGCTATTTAAACATGAATTTGAGGGAAAAACACGGCTGGACTTATGGGGCAAATGCCATTATTGGCGCCGAAAAATATGTGACAAAATTAAGATCTTCTTCTGCCGTTAGAAGTTCTGTTACAGACAGTGCCGTTGTTGAATTTATCAAGGAAATTAAAAAAATAAGAACGGAAAAAGTAGCTGAAATGGCGCTTAATAATGTAAAAGCGGGATTTATTGGACGATTTGTAATGAAAGTTCAACAACCACAATCCATAGCTCGATATGCCTTAAATATCGAAACAGAAGGGCTGCCGAAAGATTTTTACGAGAATTATATCAAAACAATTAATGCCGTAACTCCTGAACAAATCCAGCTTGCCGCCAACAAATACTTTCTTATAGACAATACCCGTATTGTGATTGCTGGAAAAGGAGAAGAAGTAATTCCTGGATTAGAAAAGCTAAAGATTCCCATGTTTTATTATGACAAATACGGCAATCCAACAGAAAAACCAATTTACAAATAACATGCTTTAGGATACTGTAAATAAACTACCTCGGGGCAGAGCCCCAGAGGTATTAAAAAAACACAGATTTCACAAATTAACACAGATTTTTCCGTGCAAATTTGTGAAATCTGTGTCAAAAAATCGAAGCAGAGCTTCGAGGAATTAAACCTAAAGATATTAAAAAAAGATCAAATTCATATCGCCTTAGTTACACCTTAAGTAGATCCAATACCAAAAACATATATTTTATTGACAAAATATTGTTTGAAGACAGGCAAATAAGTAGTATCCCGTTTTCAAAGGCTGCATTAACAACCTTCGATTGCTCGGATATACATATACTCTACATTACTTTCTCAACTGTATGGGAACGGAATATATTTTCGCGCTATCGCTACAAAAGGGGAAATTAGCATTCATAAAAAATAATAATCAATCTCAAATTTTTTAATTTACAACGTTTTCGTTGGGATAAACCATGCTTTTTTGAGTATTTTGAATTTATAGCAAACCTAAAAATGCTATATTTGCCCTTCTTTCAAAAAAATAAAAACTAGAAACTAATGAAAACTGTAAACGATTTCAATTTCAAAAATAAAAAAGCCATCATCCGTGTTGATTTTAATGTCCCTTTAGACGAAAATTTCAAGGTAACCGACGCCACTCGTATTGAAGCGGCTAAACCTACGATTGACAAAATTCTTGCCGACGGCGGAAGCGTAATTTTAATGTCACATTTAGGCAGACCCAAAGGAGTTGAACAAAAGTATTCGTTACAACATATTTTAAAAACGGCTTCAGCTATTCTTGGTGTTTCTATAAAATTTGCTGAAAACTGTATTGGAACCAGCGCTAAAACAGCTGCTGATGCTTTACAACCAGGAGAAGTTTTACTATTAGAAAACCTGCGTTTTCACAATGAAGAAGAAGCGGGAGATGTGGCTTTTGCCAAAGAATTAGCTTCGCTCGGCGATATTTATGTGAACGATGCTTTTGGAACGGCGCACCGAGCACACGCTTCGACAACCATAATTGCCCAGTTTTTTCCTAATCATAAATGTTTCGGATTGTTATTGGCCAAAGAAATCGAAAGCTTGAACAAAGTGTTGAAAGATTCTAAAAAACCCGTGACGGCAGTTCTTGGAGGGTCGAAAGTGTCATCGAAAATTACGGTTATTGAAAATATTTTGGACAAAGTAGACCATATGATTATTGGCGGTGGAATGACTTTTACTTTCGTGAAAGCCTTGGGGGGAAAAGTAGGAAATTCCATTTGTGAAGATGACAAACAAGAATTGGCATTGGAAATCTTGAGATTGGCCAAAGAAAAAGGCGTTCAAATACATATTCCGGTTGATGTTGTTGCCGCGGATGATTTTTCGAATACAGCCAACACCCAAATTGTCGATGTAAGAGCAATTCCTGATGGGTGGGAAGGAATGGATGCGGGACCTAAATCATTAGAGAACTTCAAAAAAGTGATTTTAGAATCAAAAACCATACTTTGGAACGGTCCTTTAGGTGTTTTCGAGATGCCAACTTTTGCCAATGGCACTATTCAATTAGGGAACTTTATTGCCGAAGCAACTGCAAACGGAGCATTCTCGCTAGTAGGCGGAGGCGATTCTGTTGCGGCGGTAAAACAATTTGGTTTTGAAGACAAAGTGAGTTATGTTTCAACAGGTGGTGGCGCGATGCTCGAAATGCTCGAAGGCAGGATTTTGCCTGGAATCGCAGCCATTTTGGACTAAAAACTGCTTTTTTAACAATATTTAATGAAATTTTTAGTTAAAACGTAGTATGTTTGCAAAAAGCGATTATTTTTTAATCGTTTGGAATATAGTATGTTGATTAAAGAATTATGAATATAAAAAAAACTGCCCTATCGTTTTTTCTGCTGTTATCAATTCATTCGTTTTCGCAAAAGTTTGTTGAAAACAAAAAAAATGAATATACAGAAACAAAAACTTCCTATTTAGATTCCATCAAGAAATCCTTCACAAAAGACGAAATTGCTTCTTGCGTAGACAGCTTGTGGATGAAGGAATTAGCCAATTTAGATTTGTACAATGACATTTCCGATGATATAAAAAACATCAATATCGACAAAAAAGTGGATTATGAGCTGTCTACTGATTTGCTCAAGGAAAGACTTAAAGCGATGGATGCCAAATCCCCTTTTAACATTGGATACAATCCAGGGCTTGAAAATATCATCAAGTCATTTCTTAAAAACAGAAAGAAATCTTTTGAACGATTGATGGCCATTTCCGAATATTATTTTCCAATGTTTGAAGAGGCATTCGCCAAAAAAAATGTACCCTTAGAGATAAAATACTTGGCAATTGTAGAATCAGCATTGAACCCAAAAGCGGTTTCTAGGATGGGCGCTACAGGACTTTGGCAGTTTATGTATCAAACCGGAAAACAATACAATCTTAAGATTGATTCCTATATTGACGAACGAAGTGATCCGCTAAAAGCAAGTGAGGCAGCGGCACAATACATGGCCAATATGTATACTATTTTTGGTGATTGGGATTTGGTTTTGGCTTCTTATAATTCCGGTCCTGGCAATGTTTCCAAAGCGATTCGCCGTTCAGGAGGACAGCAAAATTACTGGAATATCAGAAAAAATTTACCACAAGAAACTCAGGGCTATGTGCCCGCTTTTTTGGCAACCATGTATATTTACGAATACCATAAGGAGCATGGAATACGCCCTGACAGAGCAACCATAAAACATTTTGCCACGGACACCATTATGATTAAAAAGCAAATGTCGTTTGCTCAAATTTCAGATTTGCTGGATGTTCCCGTGACGCAATTGCAGGTGATGAATCCATCTTACAAATTAAATGTAGTTCCATTCTATGAGGATCAAAATCATTTTTTGAGATTACCAAAGGACAAAATTGCTGTTTTCGCTTCCAATGAAGATAAAATTTATGCCTATATTCAACGTGAAGTTGACCGTCGTGAAAGACCGTTTCAGGTTACAAAAGCAATTGTGGCAACAGACACTTTAAATTATACCCAGCAAAGAATAACACTGCCTAAAACAAAATACTATACCGTAAGGCGAGGAGATAATTTGAGTGAAATTGCCAATAAATATGACGTCACCATTGCCGATTTAAAAAAATGGAATAAGATAAGAGGTAATACAGTGGCCCGTGGTAAAAGCCTTAAAATTTTTACTAGCGAAAGTGTGGTTAGAACGGTTAAAAAAGAACCGATAAATGATAAAGCCCCTTCAGAAATTAAATCTGACAAACAGCAAGTTGCCCTTTCAAATGTAAAAATCAACAAAGAAGAGAAAGCAAAGAACTCAGTATTAATCGATACCTTATCTTCGAGACTTGCAACCCATTATGTAGTCCAAAAAGGAGACAATTTGAGCAATATCGCGAAAAAGAACAATGTTACGGTAGCTGAAATAAAAGAATGGAATCATCTTGTCGATAATTCAATTCAATTAGGAACCTCATTACAGATTACTAAAAATGGTATCCTAATCAATAAGGAAGAGACAGCACAAGCTCCCAAGTTGAGAAACTTAGAGTATATTGTCAAAAAAGGAGATAATTTGGGTACTATTGCTAAGAAATTTGGGTCTTCTATTGAAAATCTGAAGCTGTGGAATAATTTACCAGACCTTAATATTACATTGGGAAGCTCCTTAATTGTTGCCAAAAACGAAATAGCGATTGTTGATAAAACCGTTGTCAACTCATTTAGTAAAAAAGAAAACTTAGCGTCAGTTTCAAAAAAGAAAGAAATCAACTATTACGTAAAAAAAGGGGATTCCTTATATAGTATTTCCAAAAAATATCCTGGGGTTACCATTTCGGATATTAAAAAATGGAACGATATTAGTGGGGAAGATCTCAAACCCGGAATGAAGTTAAAAATAAACGGATAATATAATATTCTTCAATAAATCTGGGTTTTATTTCATAATTGATTTATAATGAATAAAGCCCATTTTATAGTACTTGTATTTTCTTTCCTGTTTTTTTCTTGTACGAGGAAAAGCGACCGTTTACCTCGAAAAGCTACAGGTAAAATCAATACTATTTCGATTATTATTGACACGCAATTATGGAATGGCGTGGTGGGCGACAGCATACGAAACAAGTTCGCGTACCCCGTGATTGGACTTACCAAAGAAGAACCCCTTTTTACCATAAACCAATATCCAACCAAACTTATGGAAGGATTTATGACGGATGGCAGAGCTATTATCGTTATAAAAGAGGGGGAGAAAAATGAATTTTCAATAAAGAAAAACCAATACGCATCCCCACAAAATGTGTTTCATATTTCTGGGAAAACAAGTGCCTGCATTTTGAAAATCATAGAAAAAAATGCCCCCAAAATTATTCAAACTATAAAGGAAACAGAGATCACCGAAAACCAAAGAATCAATAGTCAATCGCTGCTGAATTCGGCAATAATCCTCAGCAAATTTAATATTTCCCTAAAAATACCAAAGGGTTATTTATATGTGCTTCAAGAGACTAATTTTGTTTGGCTGAAAAAGGAAATTATCAGCGGAAACACTAGCCTTCTGATTTATCAAGTCCCAATAAGCTCCATCAAAAAAGACTCGAATGCTATTGCCAACATTATTAAAATGCGCGATTCCATTGGGAATTTATATATTAGTGGAACGGAACCAGACACCCGGATGATTACCGAAGAAGGGTATGCTCCTTATCTTTTCAAAATAAAACTAGATGGTAAAGAAACTTTCGAAACCAAGGGAACTTGGGAATTAAAAAACGATTTCATGTCGGGACCCTTTATCAATTATGCCATAGTAGACGAGGAACGCAACAGAATTTTGGTTTTAGAGGGATTTTGCTATTCACCATCTAAAGAAGAACGGGATTTGATGCATGAATTGGAGTCCATTATAAAATCAATTGTTATTTTAAACTAAAATATGGCAATACATTGGCAAATAAAACCCTTTGAAGCCCTTTCGGCAGTCGAATTATATGATATCCTGAAATTAAGAAGTGAGGTATTTGTGGTGGAGCAGAATTGTGTTTACCTCGATATTGACGGTAAAGACAAACTAGGGCTGCATCTTTTTGGAGAATTCGAAGGCAAAATCGTGGGGTATTCCAGACTTTTTAAACCCGGGATTTTTTTTGACAATGCTACCATAGGGAGAGTAGTTGTCGATGTAAACTATCGAGATAAAAATTGGGGACATGAGTTAATGCAAGAGGCTATTGCGGGAATTGAGTCTCACTTTTGCGAAAGCCAAATCACTATTGGGGCGCAATTATACTTAAAGAAATTCTACGAAAGCCACGGTTTTATTCAAACCAGTGAAATGTATCTGGAGGATGATATTCCGCATATTGAAATGCAAAAGCGATGACTAAATTTTGGTGATAAAGAATTCGACTCTTCTGTCAAACGAGTCTCCTTTTCCAAGCGGAAAACGATTACCACATCCCTTAAAAGTCATTCTATAGGGGTTGATTCCTTTCGAACGGAGATACGAAAATACATTTTTTGCCCTATTTATTGAAAGATTTCTTTCCTCGGTTTCCCTATCAATCGCATCGAGATACTTACTAGAAGTACAACAAACGTGCCCCTTAATTTCAAAACGCAGGGATTTATATTTTTGCAATGAAACAATATTTTTGTCCAATTCTTTCCTTGCTTTTAAAGACAGTACACTTGAGCCCATGTCAAATTCAATCTTATCTAAAATGATGATGTCTCCCACTTTTGGACTTTCTGGAAAGGTGGTATACAGGGTCTTTTTTACGAAATTTAAATCAACACGTCTATTTCTATCCCGAATTTTTTCTAAATTTTTTACGGAATCTTTCGCAATAATAACTCTGCCCCTGCCTTCACAAATAAAAATTTTATTCAGCGCAATGCCGTTATCCAGTAAAATTTTCTGAACCGTGGCTACTCTTTTATTCGATAATTTATCGTTATAATCCTCGCTTCCTCTATCGTCGCAATAGCCATAGAGTTGAATGGCGTCAAATCGGGGGGTATTGGAAGCATTTAAAAGACCCATAATTGCAGTTATTTGGTCATTATTTAAAGTGAATTTATCAAATTCAAAATATACCGATTGCGTACCATTTTCTTGTGCAGAAAGATAGCCAAACAATAAAAGCAGTACTATTTGCAAGCTTCTTTTCATCACATTTTTAAAATGCTTTTATACTCGGCGCTATTGTTCAAAATACTCACGGCTTTCTTGATTTCGGAGTTGTTTTTTAGATAATATTGGTACAGGCCTTCCTGGTACTGATAGCGCTTAATGATTTCATCCACCATTAAATTTTTTATTTCTCTTTGATTTTTATCCAATAAGTTCTCTTCACTTTTTTGAAGGGCAGTAAACAATTGTTGGTATTCTTTACTAATGCTTTCGTCTATTTTTTCTTTTTTGGCAACAGCCAAAGTGTTTTTCAAAGCCAATTCCGTTCCGGTATCAAAGGAAAACTTCTCCGCTTTCAAAAACTGTTTAAAATCTTGGTAGTCTACATCAGAAATCATTGGAATTTGGTTCCCCAAATTCGGGTTTTTGTAATAATAACGGGTAGCATAATTAAAAATTCCATCGTTTTTTGCCAAGGCTTCCGCGATGGGACTCAACTTGGTTTCCTCGAGTTCGATGTCTGGCTGAATACCTCCCCCATCGTAAACGGTTCTTCCTTTTCGGGTTTTGAAAGCATTATAATTTTTAACTTCGGTTTTTGTGGCGATTCCATTTTTGTCTTTGTGCGCATAATCCAACGCCTGAATACACCTCCCGGAAGGGGTGTAATAACGTGAAATAGTCACTTTTAGTTGCGTTCCATAGGTTAAATCTACAGGCCTTTGAACCAAGCCTTTTCCGAAACTTCGGCTACCAATAACCACGGCACGATCCAAATCCTGCAAGGCTCCCGAAACAATTTCTGATGCTGAGGCACTTTTTCCGTTAACCAAAATAGCCAAAGGAATTTCTGTATCTACCGGGTCTCTAGAAGTTTTAAAAGTATTATTGTGTTTCTCAATTTTCGATTTGGTAAAAACAATAATTTCATTTTTTGGAACAAATAAATTACAAATATTTACCGCTTCATTTAAAAGCCCTCCGGGGTTTCCTCTTAAATCGAGAACGATTTTTTTAGCACCGTCTTTTTTTAGTTGCTCCAAAGCATCTTTGGTTTCTTGGGAGGCTTTTTGGTTAAAATGCGACAAAACAATATAACCCGTTTCATCGTCTATTTTCCCGAAAAAAGTGACCGATTTGATGGCGACTTCGTCGAGTACAATTTGTGTGGCATGCGGCTTTCCCTGACGAATGTATTTAATATCGACTTTAGTGTTTTTGGCTCCTTTCAAGAGTTGTGAGGCATCATCTTTGAAATCAGACAAGAGCACATCGCCTATTTGGATAATTTCGTCTCCGGCTTTTAGACCAGCTTTATCGGCAGGAAAATTTTTATATGGCTCCTTGATAATTAATTTGTCCTCTTTTCGGGTTATTTGAGCACCTATTCCGGTGTATTCACCCGTGTTGTTTATTTTAAATTTTACAACGTCCTGTTCATTGAAATAAATCGTGTAAGGATCCAGACTAGCCAACATTCCTTTAATGGCTTTGTCCATTAAATCGCCCGGATTTGTCTCGTCAACATAGTTCATATTCAGCTCTTTAAAAAGGGTGGTGAAAATTTCTATTTGCTTAGCAATTTCAAAGAAATCATCTTTGAAACTAACCCCAAAAAAAAGAAATACCGAGGCAACGACGGAAAGTATGTGTTTTTTTTTTAAAAAGAAAATCATGATTTTTTAGCGCTTAATTTTAGACCACTAAAATAGGAATAAATCACCAATAATGGTATTGGCTAAAAAACAAAAGCTATTATTCTTCGTTTTTTATTTGCAGAATAAATTTTTCAAACAATTGAACTGTTTTGGCGTTGATTTCTTCATACGTCAAGCGATCTTTGGTTTGATAAAAAAACATGAACGCATAGGGTTTATCAAGATTTTTAACCAATAAGTGTTTGTTCAATCGGTAGGTTTCCCGGAGCACTCGTTTGAAATAATTTCGGTCTACGGCATGCTTGAAATATTTTTTGGAAACCGAAACGCCTATTTTTATTTTTTGTTCTGATCCTTCGATAATATTATAATCACTTTCTACATAAACCAATCTCAAAGGATACTTTGAAACGGATTTGCCTTCGGAAAAAAGTAAATCTATCGTGATTTTACTTTTTAGCTTTTCGCTTTTTGGATACGTGAAGTTCATTTTTTGGATAAAAGGTCATAAATAGTATTCGGTAAAGGTACAATTATGCACCAAATGGGAATATTGTTTCGGATTAAAATCGTGCTAAAAATATATTTCTTATTTTTGTAATCAAATTCTAAAGATGCAAAAACTAATTTCGTATCCCATATCCGCAATTTATTATTTGTGCTTTGGTTTAGCCTTAATCGTTTTTCATCCTGTTCAGTGGATTTGTTTTAATTTTTTTGGGTATAATGCCCATAAAAGAAGTGGAGATTACTTAAATTTGGTGTTATTAAGATGCACCAATATATTGGGAACAAGGTATTCATTCGAAAACAGGAAATTAATTCCTAAAAATGTCCCTTTAATTTTCGTTGCCAATCATCAAAGTTTGTATGATATCATTGCTATGATTTGGTATTTACGGGATTTTCATTGCAAGTATGTTAGTAAAAAAGAATTGGGAAAGGGGATTCCAAGCGTATCCTATAATTTACGACACGGAGGTTCGGTGCTAATTGATCGGAAAGATCCTAAACAGGCCATCCCACTGATAAAAGGACTTTCGGAATATATTGAAGCAAACCAACGTTCTGCAGTTATTTTTCCTGAAGGCACTCGAAGCAAAACAGGAAAACCTGGGGAATTTGCCCAAAACGGACTGAAAATATTGTGTAAATATGCTCCTTCAGCTTATGTGGTGCCGATTAGCATAAATAATTCGTGGAAGATGGTAAAATTTGGGTTTTTCCCATTAGGTTTGGGAAATCATCTCAGCTTTACGGTCCATAAACCTCTTAAGGTAAACGAATTTGATTTTGCTGAGATAATGCAAAAAACAGAAAAAATAATTATTGCAGGAATAAATAAAGTATAAACAGATTTTGAATTTAGGAAAATCCCAAATACAAAATCTTAAATCGAAAATTGAAAATGTCCATAAAAAACATTCGATTAGAAGTAATGCAACTTCTAGAAAAAAACATCAGCAGTTATGTTGACCAATATCTAATTCCAGTAGAAAAAATTTGGCAACCCTCGGATTTTTTGCCCAATTCTGAAGGAGATAATTTTATAGAAGAAGTAAAAGAGCTTAGAGAGATTTCAAAAGATTTGCCTTATGATTTTTGGGTTGCCATGGTAGGGGATATGATTACCGAGGAGGCCTTGCCAACTTATGAAAACTGGTTGATGGAAGTTGAGGGAGTGGATAATTTGGAAAGAAACGGTTGGGCACAATGGGTCCGGCAATGGACAGGTGAAGAAAATCGACATGGTGATTTACTGAATAAATACCTTTATTTATCAGGGCGTGTCAACATGCGCGAAATCGAAATGACCACCCAACATCTTATCAATGATGGTTTCGACATTGGAACCGGGAGAGATCCTTATAAAAACTTCGTTTATACCAGTTTCCAAGAATTGGCCACCTATGTTTCTCATAACAGGGTTTCGCAATTGGCTAAAAGTTATGGCGACACCAAACTTTCTAAGATGTGCAAAATGATTGCCGGCGACGAAATGCGACATCATCTTGCCTACAGCGAATTTGTAAACCAGATTTTTAAAATTGATCCAAGCGAAATGATGCTTGCTTTTCAATACATGATGAAAGCAAAAATTGTTATGCCAGCTCATTTCTTGAGAGAGTCAGGACAAAAAATTAGCTCTGCTTTCGAACATTTTTCAGATTCTGCTCAGCGTATAGGTGTTTATACCGCCAATGATTATGTAGATATTTTGCAAAAACTAATTGAGAAATGGGAAATTGATAAAATGGGTAGTTTGACCGA
>JBIILD010000139.1:0-3234 GCA_044232845.1 Flavobacterium sp.
CATTTTTATGTAAGTCAACCAAATCATAATTGGCTTCGTCCATATTTCCAATTTCGAATCCATTGAAAGGATTTACTTTTTGGAAACCTGCAGCGATAGATTTTTCAATTTCATTGTATAATTCTTCTACAGAACCAATCAAGATTTCTTCTCCCGAATCTTCGGGGCCAGCTTCACTTCTCCAGATTGGCAATGGAATTCCCCAAAAACGAGAACGCGACAAGTTCCAATCGTTGGCATTTTTCAACCAATTACCAAAACGCCCTTCTCCCGTTGATTTTGGTTTCCAGTTAATGATTTCGTTCAAGTCGAACATTCTGTCCCTTACCTCAGTGATTTTGATAAACCAGGAATCGAGCGGATAGTATAAAATTGGCGTGTCCGTTCTCCAGCAATGTGGATAACTGTGCACGTATTTCTCAACTTTGAACGCTTTATTTTCTTCTTTTAACTGGATGGCAATTTCCACATCCATCGATCGTTCTGGCACTTCGCCTTCGGTATAATATTCATTTTTAACATATTTTCCGGAATAACTTCCTAAACCATTGATAAATTTACCTTGCAAATTTACCAATGGGACCGGGTTTCCGTTTTCGTCTAAAACAAGCATTGGCGGCACTTCCGGAATAGCTTCCTTAGCTACTTTTGCATCATCGGCACCAAAAGTTGGGGCGGTGTGTACAATTCCTGTTCCGTCTTCGGTAGTTACAAAATCTCCTGAAATTACTCGAAAAGCATTTTCTGGATTTTGGTATGGTAAAGCCAATGGCATCAATTGTTCGTAACGAATGCCAACTAAATCAGCCCCTTTACATTCGGCAATAATTTGATATGGAATTTTCCCTGCCTTGAAGGCATTCAGGTTGTCGCCTTCTTTGAATTTTTCAAAATCGGCAACTTCAGCACTTGCAAAAAATCCTTTCGAAAATTGTTTGCCAACTAAGTTTTTAGCCAAAATAACATTCGAAGGTAAAAAAGTATATTGATTGAAAGTTTTAACCAATACATAATCGATTTTAGGCCCAACTGTCAAAGCTGTATTACTTGGCAAAGTCCAAGGCGTTGTCGTCCAAGCCAAGATATAAATCCCAACCCCTCCCGAAGGGAGGTGAGACATTGTACTAAAACCAAATGCTTTTTCGACCGAATTTTCAGTTTCGGCTCCCTCTCCTTTGGAGAGGGCTGGGGAGAGGACTTTGAATTGCGCCACAACAGTGGTGTCCGTAACGTCTCTATAACTTCCCGGCTGGTTCACTTCGTGTGATGATAATCCTGTTCCTGCCTTTGGAGAATACGGCTGGATGGTATATCCTTTGTACATCAAATCCTTGTTGTAGATTTGTTTCAAAATCCACCAAACGGTTTCCATATATTTGGATTTGTAGGTGATATAGGGATCTTCCATATCGACCCAATAGCCCATTTTTTCGGTCAAATCGTTCCACACATCGGTGTAACGCATCACGGTTTTTTTACAAGCTTCGTTGTATTCTGCTACGGAGATTGTTTTTCCAATATCCTCTTTGGTAATACCCAATGCAGCTTCAGTACCTAATTCTACGGGCAAGCCGTGTGTATCCCAACCTGCTTTGCGCTTTACCTGGAATCCTTTTTGGGTTTTGTAACGGCAAAATATATCTTTAATCGCACGAGCCATAACATGGTGAATCCCTGGCAATCCGTTTGCCGAAGGCGGGCCTTCAAAAAATACGAATGGCGGGTTGCCTTCGCGCGTGGTGACACTCTTCTCAAATATGTTTGCTGCCTTCCAAAAATCAAGTACTTCCGATGCTACTGCTGGCAAGTTAAGTCCTTTGTATTCAGTAAATTTTATGCTCATTGTATCCTTTTCTTAAATCGTTGTGCGAAAGTAATAAATTTATGTCGAAAGTCGAAAGTCGAAAGTTGTTTATTATTGGGATTTTGGGTACTGAATTGTATGAATTAAAAAAAATGAACGTGTTCTGAATAATCTCTTTTAAATTTCAAGAAAAAACAGCAGCTAAAACCTCCAAGGATTTTGGTTTTCGGAAGCCATCGAGATGAAAAGCGAAGTAATCAATCAGAATTTTTAAGACTATTTGTCTTTCGATAACGTGGAAGGTTTTCTGGTCGTTGTCGAATTTCAAAGGAATGAGTTTTTTGAAGAGAATTGTTTCGTGTTGGGTGAGCGAACCGATGGCTTGAAATGGGGTAAAAACACCTTCGTTGGTGTCGAAAAAAGGGAATTCCATTTCGGAAATATCAGGGTAAAAGCCGAGATATTTTGTGATTTCCAACATTAAAATCAGATGGAAATTAGCCGTTTCACCGTGATTGTCAAGCCAAAATAGCGCCGTCTCCAAAAAGGCGAATAGGTGTTCGTTTTTCTCTTCTTCGTGAATGGAATGGTGTAGGATTTCGGAAATAAACATCACAATGGTGCTTTTGAAAATATCGGAATGAATGGATTGAAACGGAATCGCAATTTTGATTTCTTTGAAATTCTCTAATGTTCCCTTGTTTTTGTGCACCGCTTCGATTTCGAGAATGGTCAATGGTTGAAAATAAGCAATTTTTTGGTTGGATTTTCGATTAGAAAAAGCGTCTCGAACAAAATAAGATTTCAAACCACTGGATTGTGTAAAGCACTTTACAATCAAGCTTTTCTCTTGGTATTTGAGGGAAGAAATGACGATGGCTTTGGTTTTGACTAGCAATTTTAGATTTTAGATTTTAGATTTTAGATTTCCAGAAACTGCTGTCTGAAATCTGCCATCTGATTTTACCTGATAATCATCACTTTTTTGACTTTGGTTTCCTCGCCATCTTGCCCTGAAACAAAAATCATGTATACCCCTGAGGCTACTTTATATTTTCCAAAAGCGGTGGTGTCCCATTCAATTGTTCCTCCTTCAGAAGTGGTTTCATAAACCAGATTCCCTTCAATATCGGTGATTTTAACATTGGCTTTATCTAATAATCCTGCGATTTTAACGGTTCCTTCGAAACCAGGTCTAACTGGATTAGGGTAAACATACACGTTGCTTAAATCTGCTTTTGCGGCTGTTGCAATTCCCTTGAAAGAAACCAGGCCTTTGTCTGTGGCAATAAAAACTTCCCCTGTGGTGCTGTTAATATCAATATCGTTTATGGCATTACTGGGTAATGGAGAATTATCTTTCGTGAAATGGTATTTAGTTTCCTGGCCGTCTGATGAAACTAAAAAAACACCCGAATCGGCTGTGCCAA
>JBIILD010000140.1:0-3175 GCA_044232845.1 Flavobacterium sp.
TTTTTGAGGCAAAACAAGAAGTGTAAAGTGCCGCCAATATAGCAAGAGGCCCCGCAATACCCATAGCAATTAAAGTGACTTTTAAAGTTCCTATAAGCAATCCTAATAAACCAAATCGGGGATGTTCCGATACGGGAACCCATTCGGTAGTAAAAAAAGTACTCCAAGTTTTGTCTGCGCCCTCATTGTTTTCTGTTACTTTGTCGTCGATAACAACCTCCTGAATATCTGTTTTTTCTGGATTTAAGTCTTCTGTTACTATTCCGTAAGTTTCTGGTTCTGTTGGTTCTATTTTACTAGCAACGGGATTTAATTCTTCTGTAGGTGTTCCGTAAGTCTCGGGTTCTAGATCTTCCGCGGGGGTTCCGTAAGTCTCAGGCTCACTTTCCTCAGTCGTAATTACTGACCCCTTAGGCGTTTGTATTTCAGTATTTTCTTTCGCATTTTTACTAAAACTAAATAGTGGCAACGATTCTTTGAATACAAAAACAAAAATCAAAACAATAATAGTTATGGATAAAAAGGCCACCGATGAGATAATTTTTTCCGCTAGAAACTCGGAAAGTCTGAATTGTTTTTTCAGACTTTCTTTGGTAAAATTATTTTTTTCTTGAAGTATAGGATTCATTTACTTGAATTAAATAGTCAGAAACTAATTAAATTGATTTGGCAAATATAAAATAAGAAAACCTCCTTACAAAATAAAGAGGTTACTATATAATTATTTTTTCGTTAATTATTTGACAGGAAAATAACCTACTGTTGTGATCATTTTTTGTCCTTCCAAACCCAATATCCAATCAATGAATTTTTTGGTCTCACCTGTTGGTTTTGATTTTAAATACATGTACAAATATCTTGAAATTGGATAGGTTTTGTTTTTTATATTGGCTGCGGTTGGTAAAATTCCTTTGCTTTTAGCATCTTTCTTTACTTTACAATCTTTTACATCTTCCGCATAAGCAGCTCCGCCATATCCAATGCTGTATTTGTCTTTCTTCACTGCATTTACAATAGCCGCAGTTCCAGGCAAAGTTTGACAACTTGGAGAAAAATCTGTTTTTACTACGTGTTCCTTAAAAAATTCGAAAGTACCTGAACTACTTTCTCTACCATACAATTGAATTTTAGCATCTGCTCCGCCAACTTGTTTCCAATTGGTTATTTTACCTGAAAAAATAGCCCCTATTTGTTCTACTGTCAATTCAGAAACAGCGTTTCCTTTATTAAGGAAAACAGACAAACCATCTTTAGCACAAGCGATTTCAATACCGTTTTTATTGTATTTCGCTTTTATTTTCTCTAATTCCCCTGGTTTCATTGGGCGGCTTGAGTTTGCTATATCCGTAGAACCATTAATTAAAGCCGCAATCCCCACTCCTGAACCTCCGCCAGTAACTTGAATAGTGGTCTCTGGGTGTTTTTTCATATACGCTTCAGCCCATTGTTGAGATAAAATTACCATGGTGTCAGACCCTTTAATGGTTATTTTATTCGCAGTGGTAAACGAAAAGCCAATAGTCATTATGACTACTAAAATCCCTGCAATTTTTAATTTTGTTGTTTTCATTTTATTAATTTAATGGTTTATATTTTTCTTCTTAAAAGTTAAACTGTGCTTGTAATCGTAATAAATTTCCCTGTTGTCTGTTATTTTTAAGGCCACTATCCTCAAATGTTCGGTCTGAAATAACCCATTCCGCCACTAATTCAAAAGCCTTGAACGGTTGCCATTCTAAACCAATTTCATAATCTCTAACCACATAACTTCTGGCATCTTTTTCAAATTTTTTACCTCCGTCGTAATATTGAAATTTAGCAAAAGGATACAAATATTTATGATTTGGCAAATCCAATTTATAATTCAAAGTTACATAACCTCCTTCTAATTTTGACACATCCACCGAATTCTTAACCTTATCATAACGTGGACCTTTACCAATGGTATATTCAGCTTGAATACCAAAGGGTTTTGGATACATAATAAAAGAAGCCGCAACTCTTTGATCTGTTAAATAATTCTTATCTAAGGTAGCGGCCGTAGTGATATCAGTACTAGCCATAGCCCATTTTCCAGTATAGGCTTGCAATCCTGGTTCTATAATTTGATTTCCAACAACAAAAGGATAACTTACTCTTGTTACAACATGTAAATCTCTGTTGGCTTCTGATTTATTGGCGGTTTGACCATTGTAAGCCCCAAAGGCAAATACGCCATAATCCCCAGAACCTTTGTATCCGTCTTTGACAAGCATGGCAAAACGATCCCTGATTTTACTTGGAGCCCAGTAAAAGAAAATCCCTAAGTCTCGCTCATTGGCAACGGCACTATTCAAAGCATCGTTACGATCCAAGGCTAAACGATTTTGGCTGGATTGTAAATTCTCAAAACCATAAGGAACTTTACTCTGACCTACCCTAAAACGATACTCTTTTTTCTTATCGATTGACAAATCAAAATAGGCATCTCTTAGTTGGGCAAAATGATTATTATTTACACTCGAAGATGGTGTACTCGCAAAGTCCGGTTGAATATAAATATATACATTAGGATGTACTTGTCCAGAAAAAATCATTCGGGCTCGTCTAATAAAAAACCCATTATTTGACTTTGCGTCAACTGGTTTTTCCGTTGTTCCCCAAGATTTGTCACATTGGTCACATGAAACTTTATCATTTGTAGACAGCAATCCATTGTATCTAATCTGAACATAGCCTCTAAGGCCTATGCTTTCGTACCAATTTTCTTTTTTAGGCTTGCTTTTTTCTTCTGCAATTTTAACCTGATTTAGAGAATCTAAAACACGGATTACTTGGTTCTGAACCTCTTTTTTTGTGATGTCTTGCCCATTGACTATTGTCGTTAGTAAGACCAAACATGTAAATAATTTATTTTTCATCTTTTTTGTTTGATTAATTTTCTGAGGCAAAGATGAAACCCCAATGTTAAGTTAATGTTAAGTAATTATTAATAAATCAACAATAATTGTTAACCCAATGTTTGGTATGTAAATTTATTGGTGTTGTGTTTTATTTAATATACTGTAAATCAATATTAACATTATTATACAGCAAGAGGGTTTGAGGCTTTTTCCAAAGTAAATGAAAATTCTGAACCCTCGCCAAATTCACTATCGACATAAATCTTTTCGTTGTGGGCTTCAATAATATGTTT
>JBIILD010000141.1:0-3174 GCA_044232845.1 Flavobacterium sp.
TAATTTAATAGAAAAAACGATAAAATTATGATTCAATAATTGAAATTATTTGTTTGAATAATTGTCCGTCGCTTAAAAAGGAACCTTGTTGAATTAATCCAAAAATAGAAGCGTTGCGCTCTTCGGTAAATACTTTTTTACCGGTTTTGATTTCGATAGTTTCCGTAAACATATTATCACTCAGCCATTGCAGTCCTTCTGTTGTCAAAAAATCAGTTTCAGGAACCAATGATTTCAATACAATCGATTGAATATAAGTTTCAAAACATTGAAAAAGAAAAATATGGTTTTTAGAGAAATGCTCTAAATATTCTGCTCTGGATAAAACCCCTTCCCATATTAAATCCGAAAAGACATCTAATTCCTGTTCCGCCACTTCAGGCTGATTGGCTTTTATAGTATCCCACTCTACTTTGTCAATGGTTTGAGTAGCTAAAAAAGTGATGAATTCTTGATTTAATTCATCGAATTGTTCTTTAGTTAATCTTGCGTATTTCATTTTTATAATTCAATCATTTAGGCTTTAATTTTCTTATTCAAATTCATTTATTCAATAAAATCCATGTCTTTATTATGGGTTTCTTCAATGGTTAATGTAGCATGTATAGCCAAAGTAAAGACGACTAACCCTACCACCGCTGCTGACAATATAATCCCCAAAGAAAATTTTAAATAATCAAACGAAAAAAGCATTACAGGCAATAACCCACGAACAATATTAGGGATTGTAGTTGTAGCTGTACTTCTGATATTGGTTCCAAACTGTTCGGCTCCCAGAGTAACAAACATTGCCCAATAGCCCGTTCCCAATCCCAACCATGTACAATAAAAATAGTACTTATTCTCTGTATTGGTATTTCCGAAGAGCATCATGACAATCCCTACCAAGGTAAAAAACATCATATAAAAAATAGCTTTTTTCCTAGATTTAAGCCAATGAGAAATAAAACCACTTGAGAAATCTCCAACAGAAATCCCTATATAAGTCCACATAATTGCTTTGCCAGGATCAATTGTACTAATCCCTAAAGCGGATGCAAACTGATTCGACATCATTGCCAAAATACCGATACAAAACCAGGTAGGCAGACCGATAAGAATGCATTTGATGTATTTGGTAAATCTTTTGGAATCGGTAAAAAAGGACAAGAAATCTCCTTTTTTAATATTATCCGATTTTTTTACCTTATTATAAATACCTGATTCTATTACGCTCACGCGAAGTAACAACAGCAACAAGCCCATTGCACCTCCAATAATATAGGCTATTTTCCAATCTCCTGCCATTTCAACAGTCAATTGCGCTACAACAGCACCCAAAAGACCAAAACCCGCTACGATAGAAGTGCCTATGGCTCTTAGCTGCTTAGGCAATGATTCAGAAACCAATGTAATTCCTGCGCCTAATTCTCCAGCTAAACCAACACCAGCTACAAAACGAAGCAAGGCATAAGTGGTCGTTTTATCTTCAAAAGGGAAATAAGGTAAAAACCCGCAGGCTATATTGGCTAAGGAATACACTAGAATCGAACCAAACAAGACAGAGAGCCTTCCTTTTTTATCGCCTAATATTCCCCAAAGCACACCGCCAAGCAATAACCCTAACATTTGATAATTCAAAATCAAAGTTCCTGCTATATCCACATCTAAGTTTAAATCTTTTAAACTCGGAATTCGAACGATTCCAAATAGAAGCAAATCATAAATGTCAACAAAATAACCAAGTGCAGCCACAATAACTGGAAATGAAAATAAATGTTTGCGTTTTTCTTTTAAGGTGTAGGTTTTCATTAATTTTAATTGAGACTTCAAAAGTAGAAAAAATATCAATCATTCCATTTAGAACCTTAGTGGTTTAAGTTAATCAGATCGATAATTAGTTAAGTTGGGGGTCATGTCGCCTTTAAGACATAATTTTGATAAAGAATACTAATTTAGGAATAAAAAAAATCCCGACGTTGATCGGGATTTAATTATTAATATTTTTGAAATTATGCTTTTTCAGCAATGATTTCATAAGGTAAATCAATTATAACATCTCTATGTAATCGTATGCTTGCAGCATATTTACCAGTTCTTTTAACGATACCGCTAGTGATAAATTTTCTATCAATTACTTGACCTGATTTTTGCAAAGCATCAGCAATATCAATGTTGGTAATAGATCCAAAAAGTTTTTCACCACCCGCTTTTGAGAAAATTTTAATTTCTAACGCTTTCAAGGTTTCAGCCAATGCTTTTGCATCGTTTACGACTTTCGCTTCTTTATGCGCTCTTTGTTTTAGATTTTCAGCCAATACTTTCTTTGCAGATGGCGTAGCTAACTGGCCGTGACCCTGTGGTATTAAAAAGTTACGACCGTAACCGTTTTTTACATTTACCACATCATCTTTGAAACCTAAATTTTGAACGTCCTTTTTTAATATAATTTCCATGTTGTTGTCCTTTTGTTATTAGAAGTTAGGTTTCGGTTTATCGAAAACCAACAACTGAGTTTTTTAATATTATTTTAGCAAATCAGCCACATACGGCATTAATGCTAAGTGACGTGCTCTTTTAACGGCTACAGACACTTTTCTTTGGTATTTCAATGAAGTACCGGTTAAACGACGAGGAAGAATTTTTCCTTGCTCATTAACAAATTTCAATAAGAAATCGGCATCTTTATAATCAATATATTTGATTCCTGATTTCTTGAAACGACAATACTTTTTAGTTTTGTTAATCTCTATGTTTAAAGGAGTAAGATATCTGATATCTCCGTCTTTTTTTCCTGAAGCTGATTGTTGTAATGTTGCCATAATGATTACGCTTTTGTAGATTTTAATTTCGTTCTTCTTCTTTCAGCCCAAGAAATAGCGTGTTTGTCAAGACTTACAGTTAAAAAACGCATAATTCTTTCGTCACGTCTAAATTCAGTTTCAAATGTAATAAGAACTTCTCCTGCTACTTTGAATTCGAATAAGTGGTAAAAACCACTTTTTTTGTTTTGGATTTCATAGGCCATTTTTTTCAGACCCCAATCCTCTTTGGATACCATTTCAGCGCCACGGCTAGTAAGAAAATCTTCAAATTTGCTTACTGTTTCCTTTACCTGAACTTCAGATAAAACGGGATTTAAAATGAAAACAGTTTCATAATGATTCATAAATTTTTATTTAAAATTAATTTGGG
>JBIILD010000051.1:0-11517 GCA_044232845.1 Flavobacterium sp.
ATCAGTACACCAAACCGTACACCATTTTTATAGAAATCATCTTTTTTAGTAAATAAAAAGGGGTAAAATCGAGTAAAAACTCAATTCATAACCCTGAGGTCCCGAGTTCAAATCTCGGTCTCGCTACCAGAACAAACCCCTAATATACAAAGTATTGGGGTTTTTTTATGGATTTTAATGAAATGTTTATTTTTGGAGTAAGGAAATGGAGTAAGGAATTTTATAGTTTGGCGTCTATTTTTATATAAAAAAGGACATAAAAAAATCCCCAAACGGGGATTTTTCTTTATCATGACCTGATTATTTGTGTAAAGAGGTTAGTTAATTTTGATTGTTTTATACGAACCTCTGTGAAGAAATTTTCATTTCATTTACTCATCATTCCTTTTTTGATAAACAAAACCATTTTTTAATCATTCCAAAAGCAATCAATCCAATTATACCCGTTATGGTATATTATTCCTTTAATAATTAAATTTACACCTCATAGGGTATAAATTAAAAATATTTTTATACTTTTATACCCGAAAAGGTGCATATTATGGAATTAAGTAAGTTTGTGAAACAAAAAAGAACCTCCGCTAAATTAACTCAACCTGAATTGGCAGAGAAAGCAGGAGTCGGTCTTCGTTTTCTGCGGGAGTTGGAACAAGGTAAAGAAACCCTACGATTAGACAAGGTAAATCAGGTGTTGAAATTATTTGGATATCAAGTTGGAGCAGTTCAACTAAAATTTGAGGAAGATGAGAAAGGCTGAAATAAAAATATATGATAAAACTGCGGGTTGGTTGAAAGAAGACGAAAATGGATATCATTTTAATTATGATAGTTCTTATTTGAATGCTACAAGTCCTGACCCAATTAGTTTAACGCTTCCTCTACAAGAAAAATATTTTACAAGTAAAATCTTGTTTCCTTTTTTTGATGGTCTTATTCCCGAAGGTTGGTTGTTAGATATCGCCCAAAACAATTGGAAACTAAACCCAAGAGACCGAATGGGACTATTGCTAGCTTGTTGTAAAGATTGCATAGGTGCGGTAAGTGTTCATCCATTAAATAATGAGGAATTATGAAACGATGTCTCTATTGTTATGAACCACTAACTGAAAATGAAGTAGATTTTCACAGCACTTGTTGTAAAAAAATATTTGGACAATCTACTCCTCCGGAATTACCATATATGGAGAACCAAATGGAAGAATTGGCTTTACAAGTAGTAAAAAGTCAAACGACTTTGACAGGGGTTCAAGCTAAATTATCTTTGGAATTAACACCAAGTGAAAAAGGAGAAGCCAAACGATTTACAATAGTTGGTCTGTGGGGGGATTATATATTAAAACCACCTACCAAAAAATTCAATCAATTACCAGAGGTAGAAGACCTAACTATGCACTTGGGAACCATTGCCAAAATAAAAATGGTGCCACATAGTTTGATACGATTACAATCAGGGAATCTTGCCTACATCACCAAGAGAATTGACCGCGTAAAAGGACAGAAACTTTTAATGGAAGATATGTGTCAATTGACAGAGAGAATGACGGAAAACAAGTATCACGGCTCTTACGAACAAATTGCCAAAGTTCTTCTGAAATATTCCTCCAATCCGGGTTTGGATTTAGTAAATTTCTTTGAGCAAGTGTTGTTTTCATTCTTAACAGGGAATGCGGATATGCACTTAAAAAATTTCTCCATAATCAAAACAAATGAGCAAGGTTATATTCTATCTCCAGCTTATGATATGGTCGCTACTGCGGTGGTTAATCCTCCCGATGATGAGGACTTAGCCTTAACACTCAATGCCAAAAAGAAAAAAATCAGTAGAAAAGATTTTATCTTGGTATTCAACTCATTTAAGTTGGATTCAAAACAACAAGAAAATATATTCAATAAAATGGAGAAGGCAAAAGATAAATGGATGAGGTGTATTGATAATAGTTTTATGACTGATAATTACAAAATGGCATACAAAGAATTAATAAATAATAGATTTGAAAGAATAGCTTAATCCGCATCTGGTGCTCGTCTGCGACGAGTGCCTACTTACTTGTACAAACTAAACAAAGCGTTTGCAACGCGGTTCTTCAAAATGCATTGCCACAAAGGCTCGACATTTACATTGCAAAAAACAGAATTATCTTCTTCTTAATTCCTATAGCTACTATTGACATAATCGCTTTCATAAAAAACAATTTTAGTGACAAACCGCGTTGCAAACGCTACGATTTGACTATTAATTTAAGTAGGTACTCGTCGCAGACGAGCACCAGAGGGGTGGTATGGTATGAGATGGAGCCTTATTCGCGCACACATCAAAATAATCAAGTTAGAGAAAATAAAATAGCAATTGTAATTTTGCGAGAAAAATGTTCAAATTGACATTGTTTATTTACAGTTTTTTGTTTGTAAATTTGCAGTCTTAAATTTTTTGACAACGACCTGTCCGCCGGCAGGCAGATTTCATTAGTTTAAGGAATATATGAAAGAAAGAAAAAAAGTGGCCTTTTACACCCTTGGGTGCAAACTGAATTTTTCGGAAACTTCTACAATCGCTAGAAATTTCGAAAATGAAGGTTTTGACCGCGTTGATTTTGAAGAAGTGGCTGATATGTATGTAATTAATACCTGCTCTGTTACTGAAAACGCCGATAAACAATTCAAGCAAGTCGTGCGAAAAGCGATGAAATTGAATGACAAAGCTTTTGTTGCTGCCGTTGGTTGTTATGCCCAATTGAAACCTGAGGAATTAGCCGCTGTTGATGGGGTTGACTTGGTTTTAGGCGCTACCGAAAAATTCAAAATCACCGACTACATAAACGATTTATCCAAAAATGATTTTGGCGAAGTGCATTCTTGCGAGATTGCAGAAGCCGATTTTTACGTAGGCAGCTATTCCATTGGCGACAGAACGCGCGCTTTCTTGAAAGTGCAAGATGGCTGCGATTATAAATGTACTTACTGCACGATTCCGCTAGCTAGAGGGATTTCTAGGAGTGACGAACTGGAAAATGTGTTGAAAAATGCCAAAGAAATTTCCGCACAAAACATCAAGGAAATAGTTTTGACGGGGGTGAATATTGGTGATTATGGAAAAGGGGAATTTGGTAACAAAAAACACGAACATACTTTTCTGGAATTAGTTCAGGAATTGGACAAAGTAGAAGGGATTGAACGTTTGAGAATCTCCTCAATTGAACCCAATTTATTGAAAAACGAAACTATTGAATTTGTTTCCAAAAGCCGCACTTTTGTGCCACACTTTCATATCCCATTGCAATCTGGAAGCAACGAAATTTTGAAGTTGATGAAACGCCGTTATCTTCGAGAGGTATATACGGAGCGAGTGAACAAAATTCGAAAAGTGATGCCTCATGCCTGTATTGGCGTCGATGTGATTGTTGGTTTTCCAGGAGAAACCGACGAACATTTTTTGGAAACCTATCATTTTTTGAATGAAATGGCTATTTCCTATTTACATGTTTTTACGTATTCAGAACGTGACAATACCGAAGCTGCCCAAATGAAAGGTATTGTTCCTGCTAATGTTCGTGCCAAAAGAAGTAAAATGTTGCGCGGATTATCGGTAAAAAAACGTCGTGCTTTTTATGAAAGTCAAATTGGAACAAACCGAACCGTTCTTTTTGAAAGTGAAAATAAAGAAGGTTATATTCACGGATTTACAGAGAATTATGTTCGTGTAAAAACACCTTGGAATCCAGAATTATCAAACACTTTGCGTGAAATCAAATTGACCAAACTTGATGAGGATGGAAGCGTGCGAATGGAATTTTTGAATATGGAAGTTTAAAAAAAAAAAATCAAATCCCATTAAACTTTCAGCCTTTAAAAGGAGGAAGTTTTAGTTTGTTAGAACAAGTTTGTAAATCGTACTTTCCAAAACTTCAGAATCATTGTCTTCACAAAGAAGGAATTCTATTTTATCATTTGTTTTGCTGTAAAGTGTCAATCCTTCGAATTTGTTGGTGTCGGTTATTTTTTTTGTAAATTCTATCTCAAATGTTTTACTATTCATTCCGCCAATAATACTTCCCAATATTTCACCATCATAATAGGTTGAAGAGGTATCTTCGGCTGTTGCCAAAAAATAAATTTTGTCTTCGACCAAAATGGCGTCGGTGAATGAAGTTTCTACATGTTTGATTTTTGGCAATTGAATAGGAATAAAATCTATAGTGTCCTTGTCATCAAAATTGTCATTTAATACCGCAATTCCATTTCTCGAATTGGCTCCGTTTCCACGTTGGAATAAATGCCATTTTTCATTATGGAATAAAGCACCCTCAATGTTTAAATCTTCATCAGAAATTGAATTGGTTTGTTTTATATTTTTGAACAACTTTGATAAATCTTTTTCTTCTATCGTTTTCGTTTTGAGATCATAGGTTATTCCTTTTTCCCTTTTGGATGTGGAGCCAGAACCAAAAAGATGGAGTTTATTGCCTTTTAGAGCTATGGATTCAAAATCGTATTTGTCTTTTTTTGGAATTTTTTCTTGGCTGTTCCCGTAGAGTTTTATTTTGGTCAATTCTTTTTCAAGGAGGTTATATTCATAGAGGAATGAACTATTGTCTGAAATGATAAACAAAGAATTGCCTCTGCAAACTAATCCTGAAGCACAACTGATTCCAGCAATATTAAATTCAGATTTAATTTTAAAATTTTCCATAAAAAGATTTTTAAACCTATAAAAAGCGTTGGGACATCATGATAAACTGCATTAAAATTAGTAAAAATTCGTCTAATTTCTGTTGTGTTTTTAATATATCTTTGCCAACCAAATAATCTCAAATTGAGCTTCCCCCAATATACAAAAGAGTTTTCCTATAATTTAAGATTAGCATATCCCGTTATTCTGGGAATGCTTGGCCACACATTAATAGGAATTGTGGATAATTTTATGGTAGGCAACCTTGGTTCTACGGAGTTGGCTGCAGTTTCGTTGGGCAATAGTTTTATCTTTATAGGCTTATCATTGGGAATTGGTTTTTCCACTGCAATTACGCCATTGATTGCAGAAGCTGATGCCCAAAAAGATGATAAAAAAATAAGGACTACTTTTCATCACGGTTTGTTATTGTGTACCCTTTTGGGAATTGCGATATTCATTTTAATCATTTTGGCAAAGCCCATAATGAAACTGATGAATCAACCGGATGCGGTTGTCGATTTAGCTAATCCATACATTGATTGGGTTGCTTTTTCCTTAATCCCTGTTGTCATTTTTCAAGGCTACAAGCAATTTTCCGACGGTTTGTCACAAACTAAATATTCGATGTATGCTATTTATATGGCGAATGTAGTTCATGTTTTATTTAATTACGTGTTGATTTATGGGGTTTGGGGGTTTCCGAAATTGGGGGTTTTGGGTGCGGCACTAGGAACGGTAATTTCCAGAATCATGATGGTGTTTTTTCTTCATTATTTACTTCGGAAAAATGCACTTTTTAAAAGATATTTCAAGAATTTTAGTTTCAGTGAAATTCGAAAATCAATCTTAAAAAAAATTATCAATTTGGGTCTGCCCTCTGCCATGCAAATGATGTTTGAAGTAACTTTATTTACGGTAGCCATTTGGCTTTCGGGCACACTGGGAAAAAACAGTCAGGCTGCGAATCAAATTGCCCTAACACTTGCCTCATCCACCTTTATGGTCGCTATGGGCTTTAGCGTTGTCGCAATGATTAGAGTCAGCAATGCCAGAGGAATGAAGGATTATAAGCAAATGATTATCGTAGCTCGTTCCATATTTTTGTTGGCTATTATAATAGAAATTTTTTTCGGACTAGTTTTCGTGATTATGCATAACTACCTACCGCATTTATTTTTGAATATGTCTGATTCTTCCCAAATATTAGATAATAACGAAATCATAAGTATTGCCTCCAAATTGCTTTTGGTGGCAGCGGTATTCCAAATTTCAGATGGAGTTCAAGCAGTAGTTTTAGGAGCTTTACGGGGCTTACAAGATGTTAAATTCCCTATGTATATTACCTTTGTAGCGTATTGGATAATAGGATTTCCAATTTCATTTTATTTAGGCAAACATACTATTTTGGGAGCAACGGGGATTTGGATAGGACTTCTAGCGGGATTGTCAGCGGCAGCTTTATTTTTGTATATTCGCTTTACAAGATTGTCAGAGAAGTTAGCAAAAGAAAATCTTGACAATTAAATTTTTCACAAAGGGATATTGATTCAAAAGACAATATTAACCCTAACTAAATTTTTATAAAATGATATTATTTATAAGTATTGGGGTAATTTTATGGATTGTAAGCTATACCTTAAAAAGTAAGGGAAATAACCCGTTTTCTAAATTTTCGAATACCCTCAAATTGGTTGCCATAATAGTAATGGCTTTAGGGATTTTCTCTTCAATGTTCAAACAAATTGATGCGGGCAGGGTTGGCGTCCAATCACTTTACGGAAGTGTTCAATCTGAGATATTGGAGAGTGGTTTGCATTTGATAAACCCACTTTTAGAGGTAACCTATTTTGACATTCAAACCCAAAACTACACCATGTCTGCCATTCGCGGAGAAGGGTCACAGGAAGGCGATGACGCTATTCGTGTTCTGTCTAATGATGGTTTAGAAGTCGTCATTGATTTAACGGTTTTGTACCGGATTACTCCAAACGATGCCCCTAAAATATTGAAACAAATAGGAGTAAATTATACCGATAAAATTGTTCGCCCCGTAACCAGAACCCGTATTCGTGATAATGCTGTTTATTATGATGCGGTGGCGTTGTATTCGACAAAAAGAAACGAATTTCAACAGCGAATATTTAAAAGTATTGAAGAAGATTTTAAAGCTAGAGGATTAGTTTTAGAACAATTATTGATTCGAAATATCAATCTTCCCGTATCAGTTAAAGCATCAATTGAAAGCAAAATTAATGCAGAGCAAGATGCCCAAAAAATGACTTTCGTGCTTCAAAAAGAAAAACAGGAAGCCGAAAGAAAGCGGGTGGAAGCGCAAGGTATTGCAGATTATCAGCGTATTATTTCAATGGGATTGACTGATAAACAATTGCAATACGAATCCATAAAAGCACAAAAAGAATTAGCCGCATCACCAAATACTAAAATCATTTTTATGAACAATAAGGGCAATGCGCCAATTATTCTTTCTGATAAATAGAATCGCCAGCTCACATAGATATTAGATTCGAAATAATAAATGGAGTTAATTTTTTAATTTAAATTACAAAAAAAATGGAATTACCAAAATTTTTACTGGGTGACAATACCGATTTTCCGGAAGATATTTTCATCATTCATCTGGATTATCCGCGATTTATTATCAATCTCAAAGACGATGAAGTCGAGTTTATGGAAGAAGCAGAAGACCTCGATGAATCCGAATTAAATGACGAAATGGAAGGGCTTATTGTTCTTGCTAACGACTTTTATGATAGGGAAATGGAGCGCTACGAGAAAGAATAAAATAATTTCTGACACTGTTACAACAAAATCAAAGTAATCCAAAAAGTAATTTTCCCTCTTTTTTTGGTATCGTTTTGTGGTGAATAAACTACGTCGGGGCAGAGCCCCAGAGGTATTAAAAAAACACAGATTTCACAAATTAACAGATATTTTTCTGTGTAAATTTGTGAAATCTGTGTCAAAAAATCGAAGCAGAGCTTCGAGGAATTAAACCTAAAGATATTAGATTATGTTGACATACCAATATAGTTGTTGACTAGTCCAATCGTTCTAATATAATGGGGTAGTTTATTGAATTCTGTTCGATTTTTATTAGACTACTTTAAATAAGAGGCGGTTTAAAGTAATGCCGCTTTCAAAGTCTCAAAATCAAGTAACACCTGTTCGCCAGAAAGCAAGTTTTTCAAGGCAAATTTTCCTTCGTTCATTTCGGTTTCGCCAACGATAACAGCATAGGGAATACCGCGTTTATCGGCATGTTGAAACTGTTTTCCCACTTTCACATTGTCAGGATATAATTCTACTTTTATTCCAAAACTACGCAATTTCGTGATGGCTTTCATGGCATAAAATGCTTCCTTTGTGCCATAATTAATAAACAAGGCTTTTGATGTCGAAGTCACGGTTTCTGGGAATAAACCCAATTCTTCGATAATCAAATAAATTCGGTCTAAACCAAAGGAAATCCCCACACCACTCATGTCTTTGAGTCCGAAAATACCGGTCAAATCATCGTATCTACCGCCACCGCCAATTGAACCCATGGAAACTTGTTTTGGGGGAGCCACTTCAAAAATAGCGCCTGTATAATAATTCAATCCGCGAGCAAGAGTGACATCTAAATCCAAAACCGATTTATTTAACCCGAGATGTAACACATTATCACAGATAAATCGCAGTTCTTCCACCCCTTTTATTCCTTCCTCGGAAGAGGATAATAATGAGGAAAGTTTGTCTATTTTTTCTGAAATAGTGCCTGTGAAATGAAATAAAGGCTGTACCTTTTCTATCGCAGATATCCCAATTCCTTTTTCTAGCATTTCTTTTTTTACACCCTCCTCGCCTATTTTGTCTAGTTTGTCCAAGGCAACCGTAAAATCGATTAATTTGTCTTTTGCCCCAATCACTTCGGCAATTCCTGACAGTATTTTACGGTTATTAATTTTAATGGTCGCGCCTTCCAAACCCAATTCCGTAAAAACCGAATCATACAATTGTACCAATTCTACTTCTTGCCATAACGATTTTGACCCCACCACATCGGCATCACATTGAAAAAACTCTCTAAAACGTCCTTTTTGCGGACGGTCAGCACGCCAAACGGGTTGTATTTGGTATCGTTTAAAAGGGAATTCTATTTCGTTTTGGTGTTGGACCACATATCGAGCAAATGGAACGGTTAAATCATAGCGAAGGGCTTTTTCAGAAATACTTGAAGTCAATTTATTACTTTCTTTATTTTGTAAAGCTGTTGCATCGGCCTTAGCCAAATAATCCCCAGAATTTAAAATCTTAAAAATTAAACGATCGCCTTCTTCTCCGTATTTTCCCATTAAAGTCTCAAAGTTTTCGAACGAAGGGGTCTCTATAGGTTGGAAACCAAATTTCTCAAAATTGCTTTTTATAATCGATATTATATAGTGACGTTTTGCCACCTCAGCGGGTGAAAAATCTCTTGTTCCTTTTGGAATACTCGGTTTTTGAGCCATTTTTATTTTAGATTGCAGATTTCAGATTAGTAAATCCAAAATCTTGTTTCATTCAGAAAATCTATCATCTTAAATTTCCTCTTGCAAATATCCTATTTTTAAAATAAATATACCATCTTCTAAAGCAAACTTGTAACAAAAATTGTAATTTCGTGTCAAATAGCTAGTATGTATAATCTATTTCGAGAAAACCTCAGAATTGCAATAGGTTCTATCCGAACACAATTGTTGCGCACTATTCTTACCGTGTTAATTATCACCATCGGAATCACCGCTTTAGTTGGCATCCTGACGGTTGTTTCGGCATTGGAAAACACTATATCTTCCGATTTTGCATCTATGGGAGCCAATACATTCAATATCAATCAATACGAAAACACCATCCGGCGACATGGTGTTCAAGTAAGAGAAATTATTAACCCGGTCATTTCCTATCCCGAAGCGGTTGCTTTCAAAAACAAATATAAATATCCGCTTACGACCACTTCTATTTCCTTTTCGGCTACTTCCACGGCAGAAATTAAATACGAATCCACCAAAACCGACCCACAAAATACCATCGTTGGAGTTGACGAATATTTTATGGCCAACTCTGGTTTAAAGACCGATTCAGGAAGAAATTTTACTTCTTTTGACATCCAAAACAACACCTACAATTGCATTATAGGTTCGGATTTTGAGAAGGAATTACTGAAAAATGTAAACCCAATAGACAAGATAATTTCCATTCGTGGAGCCAAATTTAAGATTATTGGAGTACTAAAAGAGAAAGGCTCCACCTTTGGAAACAATCAAGATTTAAGAGTATTAATCCCTATTCAGCTGGCTCGTTCCTTGTTTACGGCTCCTAATATCAATTACTCGGTAAGCATAATGGCTGCCCGGAAAGAAATGCTGGATCAAGCTATTGATAATGCGACTGGAACGATGCGAAGAGTTCGTAAATTGAATCCCGTAAAAGCAAATAATTTTGCCGTCGTTCGAAGTGATGATTTAATCAATAAAATACTGGGAATTACCCAATATTTGGGCATAGCTTCCTGGATCATCGGCATCATCACGGTCCTTGGATCGTCAATTGCTTTGATGAATATCATGATTGTTTCGGTTACCGAACGAACTCGAGAAATTGGGGTTAGAAAAGCGTTAGGAGCCAAAAAAAGCACCATTGCCTTCCAATTTTTTATAGAGACATTGCTCATTGGGCAAATGGGAGGCATTATCGGAATTATTTTTGGGATTGGGATAGGTTATGCCATTGCAACAGCGCTGAATTTTGTCTTTGTAATTCCTTGGGGGGCATTATTGGCAGCTTTGACTACTAGTTTTGCCGTGGCTATTTTTTCGGGTTTATATCCTGCCATAAAAGCGGCATTACTTGACCCTATTGAAGCGCTTCGATACGAATAGCATTCAGATGTCAGGTTGCAGATGGCAAAAAGTAGTCACCTGAAATCTGCCATCTGAAATCCGCTACCTGAATTCCGCCTTAATCATCCGGTCGTTCCCATACATATCTTTCCGCAATTCAATGTTTTTGAAATTCATTTTTTCGAGTAATTCCACCATTTCTTTCCCTAAATATTGATTGATTTCGAAAAATAATTTACCGTCTTTACTAAGATTTTTTTGAGCTAATTCGGTTATTTTTCTATAAAAAAGCAGGGCATCATTATCTTCAACAAACAAAGCCAAATGCGGTTCGTTATCCAAAACATTTTTCTTAATTTCCTTTTTCTCCAACTCCCGGACATAGGGCGGATTAGAAATGATACTGTCAAATTGCTGTTCTAAATCTTCCGTTTCAAGGATGTTTTTTTCTATAAAAACAACATTAACCTCATTAATTTTTGCGTTTTTTTGGGCTGTGGCCAAAGCCGGTGCAGAAACATCAATGGCAAAAACTTGTGCATTCGGAATGTTTTTTGCCAAAGCAATCGCGATACAACCACTTCCCGTTCCGATATCTAGGATTTTTGGGTTTTGGGTTTTGGGTTTTGGGTTTTGGGTTTCAATAATCCATTCTACCAATTCTTCGGTTTCTGGCCTCGGAATCAAAACATCCGAATTCACTTCGAAATCTAGACCGTAAAAATTGGTTTTTCCCAACAGATACTGAATTGGGATTTCTTGTTGCAATTGCTTCAAAATCGAATTCCAAAGTTGGATTTCTTCTACAGAAAAAGTCAAATCAGGATTTAAAGCCAAATCAATTCTTTTCAATTCACGTTTCTCTTCCAAAATCAAATAGAAAAAACTCTCCACTTCACCAATATCGTAAAATGGAGAAAGTGCTTCGATAAATTGAGTTCTGTACTCTTTGATTTTCATTGCAGT
>JBIILD010000052.1:0-11432 GCA_044232845.1 Flavobacterium sp.
AAAAACTAGACGCCTTCGTTTCGGCTTCAGGAATAGGGATCTATGGAGCTGTAAACGGGGAAGAAATTTGCACCGAAAATACTGCTCCCGAAAATGATTTTCTAGGTTCTACTTGTCAAAAATGGGAGGCTGCCGCTGACAATTTTACTGATTTGGGAGTTCGCGTGGTAAAAATTCGCACGGGACTTGTACTTGGAAAAGATGACGGTTTCTTGAAGAAATTATCCCTGATTTTTAAAATAAGGTTGGGTTCTGCGCTAGGTTCAGGCAAACAATACATGCCTTGGATTCATGTTGACGATTTATGTGCTATTTATCTCGAGGCCATAAAAAACAGCGACATGACTGGAGCATACAATGCTGCGATCACTGACGATACTACCAATACTGTTTTTTCAAAAACAATGGCAAAAATAAATGGATACTCCATTTGGTTGCCCAATATCCCTGCTTTTCTGATTAAAATGGTATTGGGAGAAATGACTTCAATTATACTGACGGGAAGAAGAGTTTCTTCGGAAAAAATCAAAAAAACAGGATTCAAGTTTAAATTTACCACCTTAGAACAGGCTCTTAGGGATTGTTTGCAAAAGTAGGTTTGTTTGCCAAAAACAGTGACTTTATACTTACAGTTTTAGCCACTTTTAGACTCCAAACCTCAAGGATCCAAATGTTAAAATCGGCACTGTTTACCTCAAAATCCGAAATGATTTCTGACATGTAGTCCACTTTTCTGAGAATTGCGATAGTGCAAATATTTTTAGATTTTCCTTGCAATTTCAATAGACCTCTCAGTTTGAATTTTTTTGGAGTGGCACCTATGATATTCAGTTGAAACCTTCGATAACTCCTTTAATGTTGCTTTTGGATAGCCAGTGCTCTTCCATCATAGGTATTTTGAAATGAAAATTTTTTATCAAAACCCTAGTTGTACTTGCGCCAGTTTTTTTTTAAACACAAAAAACTGTTTTTCGGTGCTTTAATTTCCTCAAATAATGGCACTGAATCCTCAAAATTGACGCTTCCCGTGTTGGTTGTCATTTCATTTTGTGCAAAAGTTGTTGTAGCAATAAATAACAGAGTAATTGAAGTGACTTTTCATGCCAAGATACGAATTGAATTTAATAAACTACTTCGGGGCAGAGCCCGAGAGGTATTAAAAAAAAACACAGATTTCACAAATTAACACAGGTTTTTCTGTGCAAATTTATGAAATCGGTGTCAAAAAATCGAAGCAGCGCTTCGAGGAATTAAACCTAAAGATATTAAAATTACGCCGTTTTTTGGACTACAGTATGTAATTTTTAAAAAAATAGAACAGCCTTGAATGTTTTTAGCAGTTTTTTTACAATGCAAGTAAATTTTCCTAATTAATTTTCTTGCCAAAAGATTGGAGTATCACCCCATGGGAGTAATATTTCGTCTATTTGTACTTAACAAGTATACTTAAAGCCACTCAAAATCTTTCAAATTGCGATTCACTATTTTATCCCTGTGTATAATTTTTGAAACTGTCTTATTTGTGATTTCGGAAGTTTTTTGATTGGATATTTAATTTAATTCCAACAAAACATTGTATTTTTCTAGTATTGATAAATTTTCGGAGGAACTGTAATCCCTAATTTTTTCAGCAGCGTTTCTTTCATTTTTTGAATTGATTTGTTTTAAGCAATTAAAAAAGCGTCTTACATCTTCCATATTAGTCAGAATTAAACCCGGAACCATTGCTTTACCTCCTTGTTTGTTTTTAGACACCATCGTAAAATAGGAGGAATTACAGTGTTTACTGTCTCCTGTTTGAATATTCTCTGATTCAACTCGGATGCCTATAATCATGGAGCTTTTTCCGACATAATTTACACAGGCTTTCATGGTGACAAGTTCTCCAACCTCTACTGGATTTAGGAAATTTACGGTGTCAACAGAGGCCGTTACGCAGTAGTTTCCCGAAAATTTTGAGGCGCATGCAAATGCAATTTGGTCAAGCATCGATAAAATATAACCTCCATGAATTTTACCGCTAAAATTAGTGTGGGATGGCAGCATTAATTGTGAAATACTAATTTTTGACGATTCGACTGTTTTAAAAATAGGTTTCATAATTGATTTACTTTGTTTGTTATTTTTAATTTCAGATTATTCGGAGTCTTTTTCTGCTCTAATTAATATGTTATCTGGAAGTGCTTTCTTAGCTTTTGCTCCCATTTTTTTCAATTTTTCGACACTCGTGATGAGGTTTCCTTTTCCATCCACAAGTTTGTTCATAGCGCCTTGATATTCTATTTTGCTTTCGTCAATTTTCTTACCAATCTTGATTAAATCAGCGACAAAGCCCTCGAATTTATCATACAATGCTCCGGCTTGTCGTGCAATTTCAAAGGCATTTTCTTGTTGTTTTTGGTTGGCCCACATGCTGTCAATCGTGCGCAAAGTTGCCAATAATGTTGATGGTGTCACAATCACAATGTTTTTTTCAAAAGCCTTGTTGTATAAGGTGGTGTCTTCATTCAATGCCATGGCAAAAGCCGGTTCCATCGGAATGAAAAGCAACACAAAATCAGGACTTTCTATTTGGTATAAATCGTGGTAATTTTTTTCGCCAAGTTGTTCCACGTGTCGTTTTATTGAATTCACGTGTTCTTTTAAGTAGCCACTTTTCAAACTTTCATCTTCCTCATTGATGAATTTTTCATAAGCCGTAAGCGAAACTTTCGAATCGACAATCATTTTTTTTCCGTCAGGAAGGTTGATCACAACATCTGGAAAAACGCGATTTCCTTCAGAGTTGGTGTGGGATTGTTGCACAAAATATTCCCTATCCTTTTCCAATCCTGACTTTTCTAAAACTCGTTCCAGGATTAACTCTCCCCAATTCCCTTGCATTTTACTGTCGCCCTTCAATGCCTTTGTCAAGTTAAGCGTTTCTTTACTCATTTGAATATTCATATCGCGCAAACCCAAAATTTGTTGGCGCAAAGCCGCATGATAATCAATACTTTCCTTGTGGGTGTCATCCACTTTTTTCTCGAACAGTTGAATTTTTTCCTGTAGCGGCGACAAGATGGTTTTCATATTTTCCTTGTTCTGCTCGGTAAACTTGTTGGACTTTTCTTCCAGAATTTTATTGGCCAAATTTTCAAATTCCTTGGTGAATTTTTCCTGAAGTTTTTCGACTTCCTCTTTTTGTTCTTTGTTGCGTTGCCAAAGATTTTCAAAATCGACTTCTTTCTTGGTGAGTTGAATATTGATGGCTTCTTTTTCGTTGCGAATGGTTTCCTTCTCTTGGATCGTTTGTTGAATTTGTTTCTCCAAAGCCGTTTTTTCAATTAGAGATTGTTCTTTTAGATTGTTTAATTTTTCTTCCAAAAATGCTTTTTCAGATTGGGATTTTGCTAAAAAAATGAGTTTTCCAATGAAAACCCCGATGGCGAGTGCAACAATAAAAAGCAGTAAAAACGGGAGCATAGTTGACATAAAAGGGTGGTTTTTGAAAAAAGTAAAAGTAAGGAATAATATCAATTTAAGATTGCATAAGAAGATAATTTGAAAAATGTATTTTTGTGTAATTATTTAAAAAAATGTCCAATCACCGTCACTTCATAATCCACAAGCCATACGGCTATTTGAGCCAATTTGTTTATGAATTAAAACGAAAGAAAAAGCTCTTGGGCGAATTGCATGATTTTCCTCTTGGAACAATGGCCATTGGTCGGCTAGACGAGGATTCCGAAGGATTACTTTTACTGACAACAGATGGTAAAATGAGTGAAATCGTACGAAGCAAAAAAGTGGATAAAGAATATTATGTTCAAGTAGATGGAATCATCAATCAAGAAGCCGTTGATAGAATGAAAATTGGTGTTGAAATAGGTTTCAACGGCACAAAATATATTACTAAACCTTGCGAGTCTTTTATAATTAATGAAATTCCGGCTTTTGGAGCCAGAGGAAAAAAAATTAGGGACGAACGTCACGGTCCAACATCTTGGGCTTCCATCACAGTTAATGAAGGCAAGTTTCGCCAAGTCCGTAAAATGACTGCGGCTGTTGGTTTTCCAACGCTTCGATTAGTTCGAGTCCGAATAGGAAATGTTCATTTAAATGATTTGCGCGCCGGAGAAGTAAAGGAAGTTATGAATTTTGAATGATGAGTTGTTGAGGTCTTCTAGACCATCACCTAAAAACCCAATACCTAACACCCAATAAAAATGTTAAACATTGTCCTCGTAGAACCTGAAATCCCGAACAATACAGGAAACATTGGTCGTTTGTGCGTGGGTACCGAAAGCCGTTTACACCTTATTCATCCATTTGGGTTTGTGATCAATGACAAAAATCTGAAACGTTCGGGATTGGATTATTGGGCGCATCTCGATGTAACCGAATATCAAAACATCGAAGAATGGATGGCGAAAATTCCAGATCCATCGAGAGTTTTTTTGTTGAGTTCTCACGCTGAAAAATCTATTTATGAAACGCAATTTCAAGATGACGATTGGTTGGTTTTTGGCAAAGAAAGCGTGGGTTTGAGCCAAGAAGTTTTAGCCCGATTCGGTAATCATTTGACTATTCCAATGTCGAATTTAATCCGAAGTTTCAACATCGCTAATTCGGTTGCGTTTGTGGTTGGTGAGGCGAAAAGACAGATTTTAATTAAAAATCAATAATTGTCAATTGATAATTATTCATTATCAATTGATTATAAACTTCCCTTTTTCACTATCAAAAACAATATGCTCGTCTTTGAATAGTGTATTGAAACTGCCTTTTAGAATTAAATTACAAGGTTGGTCCTTGACTACATTTTCGGGTGTCATAATAATCATTTCATCACTCAATTGTATGGCCATATCGATGTCGTGAGTCGAAAACAGAATACATTTCCCTATTTCTTGGGTGAGTTTTTTCAAGAGTTTCAAGAGTGCTACTTTATGTAACAAATCCAAGTGTGTTGTGGGTTCATCTAAAATTATTAAAGGGGTGTCTTGCGCCAAAGCTCTTGCAATCAAGACGATTTGCAATTGACCATCGCTAATTTCATAATGTCTTTTGGATATCAAATGCTCGATTTGAGTGAGTTGGATTGCCTCGTTAATTTTTTCAATATCCTTGCCGGTTAATTTTCCAATCCAATTCGTGTACGGTTGTCTTCCTAAGGCGATAAGTTCCCAAACGGTCAAGTTGCTTGGGGGTAATTTTTCGGTTAAAACAACACTAAGCTTTTGTGCCAAGGTTAAGGAATCCAGTCCGTGAATGTTCTTTCCGTTCAATGATACTGTTCCGGAAATAGGTTTTTGGATTCCAGTTATGGTCCTCAAAAGGGTTGATTTCCCAATGCCATTGGCGCCAATTAGAGCGATTAGTTTTCCTTTTTCTAATGACAAATCAATATTGGATGCAACAATAGTATTTGCTTTTTTTTGACTGTAACCTATGCTAATTTGAGAAGCGTTTAAAATGATTTTGTTTTCCATTAGTTGATCATTTTATGTTTTCGAATAATTAGCCAAATGACTACTGGTGCTCCAAAAATGGATGTCACCACATTAATAGGCAAAGTTAAATCACTTCCCGGAAGTTGTGAAATACTGTCACAAATCAGCATAATAATGGCGCCCAAAAGCAAAGTGCTCCAGAATAAAACAATGTGATTGCTTGTTTGAAAAACCAATTTGGCAATATGAGGCACTGCCAAACCAATAAAAGCAATTGGCCCTGCAAAAGCTGTAATACTTCCTGTTAAAATACTGGTTGCCAAAATGATTATCAAACGTGTTTTTTTGTAGTCAATTCCTAAACTTCGAGCGTAATTTTCGCCTAGTAATAGCGCATTCAAAGGTTTGATACTAAGAAAACTTAGCAATAAACCTAAAATCACACAGACTACTAAAACAGTTATTGATGACCAAGATAAGTTGCCCAAACTTCCCATCGTCCAAAACGTGAATTTTTGCAATTGTTCGGCTGTGCTAAAATAAGTAAGTGAATTTATTATGGCATTTGTTATACTTCCAAACATTAAACCAACAATCAAAATCGCTACTGTATCTCTCAATCGTTTAGAAAAAGCCAAAACAGCAATCAACACTATAAAACTCCCCAAGCTAGAAGCAATAACAATTCCCAAAGTAGATAAAAGAGTTGTGGATAAATCTATTGGTAGTAATTGTAAACCCATAACAACAAAAGCAACTCCTAAACTTGCGCCAGAACTAAGTCCCAATACATCGGGTCCTGCTAAAGGATTTCTAAATAAAGTTTGCATTAGTAAACCACTAATTGACAAACCTATGCCAACTGCTATTGCAGTAATTGATTTAGGTAATCGATAATTTATTATAATATAATCCCAAGCCGGTTTACTGGTATTTTCGCCAATTAAACTTTGGAATACTTCTTTTAATGGAATTGATACAGAACCTGAACTGATATTAACTATAAACAACAATCCTAATGTTAGAGCTAAAAAGAAGTATAAATATGTATTTCGCTGGTAGTTATTCAATTTAATCTAATTTACTAAAGAAAAACAATTGATGATTGGGTAGTAATTCGGGATGAAAAATCCGAATCAAATCTTTTAAAACTAAATCAGGTCGAGTAGGGGAAAGTTCAAAATAAACGATACCACCTTTTGCCCCAACGTTTTTGGCATACGAATATACTTTTTTATTTTTAAATGAAGCAAATTGATTGTAGTGAGGATTTTTATCGGTCATTTGCTTTAAAGAATTGAAATTACCGGGAGCAATCCAATATTGAGCCTCTTTTGCCTTCTCAAGTACGACTTCAAATGGAATTGATGAAGCAGCTGTTCCTTTGGTATTTGACCATAAATAATTAGATTTTGAATCCTTTAAAAAAAGTGCCGCCCAACTTTCGCCTTGGGGAACATACCATTGACCTTCATACATGGCACCACTAAGTACAGTAGGTCTTAATTTAGCCTTTTTTGCTAATTTTAAAGTATTGCTGTATTCTTTTTTAATAGTATTAAAAATGGCATTTGCTTTAGAATCTAATCCGTATAAAGCACCAAAAAACTTAATCCATTCCGCTTTTCCAAGCGGTGATTGTTCAGTCCAATCGCCGTTAAATAATACTTTTAAACCACTTTTTTGAAGATTATCTAAGGTGGGGTTGTTGCTGTTCAATCCAAAACTAACTATCAAATCGGGTTTCATATCCATTAAAACTTCGGTGTTTAGGCTTTCGTTGTTCCCTACTTCCCTTACTTTTCCTGCATCAATTAGCTTTCTGGTTTTAGCAGAGGAAATATAGTCGGTGTCAGGGAAACCTACCAAAGTGTTTTCGATACCCAATAATTCCAAGGCCGGAATGTGTGTCGTGGATGTCACTACAATGGACTGTAGAGGAATTGGAATAATAGTAAATTGCTTTAAACTGTCGGGGATAATCCCGTTTTTTTCTTGCAGAATATAGGTAAAACTTTGTTTGGCATCTGGCCAAGGATTTAGAATTTTTACGATTGAAAATCCCCGGTGTTTGAAGATTTCAAGTCCTTTGGCATAATGAGTAGAATTCGCTGAAATATAGTTTGTTTTTTTTGAATTTTCGCTACTTTTTTGGCATCCAAAAATTGAAATTAGGAATAGAAATAGAATACTTCTAAAAAAAAATGCTTTCATAGAAACTCATTTGGTATTATTTCGCAAAGGTATATTTATTCCTATTGAAAAAAGATATTATTTTTTTATTCGAATCTTACCACTACATTTGTGCCCGTATTGAGGTTGCTGTTTTGTTTTTTCGAAATAGCATTAAAAGGGAATCAGGTGAAAGACATATGTTTTCAGTTTTTTTCAGATTTAGTCAAATCTGCAATCTAAAATCTGCAATCTAAAGTCTTAAATCCCGAGCTGTACCCGCAACTGTAAGCTAATACGCTTGTTGTTATCTACAAAACCACTGTTTGAAAGTGGGAAGTAGGAAGAGGGAAGTTAGAAGTCTAATACTTCTAACCTCTAACTTCTAACTTCTAACTTTGAATGGGAAGGTCAACAACAAGACGCAAGCCAGGAGACCTGCCTATGTACATAATCAATATCGAATCTTCGGGAAAAAAGATTCTGGAATTATGACTTTAAAAAAACTAGGTTTTTACTCGGTGGTATTATTGTGCCAGTTTGTTTGTGCACAAAAAACTAAAATAATTCAGCTCGAAGAGGTGATTGTTTCCGACGCTTCTTTGTTTGCTAATAATAAATCGCAATCTATTTTAGTATTAAACGATTCGATTATGAATAAAAACCAACCCATACTTTCAAATCTTTTAAACTATAATTCTGTTTTGTATTTCAAAGAATACGGACGGGGAATGCTTGCAACCGTTTCTTTTAGAGGTACAACTTCTTCCCAAACGGCAGTAGTTTGGAACGGGATAAATGTCAACTCACAGATTACTGGTAGTGCCGATTTTAACACTTTTACAGCAACAGATTTTAGTTCAATTAATGTAAAAGCAGGCGGCGGTAGCGTAGGTTATGGCAGTGGTGCAATAGGTGGCTCGGTCCATTTGCAAAACGATTTGGTTTTTAAGGATCAATTTGCTAATACATTAAGGGTAGATTATGGTAGTTTTACTACTGCAAATATCAATTATTCGAATGCCTTTTCAAATAAAAAATGGAGTTCACAAATTGGTTTTTCTAGGAATAGTTCTGAAAATAACTACGATTACGTAGGGCTTTTTACTTGGAAAGGGAAGCAACGAAAAAATGAAAATGGGCAATATGCAACCACCAATTTATTTGCTAATGTAGGTTATAAATTAAATCCAAACGCAACTATTACTTTTTATAGTCAAACTTCAAATACCGATCGAAATCTTTCATTGGTTACTGAATCTGACTCAAAAACAAAATATATCAATTCCTTTAGTCGTAATCTTTTGTCCTATTCTGAAAATAAAAAACAGTTTACCAAAAATTTCAAATTGGCCTATCTTACAGAGCAGTATCAATATTTTGCAGATATTACAAGTTCCTATTTTAGTTTCGGAAGAACAGAATCGCTAATAGCAAAAACAGATTTTGGGTATCAAGTATCAGAATCAATAAAATTGAATGGTGTTTTAGATTATAATAAAACTAAAGGCTTTGGAAGCAGTTTTGGTAACAATACAAGACATATTGGTTCTTTTGCTTTTAATGCGATTCAGTCTTTTTCAAAAAAATGGCAGAATGAAGTTGGATTTCGAAAAGAAAATAGTTCGGATTATGAAAGTCCATTTTTGTACTCGGTGGGTTCTTCTTATAACTTTAATTCTGTCTATATTTTAAAAGGTAATTTTTCAAGAAACTTTAGAATACCAACATTCAATGATTTATACTGGAATCCGGGTGGAAACCGTAATCTAAGACCAGAAAGTTCATATCAAGCTGAAATAAGTAATGTTTTTAAGTATAAAAACTTCAGGTTATCTGAAACTATTTATTACATCAAAATTAACGATTTTATTCGTTGGATACCTGGTAGTGGTAGCAATTGGACTCCCGAAAACACCAATAGAGTGAATACTTATGGTTCAGAGACTATTGTAAGTTGGTCCAAATCGGTTGGAAAAAATTATGTAGCAATCAATGGGACATATGCGTATACTGTTTCTAAAGATTTAGAAACATCAAAACAATTATTTTTTGTTCCTTATCATAAGTTAACAGCCTCTTTGGTATATTCTATTGATTCGTTTTCTGTTAATTATCAGTATTTGTATAATGGGTTTGTTTATACAAGATCTGATAACGATCCAAATGAAATCATCAAGCCGTATCATGTTTCCAACATTGGTATCGATTATGATTTTAAATTTTTAAAATCCTCAAAGTTAGGTTTTCAAATCTTAAATGTTTTGAATAGAAAATATCAAAGTCTAGAGAATAGGCCTTTGCCAGGCAGAAATTTTAATATGTATCTAATCCTTAAATTTTAAATAGTTATGAAGTTAAGTAAATTGTTTTTTGCGGCTCTTATGAGCAGTTTTGTTTTTGTGTCGTGTACCGATGACGGTGGCGATACTGTAGATTTAGGCGAGTATAATGATGGCATTTTGGTGCTAAATGAAGGAGGTGCAGGCCAAGGTTCTGTATCTTATATCAACGATGATTTGTCATCTATTGTGCAAGATGCTTATACTGTTGTAAATCCATCCGATTTATTGGGTAAATATGCTCAAAATATCTTTTTTGATGGTAATAAAGCATTTGTCATCGCTGGTGGTTCTAATAAAATTACTGTTGTCGATAGAAATACCTTTAAGATTATTGGTAAAGTCGAAGTCGGGTTGGTAAATCCCCGTTATGGTGTTGTAGTTGATGGTAAAGCCTATGTAACTAATGCCAATACATACTCGTACCAAAACCCTACTATTGGAGACACTGATGATTATATTGCAGTAATCAATTTGTCAACCTATGAAGTAGAGTCAAAAATTCAGTTAAACACTACTGCCAATAGAATTGTACTTGACAATGGTAAGTTATATGTAACTGAGCCATACAATAGTGATAAATTAGTTATTGTAAATCCTAAGACAACTGCTGTTGAGAATATTGTAATAGGTAGTTATGCTGACAGTATGGAAGTAAATAACGGTGTTTTGTACATCATGAGAAGTCCGTATGATGTAACTAGTGAAATTGTAAAAGTACAATTGTCAAACAAAACTATTTCGAAAATACTATTTCCGTCTGATTTTAAAGATGTTAAGAATCTTGACATAGATCAAAATAAAATTTATTATACAAAAGGGACTTCTGTTTACGGTATGAATAGCAATGCAACAGAAGCTTCTTTTACACCATTATTGACTTATGAGTCAACATCAGACTATGGTAAAATGTACGGTTTTGCTGTTAGGAATAATCGAATATTTATTGGTGATGGTGGTGATTTTAGTTCAAATAGTAAAGTATATGTGTATTCACTTACAGGTAGTTTGTTGAAAGATTTTACAGCAGGAGTAGGGCCTAATGGTTTTTATTTTAACTATTAATTTACATACTTAATTGACAAAACAAAAAGGCTTTCATCAGTGAAAGCCTTTTTTTATTCCATTGCTTTTCGCAAACCATCTGGCACTTTGTCAAGATACATTTGGTTTTGTAGCTCATTCATTGACTTGGAATCTTTAAAAAGTTCAAATCCTTTTGCGGCACTTTGTTTCATCATTCGGCTAACCCCCGTAATTTTACCAATAGCAGTGCTTAATAAAGGCTCGGATTCGTCGCCAAGAACGCCTAAATTAAAAACGGATTCCTTTTGCGTGTAAGTTGGAACTAAACCACTTTGATAATCACCAAAACCATCTTTGTTTACAATTTTTAAAACCAAAGGTTGCATGGCATAACGGTGGTTGGGATTTCTTTTCTCTTTTCCAAATGTGGGTGAATCATACAAGGTAACTGAACCTA
>JBIILD010000053.1:0-11273 GCA_044232845.1 Flavobacterium sp.
GCAGACTGAATATAAATTAACAACAATAAAAATGGCAGTTTTAGCAAAAATTAGACAACGTTCCGCTTTAATGATAGTAGTTATTGCACTAGCATTATTTGCATTTATAGCTGGAGATCTTTTTAATCAAGGAAATTTTGGTAAAAGTTCAAAAGATGTGGGAAGCATCAATGGAAAGGACATTCCATTTGAAGAATTTAGAGTTAAGGTAAGCAATGTCGAAAAAAGTCAACAAGGAATGACATCGACTGCAGCAGCAAACAGAGTATGGGACCAAGAGGTTTCGATTGCTTTGCTTACGGCTGAATTTGATAAATTAGGTTTGAGAGTGGGACCAAATCACATCATGGAAGTCTTAAAAGCAGATCAAAACATTGGAAAAAACCCACTTTTTCTAAATGCTGCAGGCGTTTTTGACGAAGCAAAATTTAAAGAATATTTCAAGTCAAACCCAGAACAAGCCCAAGTTTTGAAAGACAGGGAAAAAGATGCGGAGCTTAACGCAAAATATCAAATGTACAACACCTTGATAAAAGCAGGAATCTATACTACCGAAAGCGAAGGGAAACTGAAATACGAAATGGAAGCCAACAAAGTAAATTTTGCATACGTTGCCGGGCTTTATTCTTCGATTAAGGATGATAAAGTAAAGGTTACGGATATCGAGATTGAAGATTTCATGAAAAAGAATGGAAAAAAATATAAGGCCGATGAAACTCGTGAAATAGAGTATGTTTTAATTGAAGATAAACCATCTGCAGAAGATGAAAACGAAATTAAAAACAAAGTGAACGGATTGTTGTCAGGAAGCGTAGTTTACAACCAAGCAACTGCTAAAAATGATACCTTACAAGGATTCAAGTCAGTCGCAAACACAATTGAATTCGTAAACTCTAATTCTGACATGCCTTACGATTCTACTTATGTGGCTAAAAAAGATTTGCCAGCCACCGATGCAGAGCAGTTGTACAACTTGGCTCCAGGTGCCATTTACGGTCCTTATATGAATGGGAAATACTATTGCATTTCTAAATCATTAGGCAGAAAAGTGGGGGTAAATGCTAAAGCAAGTCATATATTGATTAGCTATGAAGGCACACAGGTTCCTAACAAAAAAGAACAAAGAACAAAAGAACAAGCTAAAGCAAAAGCAGAAACGCTTTTGGCTCAGGTTAAGGCAAATCCGGATAGTTTCTTGATGTTAGCTTTCACGGCTTCTGATGATTCTTCTTCTCAACAAGGCGGTGACTTGGGCTATTTTGGCCCTAATCAAATGGTAAAACCGTTTAATGATTTTGTGTTCAACAGTGCTGTTGGTTCCATCGGATTGGTAGAAACTACTTTTGGGTTTCACATCATCAAAGTAACGGATAAGCAAGACGGTGTTCGTTTAGCTACTATATCTCAGAAAATTCAGGCCTCAGAGGCCACCTCAGATAAAATATTTACACAGGCAACTAAATTTGAAATGGATGCAGCTGACAAAGATTTCGAAAAACTAGCTAAGGAAATGAAGCTTACCATTGCGCCAGTTGTAACTGCAAAAGGAATGGATGAGTCTTTCGGTTCTTTGGGTAACCAAAGAAATATCGTAAGATGGGCGTTTGAAGGAGAAACGAATGTTGGTGGCGTGAAGCGATTTGAAGTAGCTAATTTAGGTCACGTGATTGCCAAAGTTAAAAAAGTAAATCCAGAAGGATTGATGGCTGTTGATTTGGTTAGACCTTCTATAGAGCCAATTCTTAAAAACAAGAAAAAAGCCGAGTTGATCAAAGCCAAAATGACAGGAACTTCATTAGAGGCGATTGCGAAAGCTTCGGGTTCAGCGGTTCAACAAGCAGTAAATGTGACAATGGAAAATCCAGTTTTGACTAGTGGCGGACAAGAACCTAAAGTGGTAGGAAATGCATTTGCATTGGCAACCAACCAACTTTCTGCCCCGATTGAAGGAAATGCAGGAGTTTATGTGGTGAAAAACAACAGCACCATTAAAGCACCAGCTTTGAAAGACCATGCTCCTTATGTGGCAAAATTAAAAGAACAAAGTGCGTCAGATGCCAATAGAGTAATTCCTGCACTAAAAGCGAACGCTGAAATAAAAGACAACAGAAGTCAATTTAATTACTAAATTGAAACTGCAACGCATAAAAAAAATCCCGATTTATTCGGGATTTTTTTGTTTACAATACCATGTCTTTATAAGGAATTATCGTTCGGAATCCTTTTTCCTTGAAATAGTCCGTTGGGTTTTCGGATGCAATGGCCAACACAAAATCACCGCCCCAAGCCCCAAGACTTTTAACCGTGCCTTCGAAGTCAGGAAACAAAGAATTTTTTACTGTTTCGGTTTTAAGGACAGCACTCATTTCGGTTTCGTGCTTTTCAATTGCCAAGGCAAATTCTTGCAGATTTTTAGCGTTTAAAACGGCCAAAGTAATTTTGTCGTTTTTGGCAATGGTTTTGGCCAAATCGTTTATAGGATTATTATAATACGAAGCAATGGCCGCTTTGCTATTTTGTTTTTTGTCGAGATAAATAAAATATAGAGTATCACAAAATACAGGGTCGAAAGCTACTTTTTCGACAATAGGTTTGCCGTTTTCTAAATGGTACAAAATAGGACTGTTATTTTGAGCACAAGCAATATCGTATCCGCTGCCACCAAAACTATTGTTAAGTAAAGTAAAAGCGTCAATTTGTAGCCATTGTGCGATGTTATTAATCAAAGTTGATGAGGTTCCCAAGCCCCAATTTCTAGGAAAACTAAGCTGGGTTGTGATGTGATAGCCTTCGGATTGATTCATAAAATCAGGATTCAACTCAAAAGCTTCGTGCAGGATGGCTATCAGGGTATTTCTTACCGATGCTTTTTTCTCAACGCTGTCTTTTATGGAAATATCCTTAAATGAAAAAGTGTCATTATACCAAATACTTCCGTCTGAGTCAAAACTAGTCCATTTTATTTCTTGATTGGCACCTTCCGAAACAATTAAATTTTGTCCAAATTTGGTGGGTACCGCCAAGGCTTTAGCCCCGTCCAAAACCAGATACTCTCCTGTGATTAATAATTTTCCGTTGCTATAAAATTCTTTTTTCATTGTCATTGCGAGGTACGAAGCAATCTCATTTTTGTTTCTTCAGTTATTAAAACCCTGAAAGGGTTGATGTGTTACATTTGCCTCCTTAAATTTTGAATATAATCTACAACGCCACTGTGAGATACAATATGGTGTTTGAAATGTTTCCGAATCAAAATGCATTCTTCTTCAGTTGCTTCTAATTGATTGAGTATGTTATTCAAGTGCATCTTCATGTGCCCTTCCTGAATTCCGGTAGTGGTCAACGAGCGCAAGGCGGCAAAATTTTGTGCCAAACCTGCTACGGCCACAAATTGCATCAACTCCTTTGCGGAGGGATTTTCGAGCATTTCCAGAGAGAATTTTGACAAGGGATGCAGCGAAGTTAAGCCGCCAACTGTTCCTAATGCCAAAGGAACCTCCAGCCAAAAAGTGAAAACACCATTTTCAATTTTGGCATGAGACAAACTGGAATAGTTTCCGTTTCGGGAAGCATAGGCGTGAATTCCAGCTTCAATGGCTCTAAAATCATTACCCGTGGCTAGCACTACGGCGTCGATACCGTTCATGATTCCCTTGTTGTGGGTTACAGCTCGAAAAGGTTCCACTTCGGCTATTTGAACTGCTTGAAGGAATCGTTTGGCAAAGGCTTGAGGATTCGGGATGTGTTTTTCTACCAAGTCTTCCACTAGGCAAGATACTTCGGCTCGAACAAGGCAATTGGGCACATAATTTGACAGAATGCTCATCACGACTTCAAGGTCTTTTTCTTCTTCTAAAAATAAATCATAAGTTGAAGCTTCTTCTTTCAAGGTTTTGGCAAATTGTTCTAAACAGGAATTGATGAAATTAGCGCCCATGCTATCTTTGGTATCAAAGGTGGTATGAAGCTGATAATAATTAGGCAACAAATTGGTTTTGTCTTGTAGCCTAATATCTAGAATTCCCCCTCCGCGTTTTTGCATGTTTTTGGTGATACTCTCCGTGTTGGAGAAAAAGCGGGGTTTAATTTGGTCAAAAAACAGCTCCAATTTGGAGCTGTCCCCTTTAAAAATAAAGTGGACTTGTCCTATTTTTTCGGTGTTAATAACGGAGGCTTTAAATCCACCGCGAGTAGACCAAAATTTAGCGGCTTTTGCGGCAGCGGCAACGACCGAACTTTCTTCAATCGCCATGGGAATACTGCTGTATTTTCCGTTAATCAGGAAATTTGGAGCAACCCCTAGCGGAATGTAGAAATTAGTGATAGTATTCTCGATGAATTCATCGTGTAGCGCCTGTATTTTTTCGTCAGAATTCCAATATTTTTTCAGTATTGATATAGTTTCCGGGGGATTTGAAAAGTATTCCTTGGCAATCCAGTTTATTTTTTCCTCTTTGGATAATTTTGAAAATCCGGTAACGGTGTTGTTCATTCTCGAATATTTAGGGATAATTAGTTGCAAAGATACGTTTTTAGTGCTTTTATTTGCAGTCAGTAAATTGGCTAACCATAGTATTGTATCATTGAGTAAATGAAATATAAACTACATTTTGAGTTCTATTGAATTCATCATATAAAAAAATCAGTAGGAGAAAGAGTGTCGTAAAATAAAATAGAAAAAGAAATGATGCCCAAAATACTTATACCGCCCATTAGGATTCCAACGGTGCCCCACAAGGAGTTGGCTTGATCCAGCATGCGAATGGTTTTGACGTCGCTCTCTACAATGGGTATCTTTATGATTTGCCCGTTTTCTTTAAGCATTCCGTAATAGGTGCTTCCTTGTAGTATAATTTTTTTAAGTGTGAGTCGCGTGTCGTCCTTTCTAATGACCAGTACTGGTTTTTTAGAAACAGAAGCATCCTGTATGGAAACCGATTTTTTTTGGTACTCCGTACAACTTTGCAAAAGCAACAACACAAACAAGCAAATGAAAATGTTTTTAAAATACGTTAGGCTCATCGTTTTTGGATTTAGATTAATAATCAGAAAAACCAAGAGTAGCTGTGTATTGTAGATTTTTGGGGCACAGCATAAAGCAATAGCAAAAAATTACAACTGGCTTAGAGTGCTGTTACATAAATGTATAAAAAATAAAGGAAGTAAAAAAATAAATTTTAGCTCTAGAACAAGCCGTTCAATTCTGCGTTAATGCGATTGATAATAATTCCTAAATCTTCTGGATTGTCTACAAAATTGATGTTGTCGACATCTATAATGAGTAATTTACCTTTATTATAGGTTTGAATCCAGGCTTCATAGCGTTCGTTCAGTCGGTTGAGGTAGTCGATGGAAATGGTATTTTCATATTCGCGCCCCCGTTTGTGGATTTGTCCCACGAGATTAGGAATCGAACTTCTTAAATAAATGAGCATGTCAGGCGCTGCTACCTTAGATTCCATTAGATCAAATAGGGAAGAATAGTTTTGAAAATCACGTTGGGTCATCAAACCCATAGCATGTAAATTGGGTGCGAATATATGGGCATCCTCATAAATGGTCCGGTCTTGGATGATTTTTTTGCCGCTTTCGCGAATTTGTAACACCTGACGAAAACGACTGTTCAGGAAATAAATCTGCAAATTAAACGACCAACGCTCCATTTGGTGGTAGAAATCATCTAGATAAGGGTTGTCTACTACATCTTCATAATGGGGTTCCCATTTGAAATGTTTAGCCAATAATTCGGTCAATGTTGTTTTTCCGGCGCCTATGTTTCCTGCTACTGCTATGTGCATTATGGTATCGTAATTTGGTAGTTGGTTATTTCTTGGTCGGTAAAAATAGACAAAATTTGGTCTCTGTAATAGAAATTTTTAAATGTTTTTTCAATCCCTTCAATTGGGTAGCGAATATTCTTTTGAAAATTGAAGAGATGTAATTTTTTGTCTTTCAAATAGAGTATTTCGTTGTCTTTTGTGATTTGAACGTGCTCAAAATCAGGAATTTTTCCCAAGAGTGTAATTTTCCCAAAGGGAGTACAAGCATACCAATTTAGTGTGTCATCAATCCATTGAAACGTATTAAAATTAGATCCGTACCATTTGATATTACCTGGTATTGAAGGCGTTATCGCTTGGTAAGTGTTTTTTAAATAGTCAAAAAGCCCCATTTGCTGTGTTAGGATGTTGTATACCCAGAGCCTGTTTTGCGAAGCGATTCCCGTGGCGGTAAGCTGGAGCGGTACTGTAATTTCAGAAAAATTGATTTTCAGGGTCTCATTTAGTTGATTGTCTAGCAGGATAACCGTGTTGAAATTTTCATAAAAAAGTACTATCTGTAAGGGATTTTGTAGGTCTACACGGGTAATTTTCCCCAAGGAATTGTTTTTATAGTACCATAACATTTTTTTTTGCGCCTTGAACAACACCTCATTTTTAATATAATATAAATTGTCCAAACTATCGAACCCAATAAGAGAGTCGGCCTCAATTTTATGGGTACCAATAGGGGTCACTTTCAAGAGTTTTTCTTGCGATATAGCTGTGGCAAACGGCATCGTAATAATAAGAAGGAGCATTATTTTTTTTAACATACAATCTCTAATTTATTTTTTCTTAAGTTTTGCAGAAGTAGCCTTATGTTTAAAAGGAAGCTAATGTACAAAAAATAGAATTAAGGAGTTCGGGGTTATAAATATTCTTAAAACAAAAAACCTGACTATTTAGTCAGGTTTGTTTTAATTCTTATCAGTTAAGTTTTACAACCCAAAAGCTGCTTTTACCTGATCTACGAAATCTAATTTTTCCCAAGTGAACAATTCCACATTCACCGTTTTTTCAATGCCGCCTGGCGCTTTAAATATTTTGGTTACCGTTTCCGATTTACGCCCCATGTGGCCGTAAGCAGCAGTTTCGCTATATATTGGATTTCTTAATTTCAAACGTTGCTCGATAAAATAAGGACGCATGTCAAAAATGGCTTCCACTTTTTTGGCAATTTCACCGTTGGTCAAATTCACTTTTGAGGTACCATAGGTTTCTACAAAAATCCCCATTGGTTTTGCTACACCAATCGCATAAGATACCTGAACCAAAATCTCGTCAGCAACACCGGCTGCAACGAGGTTCTTGGCAATGTGACGTGTAGCATAAGCCGCACTTCTATCTACTTTACTTGGATCTTTTCCAGAGAAAGCACCACCACCGTGAGCGCCTTTTCCACCATAAGTGTCCACAATAATTTTTCTTCCTGTTAGTCCAGTATCGCCATGCGGTCCACCAATCACAAATTTACCAGTTGGGTTGATGTGGTATTGAATTTTATCGTTAAACAAGTGCGCATATTGTGGATTGTTTTTGATGATTCTTGGAATTAGAATTCCAACCAAATCACTTTTTATTTTCGCTAACATCTTAGCTTCCTCGTCAAAATCGTCGTGTTGGGTAGAGATCACAATGGCATCAATTCGGGATGGTTTATTGTCATCGTCATATTCCAAAGTCACTTGTGATTTTGCATCAGGACGCAAATAGGTGATTTCGTTGTTTTCACGACGTAAAACGGCCAATTCTTGCAATAATTTATGGGATAAATCCAAGGCCAAAGGCATAAAATCAATAGTTTCATTGGTGGCGTAGCCAAACATCATTCCTTGGTCACCGGCACCTTGATCTTCTGGATTGGCTCTTTCTACCCCTTGGTTGATATCGCCTGATTGTTCGTGAATAGCCGAAAGAACGCCACAAGAATTGGCTTCAAACATATACTCACTTTTTGTATAACCAATTTTTTTGATGACATCGCGCGCAATTTGTTGCACATCTAAATACGTTTCTGATTTCACTTCACCAGCAAGAATCACCTGCCCAGTAGTAACCAATGTTTCACAGGCTACTTTTGAATTTGGATCAAAAGCCAAGAAATTATCAATTAATGCATCCGAAATTTGATCAGCTACTTTGTCTGGATGTCCTTCACTCACTGATTCTGACGTAAATAAATAAGCCATAATAATATAGATTTTTAAATTAAGCGAGAAAAAAATAATTGCTGGGAAATGCTATTAGGAAGGTTCCTGCTTTAGCATTTTTTTAACGAGGTTGCAATCAGTTCAAATTTTTCCTCTAATATTTCGTCTGCAAATGTATGAAACGATTTTGAATTGCAAATTAAACTCCCTTTTTTTTTGAAAAGTTTTTAAAATTTTATTTTGGATTCAAATTTATTTTTTTGAAAATTTTAAAAACAGAATTAGTAAAATTTGGTTGTTTAAAAAAATAGTGGTTAATTTGTTGTTTTAAGTTCACAACCGTACTGAAATGTTATAAAGAAAGCTCGAGGGAATAGACCCTATGAAAGCTTAGCAACCTACGCTCTTAGTGAAAGGTGCTACATTCTATCCCGATTATGGGAAAAGATAACAACAAGAATTCTTCTAGTTTATTTCTAGCTTTTCTTTCTAATATTTCCAGACACAAATCAAAAAAATCACAAAAGATTTGAAATTGGAAAATAAACCAACAACTAGTATCATACAAAATTTCACCACCGAAAGTGGCGTAACTTATCCATCCCTAAACTTAAGTTTTCAGGTTTTTGGACCAGCTTTGCATACCGCTCCCATTGTTCTGGTGAATCATGCCCTTACGGGAAATTCTCAAGTTATTGGTACAAACGGTTGGTGGAACAATCTAATAGGCGAAAACAAAACCATCGACACCAATAAATATACAATATTAGCCTTTAACGTTCCTGGAAATGGGTACGATGCTACCTTTATCACAAAGTACCAGGATTTTAATGCAAGGGATATAGCTAGGCTTTTTCTGGAAGGAATTAAAATGCTAAAAATACCGCAATTATACGCTATTATCGGAGGTTCTGTAGGAGGAGGAATTGCTTGGGAAATGGTAGCCTTAGAACCGGAAATTACTAAAAATTTAATCCCAATTGCTTCTGACTGGAAAGCAACAGATTGGCTCATTGCGAATTGTTATCTACAAGAACAAATATTAAATAATTCTCGGAAACCCATTGAAGATGCCCGAATTCATGCCATGTTGTGTTACCGAACACCAGAATCTTTTAAGGAGAAGTTCAAAAGAACGACGAACGAAGAATTGGCTATTTTTAATGTAGAAAGTTGGCTGGCCCATCACGGCAAGAAATTACAAAATCGCTTTCAGTTATCGGCCTATAAAACGATGAACCAATTGTTAAAAACAATAGACATCACCAGAAATAGAGGCTCATTCGAAGCAATAGCATCTAAAATGGAGGCGAATATTCACATTATTGGCATCAATTCGGATTTGTTTTTTACAGCAACTGAAAACAAGGAAACCTACAGGGAATTAAAAAGACAAAATAAAAAGGTATTTTACAAGGAAATTCAATCCATACACGGACACGACGCCTTTTTGATAGAATTTGAACAATTAGACCATTTGCTTAAGGATATTTTTTAAGCGTTATACATACAAAACAGATGAAAATATTAAAATTCGGTGGAAAATCGTTGTCCAATGGAGACGGAATAAACAAGGTAGTTGCTATTATTGCCAATAAAATCAACCAGGGCGAAAAAATAGCTGTCGTAGTATCGGCACGCGGAAATGCCACAGATGAATTGGAAGAAATTTTAGGAGTTGCCGCTAAAAACGGGAACTATAAAGCCCTTCTTGAAACATTCAAAACGGAACAAAAAGGGGATTATCCCGATGTGGATTTATCGGAGGAATTTGAAGCATTGGACAAGCTTTTTGAAGGAGTAAGTTTAATTGGGGATTACAGTAGCAAAATTAAAGATCAGATTCTTTCTAAAGGTGAATTGCTTTCGGCAAAACTATTGACCGCCATTCTGATTAAAAATAAAATAAACGCTCGTTTCACCGATTCTAGGGAATTGATAAAAACGGATTCCAAATTTGGGGATGCCCAACCATTGGAACAAGTTTCCAAGAAAAATGTGGTTCAATATTTCAAACTACACAGCGATACGGTCAATATTATTACGGGTTTTATTGGATCAAATAACAACAACGACGCCACAACTCTAGGGAGAAATGGCAGCAATTATACCGCTTCGCTGATTGCCAATTATCTTGATGCCGAAGAACTGCAAAACTATACCCACGTTGACGGAATTTACACGGCGAATCCCGAATTAGTTCCCGATGCTAAGAAAATTGACCGTTTGTCTTTTAACGAAGCCAATGAAATAGCCAATTTCGGAGCAACTATTCTGCACGCCAAAACAATTATTCCTTTGTTGGAAAAAAACATACCACTGCGAATTTTAAACACGTTCAACCATGAAAATCAGGGAACATTAATCACTTCGAAATCCAATAAAGAAGGGATTAAAACGCTTTCGGTTTTGGAGAATGTAGCCTTGGTGAACCTAGAAGGAAGAGGGTTGTTGGGAAAAACAGGAGTTGACGCCCGTATTTTTAGGGTGATGGGCGACAATGAGATTAGCGTGAGCATCATCTCGCAAGGTTCCTCGGAGCGTGGTATTGGACTTGTGGTTGCCGCAGACCAAGCTTCAAAAGCGATGATTGAACTCGAAAAAGAATTCGAAAATGATTTCTATTCTAAAGACGTCAATAAAATCTCGATTACCGATGATGTTTCGGTGATTTCGATTATTGGCCAGGATTTAAGCACTTTTCACAAACCGTATACGGCTTTGATTAAAAATAAAGTGGTGCCGATTCTTTTCAACAATACGGTAACGGGTAAAAACGTGAGTTTGGTGGTTAAAAAATCCCAACTTCACAAGGCTTTGAATGTGATTCACGGCGAAATCTTTGGGGTTTCCAAGAAAATAAACATAGCCATTTTCGGCCACGGACTAGTTGGTGGCACTTTGATTAATCAAATATTGGAGTCGGCTACGGCTATCGAAAAACGAAAAGACATTAAACTGAATGTTTTTGCGATTGCCAATTCAAAAAATGTCCTTTTGAACAAAAATGGTGTGACACCCAATTGGAAAAACGAGATTCAAAATAATGGTTTTTCTTATACGATTGACGATATTATCGCCTACGCTAATGACAACCATCTAGAGAATTTGATCGCAATTGACAACACGGCAAGTGCAGCATTTGTAGAAAATTACATTCCATTGGCAGAAAGCAGTTTTGACTTGATTTCTTCCAATAAAGTGGCGAATACCATGAGTTATAAATTTTACAAAGACTTGCGAAAAGTATTGGCAGAAAATCAGAAGACGTATTTGTATGAAACTAATGTGGGTGCAGGAT
>JBIILD010000054.1:0-11027 GCA_044232845.1 Flavobacterium sp.
CGAAAATAGGTGCGATTTAAATGAAAATCACACCTATGAACAATGTCTTTTATGAAAATTAAAAATAAACATATCTCTGAGTTTATCAGCAGACCCTAAGTAAGGAGTCATTTTTTTGCATGGCGCACACCATTCGGCATAAAAGTTAATCAGTACTTTTTTGTCTGAATTTAATAGTTCGGCATATTCTTGACTGCACATTCCAATGATTGTATCACTTGGTTTAGAAAGTCCTGCCGCATTCCATTTTGTAATTCCGCCTTGCAGTTCATAAATGGTTTTAAATCCCAATTCAGCGAGTTTTACAGCAGCTTTTGCACTTCTTCCGCCACTTTTGCAATAAACAAAAACAGGTTTTGATTTGTCTAATTTCTCCGCATTTGCCACAAAATCATTACCTAGCCAGTTGCTATTTGTAGCTTTATCGATATGTTCTGAAGCAAATTCTTCTGGAGTTCTGACGTCTAGTATTTGGGCATTTGGAATTTCTTTTATTTTCTCGGCGAAAACTTCAGGTGTCACACTTTCAATTTTTTTAGAGGGTTGTCCGTTGCAGGATAAAATGGCAAAAGATAAAATCAAATAGAATAAACGATGTTTCATGACGGTTAATTTTTGATTACGCTAAAATAAGAAATTTATATTTGCAATTCAGAATCAACGAGTTAAAGAAATGTAAATTTACCTAATTTGCAGTTTCAGCTTTCGCGGAATATAAACTTTTCGTCTAGCGCGATAGGATTGAATCATTAAAAGGGCAATTTCGTTAATGTCTTCCTAAAAAAGATTCACATCACTTTTTTGGTAATTGCGGATTTTTATGCTTAATAATTCGTCAGACTTCCGGGGTAATTTCCTAGTAAAACCGCACAGTTATTGGAAGAATAATAATCAATAGCCTACTAAAAGATAGGGTTAGTATTCTACTAGTATTGATTATTTGTGTTTTGCAACCCGAAAAAATAAAACCAATGACGAGTGCTGACAAAATTCGATATTTTATTTTTAAGACATTTAAAATCAAGTAAATACACAAATTTAGTAACGATTATAGGTTAAAAATCTTGTAAGTCTGATGGGTTGATTTCACAATGTTTTCGGTACGTTCGGAATGTGTATCAGAAATAAATAATTGTCCAAAAGTGTCGCTATTGACCATTTCGACTATTTTGGCTACCCGAATTTCGTCCAATTTATCAAAGATGTCGTCAAAAAGCAAAATAGGCTTCGTGCCGCATTGGTTCTTTAAAAACTCAAATTGTGCTAGTTTCAAGGCAATCAAAAACGATTTTTGTTGGCCTTGCGATCCAAATTTCTTGATGGGATAATTATCAATTTCAAAGGACAAATCATCTTTGTGAATTCCTACACTAGTATAATGTAATGCTCTGTCTTTATTGATATTTTCCTTTAAAATCGTCAATAAATCTTTTTCATATAAATGACTTTCATAAACCAATTGCACTGTTTCCTGTGAACCCGTTATGGCCTGATGATGCGTGTTGAAAATGGGAATAAACTGCTCGATAAATTCTTTTCGCTTCTCGAAAATATAGTTTCCAAAAGAGTCAAGCTGTTCGTCATATATAGAAAGAGTATCATTTTCGAAAACGAAATTCAATGCAAAATATTTCAACAAAGCATTGCGTTGACTAATCACTTTTTGGTATTGAATGAGTTGTTTCAGGTATTGGGAATCCAATTGTGAAATTACGCTGTCCATAAATTTCCTCCGGGTTTCACTGCCTTCTACAATCAAATCCCTGTCGGCAGGGGAGATAATAACCAAGGGAATAAAGCCCAGGTGTTCGGAGAATTTATCATATATTTTGGCGTTGCGTTTCAGTATCTTTTTCTGCCCTTTTTTTAGGCTGCAAATGATTTTTTCGTTTCTTTCGTTGATTTCAAATTCGCCATCAATGACAAAAAATTCTTCTCCGTGTTTGATGTTTTGAACGGCCAGTGGATTGAAGTAGCTCTTTCCATATGCTAAATGGTAGATTGCATCCAGTACATTAGTCTTTCCAATTCCGTTTTTGCCGACGAAACAATTTATTTTGCCCACAAATTCAAAATTTGCTTCGGAAAAGTTCTTGTAATTGAATAGCGAAATTTTTTTTAAATACATTTCTAAGGCTTGCAGGTATTGGAATTTTGGATATTATTAATCCGTTTTGGTTAAGTGGGTGCAAATTATTGAAAAATATCGATAAAAGAGGTTTTAGATTTGAATAAATATTATATTTTTGCCATTCACTAAATTAAAATAAAATGGCTACTTACAATAAGAGAGGATATAAAACACCAAAAGAAAAAGAAGAAAAAGAAGTTACGGAAGACCTAAAAGTACTTGAAAAAAACAGCGCTACAGCGGGTGTGTTTTCAGCATTAGACGAAACAGCTTCAAAAACTGAAGATTTTGTAGCAAAAAATCAAAAATTTATTATTGGAATAGTGAGTGCAATTGCACTATTTACGGTTGGTTATTTGGTTTATGAAAAATTTGTTTCCGCACCTAAACAAACGGAAGCGGCAAGTGAAATGTTTCAAGCGCAACAGTATTTTCAAAAAGCAACAGATGGCGTTTCTAGCGACTCACTATATAAACTATCCTTAAAAGGGGCTGAAGGTAAATTTGGCTTTGTTGACATTGCTGATAAATACGCTGGAACAGATGCGGGAAATTTAGCCAATTATTATGCCGGTATCGCTTATTTGAATACCGGTAAATATACTGAAGCGATTGACTACTTGAGTAAATTCAAGTCTGAAGATATTGTTTTAAATGCTTTGGCAAAAGGGGCTATAGGGGATGCTTATTCTCAAAAAAAGCAACCTACAGCGGCTCTTGAAAATTATTTGAAAGCGGTTGAATCAGACAAAAATGATTTCACCACGCCACGTTTCTTATTGAAAGCAGGAAAAACTGCTTTGGCATTAGGAAATAAATCAGATGCTTTGAAATATTTCACTGATATTAAAGATAATTTTGAAGCAACTCCAGAAGCGGCTTCCATTGACGTATTGATTGGATTGTCACAGTAATTTTATTTAGGATTTTTCATTTAGAATTGGTATTTTTATACTTTAAATTCTAAAATCAATTTTAATCCAAATTAAAATGGCAACCATAAATAACAACTTATCGGATTACGATAAAAACACAATCCCAAACGCGAAAGATTTTCGGTTTGGGATTGTTATTTCAGAGTGGAATGATCACATCACAGAAGGTTTATATAAAGGCGCAATAGAGGCATTGACTGACTGTGGCGCTTTGCATAAAAACATTATTCGTTGGAATGTACCCGGAAGTTTCGAATTGATTTATGGTGCCAAGAAAATGATTGAAACCCAAAAGCCTGACGTGGTTATCAGCATTGGATGTGTTATAAAAGGAGAAACACAACATTTTGAATTTGTTTGTGAAGGCGTTACACAAGGAATAAAAGATTTGAATGTGTTGTCTGATGTACCAGTTATATTTTGCATGCTTACCGATAATTCTGAACAGCAATCTATAGATAGGAGTGGTGGCGTTCATGGAAATAAGGGCACTGAAGCAGCAATTGCAGCCATCAAAATGGCTTTTTTGAGACAACAAGCTTCTCTAAAACAGGCATTTGACAGTACCCATTTATTGACTACTGGACAATTGCAAATTGAGAATGCACAATTGGAATTGAAGGAATGATTTGTTACTGACGTGCTAATATTTCAAAAGACATTTTTACTTTTCCGCAAAATCCTTATTTCCGCAATATCGTAAAGTGTTTTTAGGGTTATTTTACTTCCGTTGTTTTCTATTCGAGAAATTTAATCCCTTTATTTGTAAACAAGTTCTTCAAGTTTGGTTTGCGTTAAATGTTTTTCTTCACGAGCTTTTTTTAATTGTAAACCGCATAGTGGTAAGCCCGTAAAATAGTTATTGTTTAGGTTCTGTTCGCTTTGTTCGGGTTGTAATAGTTCAATACAAATTGATAGGAGATTGCTCCGTGCCGATCAATGACGATAACATCAAACTATTTTTTTCTATTTTATGTCCATTTTGACTATAAAACCCAATAGAAATTACTTAAATTTGTGAACTTTGGGTTCAAATCTTGTTCCTCAAGTCTCAAACACTTTTTTTAATGTCGAGTATTATTCAATTACTTCCTGATCACGTTGCCAATCAAATTGCTGCTGGCGAAGTCGTTCAGCGACCTGCTTCGGTGGTCAAGGAATTGCTAGAAAACGCCGTTGATGCTCGGGCAACTGATGTGAAGTTGATAATTAAAGATGCCGGAAAATCATTAGTACAGGTTATTGATAATGGATTAGGGATGAGTGTAACCGATGCGCGTTTGTGTTTTGAACGTCACGCGACTTCTAAAATTCGACAAGCCGAGGATCTATTTTCATTGCACACCAAAGGGTTTCGGGGTGAAGCATTGGCTTCTATTGCCGCAATTGCCCACGTGGAAATGAAAACCAAACAAGACCAGGAAGAGCTAGGAACACATATTGTCATCGAAGGCAGCAAGTTTGTGTCACAAGACGTAGCAGTTTTGCCAAAAGGAACTTCCTTTGGTGTCAAAAATTTGTTTTTTAATATTCCTGCACGTCGCAATTTCTTAAAGTCGGATACCGTGGAATACCGACATGTTATTGATGAGTTTCAACGTGTGGCCTTGGCGCATCCCAAAATATATTTTACGTTTTATCACAACGGTAGCGAAATGTTTAATTTGCAACCTTCGAGTTTGAGACAACGAATTGTAAATATTTTTTCTGGCAAAACCAATGAAAAATTGGTTCCCGTGAACGAAGAAACTGAGATTGTAAGCATCCAAGGTTTTGTCTGCAAGCCAGAGTTTGCCAAGAAAAATAGGGGAGAACAGTTTTTCTTTGTCAATGATAGATTTATAAAAAGTGGCTATTTGCATCATGCTGTGATGGCGGCTTATGACGGACTTTTGAAAGATGGTGCGCAACCTAGTTATTTTTTGTATTTGACAGTGCCCCCCAATACGATCGACATCAATATTCATCCCACTAAAACAGAAATCAAGTTTGACGATGAGCACGCATTGTATGCGATTTTACGAGCTTCGATAAAACACAGTTTAGGACAATTTAATGTGGCTCCCATTTTGGATTTTGAGAGGGATGCCAATTTAGACACGCCTTATCATTACAAAGATTTGGAAGCCGCTACACCAACGATTCAAGTGGATGGCAGTTTCAATCCTTTTTCGGAAGAAGACAGACCCAATAAACATTTTGCTAGTTATAGAAAACCTGAAACTACCGCAAACTGGGAAAGTTTGTATGTCGGTTTGAAACATGATTCCGAGGAAGTGGAGACGATGACTTTCGAAAACGATGAGGTGACATCATCTCTGTTTCATCAGGAAGACATAGAACAAGCGGTTCATAAAACATACCAAATTCATAAAAAATATATTGTAAACCCTATAAAATCGGGAATGATAATTGTCCACCAGCAACGGGCACATCAGCGCATTTTATACGAACAATTTTTGACCAATATCACGGTTCATTTGGCGTCCAGCCAACAATTATTGTTTCCGTTACATTTGTATTTTTCCAATGGAGAAATGCAGTTGATAACCGAATTAAAACCTTCGTTGATCAATACGGGTTTTGTTTTTGAGGAAACCAACGAGGACAGTGTTGTGATTTCGGGATTGCCAGCCAATGTTTCGGAAAGCGAAACTTCACTAGTTTTAGAAGAGCTTTTGAGCGATTTGCAGGATGGAATCCCAGAAAGTAGTTTTAGTCAAAACGATATGATTGCCAAATCAATGGCAAGAAGTTTAGCGGTAAAACCAGGGGCATATTTGACACAAAAAGAACAGGAAAACCTAGTAAACGGACTTTTTGCCTGCAAAGACCCGAATGTTTCCCCATTTCAGAAACCCACTTTCATTACCATGCATGTGGAAGATTTAGACAAAAAATTTGCACTATGAGAAACGTCACCGAAACGGTAAAGCAGTTAATTATTATTAATATACTTTTTTTTATTGGAACACTTGCACTAGGGGATCCAGCCTATAAAATATTGGCATTGTATTTTCCTGAAAATCCAAATTTCCAGTATTGGCAACCTATTACACACATGTTCATGCACGGAGGCTATATGCATATTTTCTTTAATATGTTTGCCTTGTATTCTTTCGGTACTGCTTTGGAGCATTTTTGGGGTGCCAAAAAGTTTTTGTTTTTTTACCTTTCTTGCGGATTAGGGGCAACTTTATTACACACCGGAGTTAATTACTACTATTTTCAGGAAGGTTTGAATACGCTTACAGCCAATGGATTTCATAAATCAGAAATTTTGCAAATTTTGAATCAAGGAAAAATTGACACTAGATGGCAGGAATTAATATCGGCTTCTGAATGGCAAAATTTCACCGAAGCCTATATTGGTTCTGCCGTTGGGGCTTCTGGTGCAATTTATGGCATCGTTGTAGCGTTTGCTTTTATGTTCCCTAATGCGGAATTGGCTTTGATGTTTATTCCAGTTCCAATTAAGGCAAAATATTTTGTGCCAGGATTAGTTTTGGTAGATTTGTATTTGGGAATCTCAGGGCAATCCATTTTTGGAGGTGGTGGAATCGCCCATTTTGCCCATGTTGGTGGTGCCGTTTTTGGCTTCTTAATTATGTGGTATTGGAAGAAAAATCAATTCAATAACAACCGTTGGGATTAAAAATTATATAAAAAATGAGTAGCATAATAGACGACTTAAAAAGCCAATATAAATTCGGTGGAATGGCCCAAAAGCTGATCTACTGGAATGTCGCTTGTTTTCTAGTTTCGTTAGTGTTTTTTTACCAATTTAGGGTTGGGGCATTTGCTTTTCCCTCTTGGTTATCGCTGTCATCTGATCCTTATGTCTTTGTAATAAAACCATGGACATTCTTAACCTATGCTTTCTTTCATAATGGATTTGGACACATCTTTTTCAATATGATTGTCTTGAATTTTTCTAGTACCTTATTTATCACGTTTTTTAGCCAAAAACAATTGTTAGGATTGTATATTTTAAGTTCTATTTTTGCTGGAATAGTATTTGTTTTAGTATACTATTTTTTGAATATAACTGCTTCTATCGTGGGTGCTTCAGCGGCAATCATGGCGATTTTAGTGGCCACAACTACCTTCAGCCCCTTGATGAACCTTCGTTTGCTGCTCATTGGAAACGTGAAGCTGTGGCATATTACACTTGTGATTCTTGTGATTGACTTGATGCAAATCCGTATGGATAATTCTGGCGGACATATCGCTCATTTGGCAGGCGCTTTTTTTGGGTTTATATTTATTAAATTGCTTGAAAATGGAACCGATTTGAGTAAAATAGTTTCGAACATAATCAGTTTTTTCGTTAATTTGTTTTCTAAATCTCCTTCGACACCTTTCAAAAAGGTGCATAAAAATTATAATAAACCAATACAGAAGCCGGTTTCAAAAATTGTAACGAAGGACAAGACGCAACAACAAGTCGATGAAATTTTGGATAAAATTAGTCGTTCAGGCTATGATTGTCTGACAAAAGAAGAAAAAGAATTTTTGTTTAAAGCAGGGAAGTAGTCAGATTGCAGAATTCAGGTTGCAATAATGAAATTATAAGAATATGAAAAACCTTTCTTGGTTTAATAAAACAATGTTTCTTCTGAATATAGCGCTGACTTTATCAACATTCATTGCTTATGTTTTGCCCTTCTTGGCTCCGAAAGTTTTTCCTATTTTATCGGTGCTAACCTTATTCATGCCTTTGTTTTTCATCTTGAATGGCTTGTTTTTCATTTATTGGGGTATTCAATTTAAGAAACGCATGATCTTGTCAGGTTTGGTGCTTTTAATGGGTATTACATTTATCAATAAATTCTATAAATTTTCTGCTAAAGAGTATTCTGAAACCGAAAATGATTTTACAGTTATGAGTTATAACGTAAGACTTTTTAACGTTTTCAAATGGTTAGATCGAGAAGATGTCTCAACTAATATCCAAGCTTTTATAAATGACAAAAATCCTGATATTATGTGCATTCAGGAATTTTCTAATTCTGCCAATATTGACTTGAAAGTGTATCGTCACCGTTATATTTTTATGGAAGGGGATAAAATCAAAACTGGACAGGCTATATTTTCTAAATTTCCTATTATAGACCAGGGTAATATTGCTTTTCCAAATTCAAATAATAATGTTGTTTTTGCCGACATCAAAAAAGGGAAAGACATTATTAGGGTGTATAATATGCATTTGCAGTCGATAAAAATTTCGCCCGATGTCAATGAAATTAATGAAAACATTGATGCTATTAATCAGGGAAAATCACAGAAGCTTTTCAATAGAATTAGCATCGCTTTTAAAAAACAACAGCAACAAGCCGAAATGATCAAAGAACATAAAAAAGATTGCCCTTATCCGATTATTATTTGTGGAGACCTTAATAATAGTGCTTTTTCCTATGTTTACAGAAATATAAAAGGGAAATTAAAAGATGCGTTTGAAGAAGCTGGTAAGGGATTTGGGCCAACGTATAAGTTTCGCTATTATCCGGCAAGAATTGATTATATTTTTGCAGATGATAAAATGATAGTTAAAAAATTTGAAAGCTTCTCTGAATTCGAGAACTCCGATCATTATCCAATTATGGCAAAAATATCAATGGAATAGCACTCTATTTGATAATCAGTTTCTGAATTTTCAAATAATCCAAAGCATATTTCCCTTCATTAAATAGCAAATCCAAGACACTCAAATTATTTAAAAACCCCTGTTTTTCCTCAAAAACTTGTTTGTAAGATTCAAATTTAGAATCGTCTTTTTTTCCATCAGCCAAAATTCTAAAATCTAAAACAACATTCGTATCAACTTCTTGAAAGTATTCGGTTGTTGTTTCATATTCAAATTTCATTCGCAAAAATTTAGAAACAATGCACATTGTTTCAAAATTCAAATCCATTAAAAAAGTGTGTTTTTTTTCAAAAATAGGACGGATGTCATCTTCAAAATATTCAAAAAATGGGGAGCTTCTATAGGCCGCTTCGAGTGATTTGAAATGTTGTTTTTGCCAGTCAAATTCATTTTCTATTTTGACCTCTTTTGTTTTTTGATGTATTTGTTTAGAATGTTTTACAGGAATATTTAGTAACTGAATGCCATTTGGACTGTAAATATAGGTCCTATTTCTATTGGTTTGCTTCTGAAAATTATCCTCCATTTCGAACACAATCTTTTCCGATTGAGCCATTGCAACATAATGACTAATCGAAGGAAAATAAGTGGGATGTATAAGAAGGTTCATCTTTAGAAGGTTTATGAGTTTTGAACGTTATGGGTTTAAAAGGTCATTCTAAACCCATATTGTCCTAAACTGCTACACTTTTTTTTCTTTTCTTCTTTTCCATAAATATTCCCCACCAAAAAAGACTGCCAGAGCAAGAAGAAATAATTTGAAATAGGATTGAGGTTGCCCGTCCCCGCTTACGGTGGTAAACAATCGTTCCCATCGAATTTTACTTAATCCTTTACCATTGGTGTCCCAGCTCATCCAAATAAATACAGGTTTTCCCACAATATGATTCTCAGGAACAAAACCCCAGTAGCGACTGTCTTCAGAGTTGTGGCGATTGTCTCCCATCATCCAATAATAATTTTGTTTAAAGGTGTATTCTTTGGCAACTTGGCCATTGATTCTAATTTCGCTGCCAATTATTTTTAAATCGTTTTCTTCATATTCGCCAATTATCTTTTTGTAAAAAGGCAAATTTTCGGTGTTCAATGCCACGGTTTTTCCTTTTTCTGGGATATAAATGGGTCCATAGTTGTCACGATTCCACTTGTTATTTTTTGGAAAAACACCTGGTTCAATTTCTTTAGCAATATTTCGGACTATACTTTTTACGATAGGATTGTTTTTCAATCGACTAGCGGACTCTTCTGTTAAAGCATTAAAGTAAAAAGAATTTTGTGCCGTTTGATACACACCATCCGTAATGTTTAATTCTTTTAGAAGATAGGTTGGGTCAAAACTTGATCCGTCCGTAGTTACGGTATAGGAAAATTGAGGTTTTGCACGTTCTGGCAATACTAAAAGAGCTCCATTAATGTAAATTATTCCGTCTTTTATCGACAAGGTGTCCCCTGAAACCCCAACACATCGTTTTACGTAATTTGATTTTTTGTCAATTGGTTTTCGCAATCCAATGGTTTTGCTATCTCCAAAATAATGTACAGTATCCGCTGGCCAATTAAAAACCACAATATCGGTTCGTTTAATGGTTTGCAAAGCAGGTAATCTCAAATACGGCAATTGAGGAAAATTTAAGTAGGATTTTCTGTGCAGTATTGGAATCGAGTCGTGTACCATTGGCAAAGCTACTGTGGTCATTGGCACTCTCGCACCATAATTGTATTTGCTTACAAATAAAAAGTCACCCACTAACAATGATTTTTCCAATGAAGAAGTTGGAATGGTATAAGGTTGTAAGAAATAGGTATGTACAAAAGTTGCAACAATAATAGCAAAAAGCAGCGAACTTATGGTGTCGGATGTTTTGTTTTCAGGATTTAAATTTCTGTTGGTTACATAATTTAATTTTTGGGTATAATTGACATAAAGAATGTACAAACCAAAGGTGGCTATGCCCATAAAGGTATCCAAAGAAGAACGTTTTCCAAAACTTCTTAAGGTTTCGACCCAAATAACAGGAAACATAATCAGGTTGATGATAGGGATGAAAAGCAACAATGTCCACCACGATGGTCGACCTATTATTTTCATCAATACAATCGCATTATAAACGGGAATTGCAGCTTGCCAGCGTTTTCTGCCCGCCGTTTCATACAATTTCCAAGTTCCCAAAAAGTGAATTACTTGAATTATCAAGAAAAACACAAACCATTGATATAATGTCATAATTTAGATTTTTAGATTTTAGATTTTAGATTTCTGTTGAAATACAAAATATAAAATTTGAATTATATGTTTAATTATTTATTGTTTTAA
>JBIILD010000055.1:0-10998 GCA_044232845.1 Flavobacterium sp.
CTGTTATTCATATAGCTTTTTTGCAATAAAATATGTCCATTGTTTTGATGTGGTCGCTGAATAATTTGATTTCCACCTAAAATAAATTCATCTGTCCAAATTTTGTCTGTGTAGGAAATGGGATTTAAAATATCCGTACCAAATAGTTCCGCTAATTGTCGTAATACTAATTCTTTTCTTACTTCTTGGGAATAGGAAAATGCTGTACTATTTAAAAATCCTGTAAAACTGAATTTATTTTCTTGATAATTTGAATGGTCGTACATTTCAGCTACAATTCCAGTGTGGCTGTAAAGCATTCCCGAACACCCATTTGCTCTCCAAAAAGGTTTTTTATATTCCAATACAAATTTTATTGATCCTGACATCCACGTTTGCACGGTTGGCAGAATTAAAGCGATGTTTTCCGGTAATGCAGGTGAAAAATTAATTTGTGACATTACTAATTGTGGCGGTAAACATAAAATCACTACACTGGCTTTTAGTTTTTCACCTTTGGATGTTTCAACCAGTAATTCATTTTCAATTTCTGTTATCGAAACAATTCTAGTACTGAGTTTAATATTTTCCTTAGAAATATTTTGAGCCAATGTGTCAATAAGTAGTTGTGTTCCCCCAACTAATCTGTAGGAAGGTCTTTCTGCCTCCGACACAAAGAATTCCTGTGGAGGTTCGAAGGATTTGGTTTGAAAGAATGATTTTCCTTTTGAAAATTGCGGGTATTTCTGCAAACCCAATTCGTCAATTAAGTCCAACAAATTAGGATGCATGTCTGAAAACCAGGTTGCACCTAACTCCATAGGTGTTTCCAAGTTTCCTTTTACTGTTTGTATGCGCCCGCCTAATCTGGATGACGCTTCTACAACAGTTGCAGTATTGTTCTTTTTGGAAAGTAAATATGCTAATGTCAACCCACTTAATCCACCTCCGATGATGATGATGTTTTCAGTCTTTTTTCTATTCATTTGTACAAAGTAACAAAAAGTCTAATTGGGAATTTGGGTATTCTAGGATTTTTATTTGGCTACCTTTTTTTGATGGGGAATTGGCTACCAAAGCATATAAAGTTCCGGCACCTTAATCAATTGCGGCTAAAGAACAGAGTTTTTTTTTTGAGAAAACGAATCTAGTAAAAAAGCGTCCCGAAACCGAAGTCTAGCGATGGTGTTTAACAGCTATTATGCGTGGTTCATTTAGATTTTACTCTTCAAATCCATCCCATGCAAAACTCTTGAATCACACCTAACGTATCGCGCACAACCAGAAGTTTGGGATTGACTAGCAGAACGTTTTTAGTAGCTCGAATGCAACAAAAGTTGACAATGCTTCAAATTAAGCACGATCCCCAAATTTTTGGTGCGCGCTGTATTAGGCTGGTTTATTAATTATCTAATGAATAGTAAATCAGTCTTATTATTCGTGTCTGCATTGTTACATATTTTTTAAAAGTTGGTTTGATTATTATTGATGGCTTTGACAATTATTCTGCATAAATATTCATAACCCAACAACTGTTTTTTTCTAAAAACGGGTGATTGTCTCCAACTCTTTTTGCCTGAATTTCCTGCATATTTGTAACACTTACTTTTTTGTAACCAGCTTCTTTTAAAAGCCCGGTTATTTCTTCTACTGAATAGAAATTAATAAAATCGAGTTGAACCTCATCTTTTATTTTTTGAAAAACATCTGTTAAATAGAATCGTGTTTTCTCATTAACTAATTGAGGCTTGAGGCAAAAGTCGCCCACAAAAGCAATATTATTTTTTTTCAGGAAAAGTAAGATGTTTTTGAAAGAATTCGTAGGAAGGTAATAAATAATACCTTCCATAACAGCAATAGAAGGTTGATCCAATTTGAAATTATGATTCATTAAATTATCCTTTAGTGAATTTAAATCCGTTATATCACAATCAATAAATTCAATATTTGAGGGTCTCCCGTTTACTAATTCTTTCTTATCATCCATCAAATATTTATCTACGTCAAACACCCTGCAAGTAGGGAAAAGAGAGGCTATTTCAACTGATAAAGGAGCTAACCCGGCAGCAAGAATGACAACCTGCCCAAATTCACCTTCTTTTGTTAATTCTTTCAAGAAACCACAGATGCTCTGATTCATGAAATATTTCCTTCCTGATACAGCCTGCATGTGCATAAAAGTCTCTTCTTCACTGAATAACTTAAAAAGCGGCTCTCCTTCGCTTAAATCAAGCTGCTGGTTATAGGCCGTGGTTTCCGGACTTTGCCATAGTTTAGAATCTGTCCAGTTTAATACTAGTGTAGAGGTGGCGGATATTTTCATTTGCTTTTGTAGTCTTTGTTTTTCATAAAAATTAACTGATATTTTTAGAATTTCTTAAAAAATGTAAATTCCTTATAATATATCTATTTTAGTTTGTTTTCTAGGTTTTTTATAAACTTGCTCATAACGTTTCGGGCTTGGCGAAGTGGCGATTTTTACCGCAAACCTGACTGCCGGAAGGTGTTCATACGAAGAACGAATGTTTGATTAACCATCCAAGTGTCATAAGAACTACTAACCCGCAGATTTCTTGTAGCTACAAGAAGTTGGCGATTCCGAATCACTAAACCGTCTAATAGCATTTAATTGGATTCGAAGCAAAAATTTTTTAAACCCCCTGTTATAGCTAATGTCATTCTTATTTTGTGAGTTTATTTGTGTTTCATATTGATCAAAATTCTCTTAGCAATCTTCCTGCTTTTATTAAAGGGCCTGTAAATCCATTTTCTCTTAACCCATACCACAAAAGTGCGGCGTTAATTCCGATAATTGGAATCCCTAATTGAGGTTCTAATTTTTCAGAAACATTAATCATACTCATATTCGTTCCCAATTGAACAATGGCATCTAACTTGTTTTCAGGGATTGCAAGGTGTTTTAAAATAGCTTCTTCTTTCGCAGAGTCGGGAATATGCGCGATATCGTAGGCATTGGCGCAAGAAAAACCAAAAGTTGTCACCACATCATATCCAAGATCTTCAAACATTTTTTTTGCATTGACATTTCCCTTAACGTCAAAAGGACTGATGAGGCCAATCCTTTTTGCTTTATATTTTTTTAAGGCCGCATCTGCAGCATCGTGCCAAGTAGCCCATGAAAAGGGGTATTGCGCTTCAATTTTAGTAATAAGACCTCTGATTTCATCAATTCCATAGAGTATGTGCTCAAGACTCATTCCCATAATTAGATATTCAGGTTGAGCAAGAGCAACTTGTTCGATGGCAGCGTTCAATCCACCAATAAATTGAATTTTGTAAGCATCAAGATCTGCTTCCGTTTGAAGTTTCGCTTTTGGGGTGAGGATATTGGCGACATGGATACCCACACCATCAAGACCATTCTGTTGATTGTTAAATATGATACTCCAAAGTTCATACTCAATAGACGTATTGGTCGCTGGAATTAATAATCCAAATTTGCGCTTAAAACTTTTTACATCATGAAATTGTCTAGATGTGTCAAGAAGAAAATTAGGCAATGGCTTGTCGTCTAATACAAACCGATCCGAAATTATGGAACTATTGGAGGAGGCGTTTACATCTGGTAGAGGAATGGTTTTTCCAGATATGCCCCCTATGATTATTCTTGATTCATATTTCATTTTATCAAAATTATTTACTTGTGCCTTATTAAGCCTATTATTTTTTTGGGCAGAACATCCAGATATAATAATTATGAGTGCAACAATGTTTATTTTAAAATTCATGCTTGTCAATTTTTAATATCCCCGATTTTGGCATTTGCTATAACGGTCGATGCTAGAGCTCGTGGAGGCTTATAGAAATCTTTTTTCCATTGCCGACCGAGCGAAGTTATGAAAAGTAAACGAACAATTTACTGAAAACTAGTCATAAGATTTAGCAAGTGTTACTGGCTGGCACTTTTTATTTTCATATAATTGTCTGGTGTCATCACAGCCAATTTACTATTTTTAAAATCTTTTGTGTTTCTGGTTATTATTAGATCAATTTCTCTATCTAATTCTGCAGAATAATTTTGTAATGCATCTTCAAAATCTTTAAAATCTGAGTTCAAAGCTTGCATTATTACCTCTTTATCTATCACTAAAATTTCAGTAATTGAAATTAACAATTTTAATTTTTCGATTACTTTTTCATGTTTAGCAGTTTGTCTAAGCAAATAGTAAACATTGCTAATAATTACTGGTGTTACAAAGCCTTTTATTTCCTTTGATTCACAAAGAGAAAACATTTTTGAAGCATTTTCCGCAAAAGGTTGTCTGTCAAAAAAAAAATCAAGAATTACATCAGTATCGATTACGATTCGTGTCATTGATTATAAATATTTTTCAGATAAACGATTTGTCAATTCTTTTTTATAATCAAAGTTTTTTGGAGCAGTAAAGGAACCTTTTAAAGATTTTACAATAGGCGTTAATTCAATTTCATTTGAATCACTTTCTTTCGTAAGCGCCATTAAATAATTCTCTATTAAGTTTGACAAACTACGCTCTTTATCTTTTGCATATTTTTTTGCTTTTTCGATAACAGTTTGCTCAATTGTCAATGTTAACTTCGTGTTCATGATATTTGAAATTAAATATTATGAAGCAAATATATAGAGATAAATATTCACGTGCAAATATTTTTAAAATAACACGTGTTATTTGTTTTAGGGATCCGCTTGCCGCCAAGAACCGGCAGCTTAGTCGAAGTTCATTTCTATGTTTTTTGGACATTTTTACAATTTAATCTTGTCACAAATTTAGCAACTATTTGCGCTAAAAAACAAACTAAAAAGATTGTAGATATCAAAATTGAGGCAATTATCATAGTACTTGAAGCTAAAATCCTTTTCTCTTCTAAATCAAAAAAAAAAAAATATCCCTAAAATTCATTACGAAACTAACACGTAGGTCGCGATTTCTTTTACAAGTATTTTTTTTAGAGCGGTGAGAGAGATACAATGAGGCATAGCGGTTTGCTGCCAGACGTAGTCGCGTCATATAGAAAGCTTTTTTTTCATTGCCGACCGAGCGAAGTTATAAAAAATAAACGAATAATTTGCCGAAAAACTAGCCATAAGATTTAGCAAGTGATAAAGGAAATCGCTCTTATCTTTTCAAATATTCTCCAGCTGTCATTACCGGAATTTTAGAACTTTTAAAATCCTTTTTATTTCTCGTAATTATAATGTCAGCTTCATAATCCATTGCAACAAAATATTGCAATCCATCTTCGAAATCCGAAAAATCAGATGCTAATGCTAATTCAATAGCTTTATCTTCCAAAGGCAAAATATTTACAAGAACTTTAAATTTCAACAAATATTTTTTTGTATCTACGGCTTTGTAATGCTTTACAATAGAATAATATGCATTCGCAAAAGTCAAAGAAGAAATTTGAAGTTCAATTTCCTTTTTGTCGCTTAATGTAAATAAGTCTTGAGCATCTTTATAAAATGGTTCACGTTTGGCTAAAAGATCAATAACAATATTAGTGTCAACAAATACTTTCTCCATTATGAATACTTTTTATCAATATAATCTCGGTATTCTTTTCTTTCGTCAAAATCATTCGGAATAATTCCAGTCAGGCTTTCTACAAGCGGGCTTACAGAAGATTTCTTCTTTGATTCTCTTGTTAGAGAATTTAGATAATTTTCAATCAGTTTGGATAAACTAACCTTATGACTTTTCGCATAAGTCTTAGCTTCATAAATGACCTCTGTGTCTAGGTTTAAAGTGAGCTTAGTGTTCATGATATATCATTTTACGTGTAAAAATATAAATTTTTCACGTAAGTTTTAATTTCACTACGCTTTTTTTTGTGATTTACTGTAACGTTTCCGCGCCAGAAGCATTGGCGGCTTGGGAACTGAGTTTTTTCTATTTTAGAAAAAAAGAAAACAGGAAAAAGACACGAACAATTTACTGAAAACTAGCCATGAGTTTTAGCAAGTGTTACGAGATGGTTTACCTTATTTCAACTTTCTTTTTTTGGATTTTGTCTATTTGAAAAGAATGAAATAATTCCTATTTGATTATTCGTAACTCTATAATACAATAAATTGTGAGATAGAACAACAGCTCTTCGTATATCTTTTTTATGTTCCGAAACTTGAAATAAATCAGGATTTTGAGAAATCAAGATTAATGTTTCCTCAATATTTACAGCTAAATTTCGCAGTTCTTTTTCTGTCCAATTTTCTTCTAAATATTCTATTGTATTTTCTAATTCTTTTAGAGCAAAATCTGTCCAAAGAATTTTACAGCCATTTTTCATAAAGCTTTCTGGCGTTTGAGTGAGGATTTAGTTTTCCTGCATCGGCATCATTTAGCCCTTTTTCAATTGATTCTTTTTCACTTTCAGAAATTGAATTCCACCAGTTTTTACTTTCTTCTTTTCTTAAGTCCATTATTTTCTCAATAATAGATGAGTCTTCTATAGTAGAAAGCCATTGGATTAGTTCCAATTTTTGGTTCAGTATGTTTAATTCAATATTCATAACTCAAAGATTTAGCCATTCAAAAGTACAAATATATTTGCAATGTCTTTCAATACGCGCGTTAAAACTATCTCACAACGAAACTCTAGCTGTTAGCAGTAGGCGTTTTATTTATTTCTATTGTTCATCATCATCTTTTTGATAACCTTCATAATAATATGATTGTTCGATTCCTTTAAAGATGACTTCTCTGTTGTCAATTTCGTCAGTTAAGTTTTGGCCAAGCAAAGTTCTTAATTCCAAATCGTTGATTGGGCTTCGTTCCATTGCTTGTAAGTAAAGTGATTTGTCTACAAATTGCCAGTTTACTAATTTTTTTAGTCTAGCTTTTAAAATCACATCGAGCCAAATTCGCATTGTTCTTCCATTTCCTTCCATAAATGGATGAGCAATATTCATTTCAGTATATTTTGCAATAATTTCTTCAAAACTATTCTCGGGCATTTGCTCTATTTTTTCCAAGATTTCATTTAAGTACAATGTGTTTGCAAATCTAAAAGCGCCTTTTGAAATATTTAGAGTTCTAACTTTTCCAGCAAAATCATACAATCCACCAAATAAATATTGATGAATTTCTTTCAAACCTTTTGTGGTTCCAATTTCGATTTCATCAATATAATTTGACTCAAACAAACGATAAGCATTTTCTAGACTTTCTTTATCAATATTCTTCATATAAAATCAGATTTTTAATCTATTTGTTTATCGTCAAAAATACTTCAAAAGTTTATCATTTGCTTAAAAAACCAACTACTTTTTTGTTGATTTTGATTTGTATTTATTTCCAGTTTCGATACGTTTACTGGTAACTCAGATATATCCTCGCTACAAAGTAGCGACAATCTACCCATTATTAGTGTTATAATCGCTACTTTGTAGCGGTTATCGAACGAATGTATAAATAGTAATTGCATTACAAATCATTCAAAGCCTTATAGTTGTCCTTGCAACGCTTTAATATCATCCCGCAATTTCGCCGCTTGCATAAAATCCAAGTCTTTGGCGGCTTTCTCCATTGCTTTTCGCTTCTCGCGAATGCGTTTTTCGAGTTCGGGTTTCGAAAGGTATTCCACGATAGGCTCCGCGGCTTTTGAGGTAGCGTAGCCCAATTCATAATCTACTAAAGGGTTTTTGGTAAAAGCGCTCTCTATTTTCTTGTTTAATGCTTCTGGAACTTGATTGTTCACTATGTTGAAATTAATTTGTTTGGTTCTGCGGTAATTGGTCTCGTCAATGGTTTTTTGCATACTCGCCGTAATTTTGTCGGCATACATAATCGCTTTTCCGTTCAAGTTTCTTGCGGCTCGGCCAATAGTTTGGGTCAGCGAACGGTGACTTCGCAAAAAGCCTTCCTTGTCAGCATCGAGAATAGCCACTAATGAAACTTCGGGTAAATCCAATCCTTCCCGCAATAAGTTCACGCCAATCAGCACATCGAATAATCCTTTACGCAAATCCTGCATAATTTCAATCCGTTCCAATGTATCTACATCCGAATGAATATAGCGACACCGGATGGAAACTTTCGCCAAATATTTAGCCAATTCCTCGGCCATTCTTTTAGTCAAAGTAGTCACCAACACCCGTTCGTCAATCTCGGCTCTGGCCTGAATTTCCTCAATCAAATCATCTATTTGATTTAAACTCGGACGAATTTCAATAATGGGATCCAATAAACCCGTGGGCCGAATAACTTGCTCAATATACACCCCATCCGTTTTCTGCAATTCATAATCGGCTGGTGTTGCCGAAACATAAATGACCTGATTTTGCATCGCTTCGAATTCCTCAAATTTCAACGGACGATTGTCCATCGCGGCTGGGAGGCGGAAACCATATTCTACCAAGTTTTCTTTTCGGCTTCTGTCACCACCATACATGGCGTGTACTTGCGAAAGCGTGACATGGCTTTCATCAACCACCATCAAGAAATCTTTTGGAAAATAATCCAATAAACAAAACGGTCTTGTGCCGGCTTCCCTTCCGTCAAGATAACGGGAATAATTTTCGATTCCAGAGCAATAACCCAATTCGCGAATCATTTCCAAATCAAAATTGGTGCGTTCTTCCAGTCTTTTGGCTTCGAGATGTTTGCCTATTTCCTTGAAATAATCGACTTGCTTGACCAAATCCTGTTGGATTTCCCAAATCGCGTTTTGCAACACATCAGGCGAAGTCACAAACATATTGGCGGGATAAATCGTGAGTTGGTCGTGTCTTTCAATCACTTTGGAAGTCTTGACATCAAAGGCCTCGATTTCTTCAATTTCATCCCCGAAGAAATGAATTCGAAACGCCTCGTCGGCATAACTGGGATAGACTTCGAGCGTGTCGCCTTTGATTCGGAAATTTCCCGGATTGAAATCGGCTTCGGTTCTGGAATATAAACTTTGCACCAAACTGTGCAACAATTTAGTACGGGAGATAATTTGGTTTTTCTCAATAGCAATGACATTCTTTTGAAATTCTACCGGATTTCCAATACCATAAATACAAGAAACTGATGCCACCACAATAATATCTCTTCGTCCCGAAAGAAGTGAAGAAGTGGTGCTCAAACGCATTTTTTCTAGTTCTTCGTTGATAGACAAATCCTTCTCGATGAAAACGCCGGTAACGGGCATAAAAGCTTCAGGCTGGTAATAATCGTAATAAGAAACGAAATATTCCACGGCATTATTCGGAAAAAACTGTTTGAACTCTGAATACAATTGCGCCGCCAATGTTTTGTTGTGTGCTAAAATCAAGGTAGGTTTTTGCACTTCTTGAATAACATTGGCCACGGTAAATGTTTTTCCGGAACCGGTTACTCCCAACAAAGTTTGATAGCGTTCTCCCGCCTCAATACCTTGACTTAATTTTTCAATGGCTTGGGGTTGGTCGCCTTTGGGTTGGTAATCGGAGATCACTTGGAATTTCATTGTTTAGTCGTTGCGTTTCACAACGTTATTGATGTGATTTGATTTAATTTTGATTCAAATTTAGGACATTATTTTTGAATTTTTCAGTTGTTTAGTCAACACTTGTTAAACAGCTATTTTATTGATATTTAACACCCCATTCCCTTTATTAATTTACCGAATATTGTATCATATTAACCCTCCTATTGATCCTGTTAATCATCATCAGACTCTTTTTCTTCTCCCGCAGCCTGAATTGCATTCGGTCTAATTTCGGTATGACGGATTTCACCACCAGAAGTTCCTGTTTCTTTTGCCAAAAACACCCCAACAACCGCGATAAAAATGGCGGCATAAGAAACTAATTTTGCCTTTGCATGTTTTATATAATTCAAAAACAAACCTCCCAGAGAAATTATTCCCAAAAGGTATAAAACTACAGCAAATTTTTCTGCTATTTCTTCATGTTCATGAATAATTTGCTTTCCTACGGTTGGCATTTCTTCAACCAATTCTTCCGCTCCTTCTCCAGTTCCCATGCTGAATGCGGCAAAAACAGCAGCGACAATAAATAAAACATAAGCGGTGTTTTTAACCGAATTATTTTTTAAAATCATACCTGAAATTAAAATTCCTAGTCCAAATATCGTCCCGATAATTGGAAAATGATTAACAATCAGGTGTAAATGTGCATCATTCATATTATATATTTATTAAAAGTTAAAAATTCAATTTACCCAGCCAATGAAACACCAATCAATGTCCCTATTCCATAAGTCACGGCTGCTGCAGCCAATCCAAAGGCAACTTGACGCATTCCTGAAAAAAGGATGCCTTTTCCTGTCAACAACGTGATGGCTGCCCCGATGCCAAACAACCCCACGACACTTGACGCAATACTCAATAAAATGGCATTTTGACCGTCCAAAATCATAAACGGATACAAGGGGATAACTGCTCCAATGGCAAAAAGAAGGAAAGAAGCAATTGCTGCTTCCCAAGCTGACCCACCCAATTCTTCTTTATCAATTCCCAATTCCTCTTTTATGATGGCATCTATTGCGGATTCTGGGTTTTCAAATGCCTTGTCTGCTAATTTTTTAGCCTCGACAACATTCATTCCTTTAGCTTGATAAAGCAATACCAATTCCTTCTTTTCTTCCTCTGGAGAGGCTTCCAATTCTTCCATTTCTAAATCAATTTGACGTTGATTTAGTTCCCTTGAACTTTGCACGGAAAGCCATTCGCCTAACGACATTGAAATAGCACCTGCCATAAGTCCGGCTATTCCCGTTAATAAAATCGTGTTGTTAGAAACCGCAGCGCCAGCTACCCCCATTACCAAACTCATATTAGAAACCAAACCATCATTAGACCCTAAAACGGCAGCGCGAAGCGCATTACCACCAACCGATTTGTGACGACTTTCAAATTTGGACAACAATCCTCCCGAAACATTCAAGGCTTTATTGCTGTTTACAGCTTCAATAATATTGAGGTGATTGTGCTCAAAACCGGTAGGCTTCTCCCCTTTTTCGATTTTGTTTTTTATGGCATTTACCGCAAATTGCTTTTCTATACTAGACAAGCTACTAATTATGGAATTGT
>JBIILD010000142.1:0-2994 GCA_044232845.1 Flavobacterium sp.
TTGTAGGACCAATTCTAATGTTTGCTTTGGCATTATTATTTTTAAAGGGCTATCCCGAATATATGATTGGGGTAATTTTAATTGGATTAGCACGTTGTATTGCGATGGTCGTGGTTTGGAATGATTTAGCCGACGGGAATCGGGAATATGCAGCGGGTTTAATCGCCTTGAATAGTATTTTTCAGGTATTACTTTATAGTGTGTATGCTTATGTTTTCATCACCATTTTGCCACCTTATTTTGGTTATACTGGTTTTGAAGTCAACATCAGCATTGGTCAAATTGCTGAAAGTGTGGGGATTTATTTAGGAATTCCTTTTGCGCTCGGAATTATCAGCCGGTATACCCTAATTGCAATGAAAAATTTGGAATGGTTTGAGACCCAATACGTACCATTTATTTCTCCAATAACCTTGATATCCTTATTGTTTACCATTGTTTTGATGTTTAGCTTGAAAGGAGAATTAATTGTCCAAATTCCGTTTGATGTCTTGCGAATTGCTCTTCCTTTGGTGATTTATTTTGTAATTATGTTTGTCATTAGTTTCTTCATTGGAAAATATTTTGGTGCCGATTATTCAAAATCAACAGCTATTGCTTTTACCGCCACAGGAAACAATTTCGAATTAGCCATTGCAGTAGCCATAGGTGTTTTCGGTATCAATAGCGGTCAAGCTTTTGCGGGAGTTATTGGTCCGTTGGTCGAAGTACCGGCATTAATTGCTTTAGTAAATGTAGCTTTTTGGTTCAGAAAAAAATATTACTCAAAAATTGTTTAAAAAAAATCGCATTTAATAAAATGGAATACACAATTAAAAAACAAACCCGACAGCTTTTAAAAATCTGTCGGGTTTACTATTTCTAATCGTTGCAAACTATTCCTCTTCTTTTTGTCCCATCATCATCAAGTAAGCTTTCAGAAAATCGTCTAAATCTCCATTCATTACCCCATCCACATTGCTGGTTTCATGACCGGTGCGAACATCTTTGACTAATTTATAAGGCTGCATCACGTAATTTCGAATTTGTGAACCCCATTCGATTTTCATTTTACCAGCTTCAATATCAGAGCGTTGCGCTAGTTGCTTTTTTAATTCAATTTCATACAATTGTGATTTCAGCATTTGCATTGCTCGATTTCTGTTGTCGTGCTGCGAACGCGTTTCCGAACATTGAATCTGAATTCCCGAGGGCTTGTGATTCAACTGAACTTTAGTCTCTACTTTATTTACATTTTGCCCACCCGCACCGCTTGAGCGAGAAGTTGTGATTTCGATGTCGGCGGGATTTATTTCAATTTCTATCGTATCATCGACTAACGGATATACATAAACAGAAGCAAAAGAGGTGTGTCGCTTGGCATTACTGTCAAAAGGGGAAATGCGCACCAATCGATGCACTCCATTTTCACCTTTGAGATAACCAAAAGCATAATCTCCCTCAATTTCTAAAGTTACTGTTTTTATACCTGCTGCATCTCCTTCTTGATAATTGAGTTCGCGTATTTTGTATCCCGATTTTTCGGCCCACATCATATACATTCGCATTAACATTGAAGCCCAATCACAACTTTCAGTTCCGCCAGCACCTGCTGTTATTTGCAAAACGGCACTTAAACTGTCTCCTTCGTCAGATAACATATTTTTGAATTCGATGGCTTCGATATGATGTTCTGTAATGTGGTATTGCTCGTCAAGTTCTTCTGCTGAAAGTTCCCCTTCTTTGTAAAACTCATAAGCCAATTGCAACTCATCGGTCATTTCGACCGCTTTGTTGTAATCTTCAATCCATTTTTTTTTAGACCGAAGGTTTTTTACATAACTTTCGGCTTCCTTTGGATTATTCCAAAAATCAGGAGCCAACGTTTTTTCTTCTTCGTTGGTAATTTCGATTAGTTTGGCATCAACGTCAAAGATACCTCCTCAACGCACCAAGGCGCTCTACAATACCTTTTATTTGTTCGGTAGTTGTCATAAATTATATTAAATTTTGTGGCACAAAAATACTATTTCATTTTTATATTATCGAAATAAATTTCGGTAGTGATACTGTTACGAAACCCACCCAGGAAATGTTACGTTTTATGTTTCAAGCCTAAGTGGGGGGAGCAAAAGCAGAAAGGCTATCAGAAATGATAGCCTTTTTTGGTTTCAGCCTTTATAGACTGCCCCAAAAAGTTAAACACTATTTGAAGGTTAATTATTATTTATATCGTAAGGCAGGGTATTTATAATTCTATTTGAATTTTTACTTTACCCCCTAAACCTTTTTCTACAATATCATACAAGGTTTTTAATGTTAGATTACTACCATTATTTTCAATTCTTGATATATATTCTCTTTTTTTATCTACAAGTTCTCCAAGTTCTGTTTGAGTTAAATGTTTTCCTCCCTGGCTTTTTTTAGTTGAAGCCCAATTTTAAAACCTTCAAAATCTCTTTCAAGCGTATCTCGTCTATCAGTACCTTTAGCACCATAAACATTATCTTTAATATCTTTCCAGCTTTTAGTTTCCATAATTATTTGTTTTTTTCTAAAGGTTTGGTGGCGCCAATTGGTTCTCTTATTATATCAGATAAAGCCTAGATTCACAGAGTTTTGCGCATTAGTAAAATATTGGATGGCGGAATGCGACAAGTGGGCTATTTGGTTGTTGCCACAATTTATGCATTAGACAACCATATCGAAAGATTGGTAGACGACCAAAGACGCACCAAAGAATTACGAGCTGTTTTAGGAAAACTAAATTGGGTTGCTAAAGTGGAACCGATAGAAACGAAGATCTTGATTTTCTCGGTTCAACCCCATATAAACGAATCCGTTTTGATGGAAAAATTAAAACAAAAAGGAATCTCTATAAGTTCGATGGGACATGGAAAACTGCGTATTGTTTCGCATTTATATTATCGAGAAGTAATACATACCTATGTTTTAGAAACACCTCAGAAACTTAATTTTTAAAAAAATTATATAGGAATGAGAATACCAATACAT
>JBIILD010000143.1:0-2988 GCA_044232845.1 Flavobacterium sp.
GCAGCACCGATTTAGAATATTTATCTTCTGTAGAAAATCAAATCCGTAGAGTTTTATTTTTTGATAAACCGAAGTTATTAGAAATTGAAGTTCACCAAAATGGTTTACCAAAAATCATCAAAATCACGGAAGAACATAAAAAACCAGAAGAGTTAGCTAAGTTTTTTCTAACGAATAAACTGCCTTTAGGTTCAAAAATAATCATAGAACCAAGAGCTCAAGGAAATTATAAAATAACCATTAAAACTTAACCAAATGTCTATTGTAACACTTAATCGGTTCCTGAGCTTCCAGCCCGTGTTAATCTTAACACGGTATGGACCTAAAATCTATCGCACATAATGAAATTGAGTATTTATTAGATTACGAAACCATCATTCAAGTTGCACCGTCTTTAAAAGGGATACTCACTATAGAGAACACCTTTGAATTTTCAAGACAATTATATGATTTTACAAAAATAATTTACGACAAATACAAAAATGAAAAAAAAGAACTTAACGCTTAGTGATTTTAACAATGCAATTGTTTGGTCTTATACAAGGGTGTCCACCAAAGACCAATTTGTCAATAATGGAAGTATAGAAACTCAGGTCAACAGGATTAAATCTTTTGCCAAAGCAAATAATTTAATCATCACTCAAGAGTTTGATGCGGAATATGAAAGTTCAAAAAGACTGAATACTCAAAGTACGCTTGGTGAACTGATGGATAAAATAAAGAAAACACATGCATCAAAAAGACCAAAAATGATACTGATTTGGTCACCAAGTAGGTTTGGTCGAGCCGGTGCAGAACACATTCAATTATTCGTTAGACTACGAAAAGAATTTAACGTGTATTTGTATTCTGTAAGTACCGACAATCACACTTTTAATGATAGGGCAGAAAACGAGTTTTCCACACAACTACTCTATGCTCAAAAAGAAAACTTCAGCCGTCAGGATACTATAATACCGGGACTAATTAATTCGTTAGAGAATGGAAAAGTTTTTGGAAGGTCACCTAAAGGATACGACCACTATGGACCAAGGGTTGCTGACCCAACAAAAGTACAAGCCTATCAAGAAATTAAAATAAATAACGAAGGCAAGTTTATCAAAGAAGCCTTCAAAATGAAAATTTACAAATCCTACACCGATGTTGAAATTATGGAATGGTTGTCTTCCAAAGGAGTAAAAATGAAGAAACAAACTATTTCCGACATATGGAGAAATAGATTTTACACTGGAACCATTGAAAACAGACTATTAGACGGAAGATTAATCAAAGGCTCATGGGAACCCATGATAACTATGAAAGAGTTTAACCAACTACAGCAAATTCTAAGCAAATCAAAGTTAATAGGAACTCCACGGTTAAAAGGAAAAGAAACAACCCCTTTAGTCCCTCAATTTTTAAATTGTGCCGAATGTGATACCAAGATGACTTCATACCATAACAAAGTAAAAAATATTTATTATTACAAATGCAATTGTTGCAACAAAACCGTAAACGCAGAAACATTTAGTAAATCCAAAAACAAAGGAGTACACGATCAGTTTTACGAGGAATTAGACAAATTAAGCTTTCCGAAAGTAATGCACGACCTATTCGCTATACAGTTGAAAAAACTAATAGAGGATGATACTTCAAATAGCACTGAAAAGAAAAGATTGTTATCAAGAGAAATCAATGAACTAAAAGAAGCTTATGATAAAATGGAATTTCGATATGCAACCAATGAAATTTCAAAAGATATTTTCGATAGACAGGGTAAAAAATTAAAAGATGAAATAGAACAAAAAACAAGAGATTTGGATTTTATCCCTTCAAAAAAATCTAACTTAGATAAAGCACTAAAATATTTTTTAAAAACAACCGAAAACCCTCGTGAATTCTACCATTCTTTGGAGTATAATAAGAAAAGAAAGTTCCAAGGTTTACTGTTTCCAGAGGGTTTACAATTCTCATTGGAAAACAAACAAAATCTAACTTCAAAAACAAGTGTTTTATTCGATTTAACTAATTGTTTTTCAGAAAATTATAAGCTAAAAAAAGAACGGACTTATCAGCAAAAAGCCAATAAGTCCGTCTATGTACCCGGAGCCGGAGTCGAACCGGCACGGTTTCCCACAGGTGTTTGAGACCAGCGCGTCTACCAATTCCGCCATCCGGGCTTAGCAGACCTGAAACAACGACAGTTATTTCAACGCAATAAAGAGATATTTAGCAATAGCTAGACGTCTTTTCCTTTAACACGGTGCAAATGTAAAAAATATTATAACAAATTCTAATAAAAATTCTCTAAAATTTCCTTTCTAAGTTCGATTTTATTGCTAAATTTGCACCTCGTTAAAAGGAAACAGACTAACTAACTACACCCGAGGCGCATACAAACATTTGGCTTTAAAAAAAATATATAAGCTGAGTTATCATGGAGCGTAGCGGAATAAAAAAACGAATTAATGTCAAACCTAGAACAAGAAGCTAAAATTTTTGCGTGTTCACAAAGTGTTTATCTTGCTGAAAAAATGGCAAAGGAATACGGGATTCCTTTAGGTAAAATGACAATGTCCAAATATAGTGACGGAGAATTTCAGCCGTCTTATGAGGAGTCAATCCGAGGACTGCGGGTATTTATTGTTTGTTCCACTTTTCCAAATGCAGATAATCTGATGGAATTGTTGTTGATGATAGACGCTGCAAAACGTGCTTCGGCAAGACATATAACTGCTGTCATTCCTTATTTTGGCTGGGCAAGACAAGACAGAAAAGACAAACCAAGGGTTCCGATTGGGGCAAAACTAACGGCAAAGTTGTTAGAAACTGCCGGAGCAACTAGAATAATGACGATGGATTTGCACGCAGACCAAATTCAAGGATTCTTTGAAAAACCAGTAGACCACCTTTTTGCATCGACTATCTTTTTGCCTTATGTAAAAAGTTTAAATTTAGAAAATTTGACCATTGCATCTCCAGATATGGGAGGTTCTAAAAGAGCCTATG
>JBIILD010000056.1:0-10828 GCA_044232845.1 Flavobacterium sp.
TAATTTAAAATGTACCTTTGCACCCAATTTCAGAAAGTAAAAATTAAGATAATTAACAGTTATGGTGATTTCAAACAAACCACTTCAATTTATAATAACAATTTTAATAGCTTGTCTTCCAATAGTTGGTTTCTCAAATACACCATCTGAAAGCACTCCAGCACAAACTGAAACAACCACTGTTGCAAGCGAAGTTGCTCCTATAGCAGAAGAGGAAACATCAGCAATTAAAGAACAAATAAAAGAAGTAATTGGCCACCACGTTTTGGATGGTCACGATTTTTCTCTTTTTGCAGATGAAGCAACAGGAGCACATTATGGTTTTCCATTGCCAATTATTCTCTGGGATAATGGAGTTCACGTTTTTTCTTCATCAAAATTCCACCATGGTGAAGCAGTTGCGGAATCAAACGGAAATTACTACAAATTACACCACGAAAAAATATACAAAACCGATGCTGCGGGTAATTTAACTGAGGAGCACGGACATCCAACAAACGAAAAACCTATTGACCTTTCTATTACCAAAGGAGTTTTAACCATTATGGTTGTGGCTTTACTGATGTTTTTACTATTTGTCAGTTTGGCAAAATCGTATGCTAAAAACGGAGGAATTTCTTCAGGTTTTGGCAGACTTTTCGAACCAATCGTATTGTACATCCGCGACGAAATTGCGATTCCAAACATTGGCGAAAAGCACTATAAAAGATATATGAGTTATTTATTGACCATCTTTTTCTTTGTGTGGTTCTTGAATATCTTTGGTTTGACTCCACTTGGAATCAACGTTACAGGAAATATTGCCATTACTTTTGGTTTAGCGGTAATCACTTTCGTAATCACAACGCTTACAGCCAACAAGAATTATTGGGGACACATTTTCTGGATGCCAGGCGTGCCAACTCCAATGAAAATAATTTTGGCACCGATAGAATTATTGGGAGTATTCATCAAACCTTTTGCATTAATGATACGTTTGTACGCTAATATATTTGCGGGACACATTGTATTAATGAGTTTGATAGGATTGATATTTATTTTTAAAAGTTGGTTGGGAAGTAGCTTGTCATTTATGTTGTCATTTGCTATTTCAATCATCGAAATTTTAGTGGCATTATTGCAAGCCTATATCTTTACCATGTTATCAGCATTGTATTTTGGATCGGCAGTGGAGGAGCATCATCACGAAGAAGCTCACTAGATTGCAGATTTTTGATTGCAGATTTTTGAATGCAGATTTGCTATTCTGAAATCTAAAATCGTTAATCTAAAATCTAAAATCATTTTGAATGTTTAATTTTTAATACATATTTTTATGGAAATTCCTAAAATCGTTGGAGCAGGATTAGTAGTTATTGGAGCAGGTATTGGTATTGGTAGAATCGGTGGTTCTGCAATGGACGCCATCGCTCGTCAACCAGAAGCTACTGGAAAAATTCAAACAGCCATGCTAATCGCAGCTGCGCTTATTGAAGGTATTGGATTTGCAGCTTTATTTGCTGTATAATTATTCAAAACAAAAAGCTGTAACGGTTGGTTGCAGCTTTAGTTTTTAAATTAAATTAAAAGAATACAATTAAAGACATACTATGGAAAAGTTAATAAATGATTTTTCGTTTGGATTATTTATCTGGCAAACAATAATTTTTGTTGGATTGATTTTGTTATTGAAAAAATTTGCTTGGAAACCTATTTTGGATGCTGTTAACGAAAGAGAAGAAGGAATCAAAAACGCCTTACTTTCTGCAGACAACGCCAGAAAAGAAATGCAAAACCTTCAAGCGGATAATCAACGTATTTTGCAAGAAGCAAGAATGGAACGTGATTCTTTATTGAAAGATGCACGTGAAATGAAAGACAAAATGGTTGCCGATGCTAAAAATGAAGCGCAAGCTCAAGGATTGAAAATGATCGAACAAGCAAAAGCCGCCATCGAAAGCGAAAAAAATGCAGCTATGGCCGAATTGAAACTACACGTTTCTACTTTGTCACTTGAAATTGCAGAGAAATTATTAAAAGACGAATTGTCTAACAAAGAAGCTCAAGTAAAATTAGTGGAGAAAATGTTAGGCGACGCTAAATTAAACTAATATGTCAAGTACGAGAGCAGCAATTCGTTATGCAAAAGCCATTTTAGAAATAGCCGACTCCAAAAAAGTCGCTTCTGAAGTAGGTGCTGATATGGCATTGATTGCAAAAACAATAACATCGAATTCTGAATTGAGTTCTTTCATTCAAAATCCACTTATAAAAACGGATGCTAAAAAGAATGTTGTTTCAGAAGTTTTTGCTTCTGTTCATGCAGTTACCAAAAGCCTTTTTCACTTATTATTGGAAAACAAAAGATTTGAAATCTTGGATGGTATTGCAGTAGAATATAACAAATTGTTTGATGTTATGAATGGTGTTGAGGTAGCCAAAGTTACTACTGCCATTCCTATGGATGCCGCTTTAGAAGCTAAAGTTTCGGCTAAAATAGCAAGCATTTCATCCAGCAAAAAAATTACCATTGAAAACACGGTAGATCCTTCCATTATTGGAGGATTTATTTTAAGAATAGGCGATAAGCAATACAACGCTTCCATTGCCGACAGATTACAAGTATTAAAAAGAGAATTAAGTAACTAGTTATTTATAAATAATTATGGCGGAAATTAAACCTGCTGAGATTTCAGCAATATTAAAAAAGCAAGTAGAAGGTTTTGAATCTGGTGCTACATTAGAAGAAGTAGGTTCTGTACTTCAAGTTGGAGATGGAATTGCCCGTGTTTACGGACTTTCTAACGTTCAGTACGGTGAGCTTGTAGAATTTGACAATGGTCTTGAGGCGATTGTATTGAATTTGGAAGAAGACAATGTGGGTGTGGTACTTCTAGGACCATCAACAGGAATCAAAGAAGGTTCAACTGTAAAAAGAACACAACGTATTGCTTCGCTTAAAACAGGTGAAGGAATGGTAGGACGGGTAGTAAACACCCTTGGTTTTCCAATTGATGGAAAAGGACCGATTACAGGTGAATTATTCGAAATGCCATTAGAAAGAAAAGCGCCTGGAGTTATCTTCCGTCAGCCAGTTACGGAACCATTACAAACTGGTATCAAAGCAGTAGATGCTATGATTCCAGTAGGCCGTGGGCAACGGGAGCTTGTTATTGGTGACCGTCAAACCGGTAAATCTACCGTTTGTTTGGATACTATTTTGAATCAAAAAGAATTTTACGATGCAGGAAAACCTGTATTCTGTATCTATGTTGCCATTGGACAAAAAGCGTCAACGGTAGCAGGAATCGCAAAAATGTTGGAAGAAAGAGGCGCAATGGCTTACACAGTAATTGTGGCTGCTAATGCTTCTGATCCAGCTCCGATGCAAGTATATGCTCCTATGGCAGGTGCCGCAATTGGAGAATATTTTAGAGATTCTGGTCGTCCAGCCTTGATTGTTTATGATGATTTATCTAAACAAGCCGTTGCGTATCGTGAGGTTTCTCTTTTGTTGAGAAGACCACCGGGACGTGAAGCATATCCTGGAGACGTTTTCTACTTACACTCTCGTTTATTGGAAAGAGCTTGTAAAGTAATTGCTGATGATGATATAGCCAAAAATATGAATGACTTGCCAGATACTTTGAAAGGTATCGTAAAAGGTGGAGGTTCATTGACGGCGCTGCCAATTATCGAAACTCAAGCCGGTGACGTTTCTGCATATATACCAACTAACGTAATTTCGATCACTGATGGTCAGATTTTCTTGGATGGTGATTTGTTTAATTCAGGGGTTCGTCCAGCGATTAACGTGGGTATTTCGGTATCACGTGTTGGGGGTAACGCACAAATTAAATCAATGAAAAAAGTAGCAGGTACATTAAAATTAGACCAAGCACAATACCGCGAATTAGAAGCGTTTGCTAAATTTGGTTCTGATTTAGATGCCGTTACTTTAAATGTAATTGAAAAAGGAAAAAGAAACGTGGAGATTTTGAAACAAAATCTAAACGACCCTTATACTGTTGAAAACCAAACGGCTATTATCTATGCAGGTTCTAAAAACTTGTTGCGTAATGTTCCTGTGAATAAAGTAAAAGAATTCGAAAAAGACTACTTGGACTACTTGAACAACAAAAACAGGGCTACGCTTGATGCATTGAAAGCAGGTAAACTGACTGACGAAATCACAGACGTTTTAGAAGCAGCAGCTAAAGAAGTTTCAGCGAAATATAACTAATTAGGTTCAAGGTTTTGGGTCTTGGGTTTTAGGTAAAACAGAATCCAACACCCAACACCCAACACCAAATACCCAATACCCAATACCCATAATAAAATGGCAAATTTAAAGGAAATCCGTAATAGAATTACTTCCGTTTCGTCGACGATGCAAATTACTGCTGCGATGAAAATGGTTTCTGCAGCAAAGCTAAAGAAGGCACAAGATGCCATCACGGCAATGCGACCTTATGCCGAAAAATTAACGGAATTATTGCAAAATCTTTCGGCGACTCTTGATGGAGACGTGGGAGGAGAATTCACAAAGCAACGTGAGGTTAAAAGAGTATTGGTTGTTGCCATCACATCGAATAGAGGTTTGTGTGGTGCTTTTAATACCAATATAATCAAAGAAGTTAAAAACCGTGCTGATTATTACCCAGGCAAACAAGTAGATGTTTTTGCCATCGGTAAAAAAGGAAACGACATTTTGACTAAAACACTTACTGTTGTTGACAATCAAAGTCAGGTTTTTGACGCATTGACTTTTGACAATGTAACCGTAATTGCCGAAACCTTGACCCAAAAATTTGTTTCTGGCGAGTATGACAAAATCGAATTGGTGTACAACCAATTTAAAAATGCGGCAACACAAATCGTTCAAGTAGAACAATTCTTGCCGTTGGCTCCCATAAAATCTGATACCCCAGTTTCAACAGGTGATTATATTTTTGAACCATCCAAAGAAGAAATCGTGTTGACCTTGATTCCAAAATCATTGAAAACACAATTATACAAAGGAATCAGAGATTCATTTGCTTCTGAACACGGAGCGCGTATGACCGCCATGCACAAAGCAACAGACAATGCCACCGAATTGAGAGATCAATTGAAACTGACTTACAACAAAGCCCGTCAAGCTGCGATTACTAATGAGATTTTAGAAATCGTTGGTGGAGCGGAAGCTTTGAAAGGATAATTAAATCGACACCTATCGACTGAAAGTACATAGCTTTGGTTTTGCAGTCTGAACGTTAGTTTTAGCTATGATTAGAACCAAAAATATTTTAAATGACAAACCCTCGCAAACAGCGAGGTTTTTTTATAGATTTTTTCAGATGAGCAATTTTACCAAAAAGCCCCCAATCCATAAACATGAATTTTGAATATACAGGAACACACCTCCAATTTTGAATAAAATCAGCACTATCCCCAGCAAGGTTTTAATAAATTAGTTACCCAATGTAATGGGCACGGAATATAATTTAGCTATCGCTCACGAGAGATCTAATGCATTTATGAGCGACAGGCTTATTTTGCCAACAACCAATAAGTGCTATTACTCAAATACCACCAATTACACCAGAATTTTAGATACTATTTCTTCAACTGAAATCGTCCGCATCGCGTCTTCATAACCCGCCACTTTTTTATTCCCATACACCGAAGTGGGTAATTTTGGGTACAAATTTCTATCCGAAACCAAAGCGTTTTCAATAGGTTGGTTGAAAGGCGAAAAACCGGAATAAGGATGCGTAGCACCCCAAAGCGTGATCACTTTCACGCCTAACATGGCTGCTAAATGCGCATTTCCGGAATCCATTGAAAGCATCACATCGAGATTGCTGATGAGTTGCAATTCTTGTTTAAACTTGAGCTGCCCGGCAACAATAACAACGTTTTCTTTTCCCTTTGAAAGCGAACGGAGTAATTCTATTTCTTTTTTGCCACCCCCAAAAAGGAGGATTTTATGGGTTTTGGTTGAAGCTAATTTGTCGATTACTTGTTGCATTAAATCCAAAGGATATACCTTGGAATCGTATTGCGCAAAAGGCGCAATTCCAATTAATTTCTGGTAGTTCTCTCCAATTAAATCGATTATTTCTGCGTCTAATTTTTGTTTTGGTGGAAATACCGGATTAGACAAATCTAGAGAAAAACCCAAATTTTCGAATACATTGGCATATCGTTCGAACATCGTAGGTAAGGGTTTGAAAATTTTGTTTTTGGCTCGTGTCAAGGATGTCTTTTCAGCTCTGCCTTTGTCAACGGATGCCGTTTTTATTCCGCTTATAGAAAATAGTGTTCGAATGATTTTAGAGCGCAACACATTATGCAAATCGGCAATTTCTGTAATTCCTTTTGATTTCAAATCTTTATATAAGCGAAATAATCCCAATAATCCTTTGTGCCTATGATGAACATGAGCGGTAAAGAAATTAATATTTGGAATATTTTTAAAAATAGGCTTATAAAATACTCGCGAAACCACCGTAATTTTCACATCGGGATTTTGTGCCACTAAAGCCCGTAAAACAGGAACCGTCATGGCGACGTCTCCCATTGCAGAAAGTCTTATTACGGCTATATGTTGGATTTTTTTTGACAAATGCGTGTTGTCGAAAATTATTTCTTGTTTTGGTACAAAACCGGGTTCAAATCATCATCGTTATACATTTTCATCTGTTTGTAAACTTTCATGAATTTATCGCCGTTTTCGATATCTACAAGCAAATCCTCTATTGCTAATGACAAATCCGTTCTTTGTTCCAACAACACATTTAATTTTGCCTGACATTTGTCTCTGTGATCTTGCGAAGCCCCTTTACGATTGGCTTCTTCGTTCATGTGGTAAATTTTTAAGGCTAAAATAGACAATCGGTCAAATGCCCAAGCGGGACTTTCGGAGTTGATTTTGGCAGTGTCTTTTACGTCAACATGAGCATATTTTTGAAGAAAATAACCATCAATGTATTCCACCATATCTGTACGTTCTTGGTTTGAAGCATCGATTCTTCTTTTCAAGGTTAGTGCTGCAACGGGGTCAATATTAGGATCACGGATAATATCCTCGAAATGCCATTGAACGGTGTCAATCCAGTTTTTTAGATATAATAAATGTTCTAATTTTTCCTTTGGAAAAGGGTTGTTTATGGGTTGGTCTACAGTATCAAAAAGGTGATAATCTTGAATACTTTGTTCAAAAACGGAATAGGCTAATTTTGAAAACATATCTTTTAAAATTAAAAGGCAAAGATACTTTTTTATACTTTTATAGTTTGAAAAAACTTTGAAAGTTTGATGTTCTAAATCCTAATTCAAACAAACCATGCAAATTCATTATCTGTCCGAAAATAATAGCGTCCTGAATCACTTTTTGGGACAAATACGAAACGTAGATGTTCAAAAAGACAGTATGCGTTTCCGAAGAAATATGGAGCGTATTGGCGAAGTGATGGCTTATGAATTGAGCAAAGATTTGCATTATAGAGACATCGCCATCCAGACTCCTTTGGGAGTTAAAAAAACCACCGAAATTGATGATCAATTGGTTTTATGTTCAATTTTAAGAGCCGGACTAACGATGCACTCGGGGTTTTTGAATTATTTTGACCATGCCGAAAATGGCTTTATTTCAGCCTTTCGACACCATCCCTACAATGATGATTATTTTGATATTGTAGTTCAATACCAAGCTGTAGCCGATATTGAAAACAAAAACTTGGTATTACTTGACCCCATGCTGGCTACAGGAAAGTCAATCCTTGCTGTCTATACTAAATTAATGAAAAGGGGAACTCCAAAAGAAATTCATATTGCCGTTATTGTTGCTTCGCCAGAAGGCGTTGCCTATCTCGAGGAACATCTGCCTAATTCCTGCCATCTATGGGTAGCGGCGTTGGACGAAAAATTGAATGAAAAAAAATATATTATTCCAGGTTTGGGCGATGCTGGTGATTTGGCTTTTGGCACTAAATTATAATTGGGAGAAAAACGCAAATAAACTGCAGATAATGACTACAAATAAGACTATTTCCTGCTTCAATTGCCACTGCTTACTTTCAATGTGACTTGTTGCCATCATTGCTAATGGGGCAAATGTAAAGAGTAATAAATCATTACTTTTATTGGAAGAAATAATAAAAATTATGATTCCAATAAAAAAGGAAGCTATAATTTTTTTGAATGAGGTATGCAATAACATCGGTTTATTAGAAAGGGAGGCAAACATGGAAATGACAAAAAACAATGCTATCGTTAAATAGATAGAAAAGGCTGCGTTTTGATAGTTATTAGTGAAATAATCCATTTCAAAATTGGTCATTGCATTAGCATTTATAAATGCAATTACGTTTTTATGAAATGTTATTGAAAAAAACATGGATATGATTCCCACGGCAAAAAAAGCAATGAATGGTAAAATCCAGTTTCTATAATCTCTAGATACATGAAAAAGTATCGAAATAAATACCAAAATAAGATACAAAATGCTCCAGAAATGAAATAATGCCGCTATAAAAATCCACAATGAAGCATCGAATATTTTTTCTTTCGAAGCTTTTAATGATTGTAGCGAAATTAATCTACGAAGGGCTAGGAGAATAAAAAAATTGGATACAATTATATTTAGGTTATTCAATACGGAAGGGAAAAATAACAGAAATAAAAAGTAAAATAAAAGCATGTAGCCACTGTCTTTGCTCAAACCATTTTTCTTAGCGATGAAATTTGCAATAAAGATAGTGCCAAGTGAAACGATAAAAAATCCTGCTTTTTTCATAATTGAACCAATAGAACTGGTCCAAGTCAAGTCTTGAAATTGATAGACTAAAAAGAAAACTAGCATTAAAATTACTACCAAAATAAAATTTAATGGCGTAGATTTTTTAAAAACACTTGTTATCATAAGGATATTTTATACTTTTGTGCTTGTAAATATAACACTTGTAATATAATGAAACGAAACAAGTATTTTTTTTATTAAAAATAGTTACAAAGTTAGGTTTCACAAAAAATAATTAACTAATACGACGAACATAATGAAAGCATTTTTTGAAGGAATTCAGTGGTTTTTTGAATCAATATTTTTTATACCTCAAGATTTTTTAAGAGAATTAGAGCTTACTCATTGGTTTGCTGCTAACGCTATAAATTGGATTTTTATGATTATTTGCTCTGTAGCCATTGTATATTGGTGCAAACAATTGAAAATCTATGATGAAAAAGGGGAAGAAAACCAAGATACAACGGCGCATTCTTTTTTAAAGTAGCTCCCACACCACCGAAGGGGAAATAAAATTATAGATCATTTCCAATATCTTTTCTAAAATACATCTTATCAAAATGTAGTTTTTCTATGTTTTGGTAGGATTTTTTTATGGCCTCTTGAAAATCATTCCCGTAGGATGTTATGGCCAAAACTCTTCCGCCATTGGTAACCACATGGCCATTATTGAGCTTCGTTCCTGCGTGAAAAACAATGGAATCTTCAATGTACTCCAATCCTGTAATCGCTTTTCCTTTTTCGAAATCTTCTGGATAACCTCCAGAAACTAACATGACGGTTGTGGCACTTCTTGAATCAATTTCAAGGGTAAATTCGTCTAGTTTTTCATTGGCCACAGCCAAAAACAATGCCACCAAATCCGATTTCATTCTTGGAACAACCACTTCAGTCTCGGGATCACCCATTCTTACATTGTATTCAATTACGATGGGCTCGTTGTTTACATTAATTAATCCAATAAAGACGAATCCTTTGTATTCTATTCCGTCTTTCTGAAAACCTTCAATAGTTGGTTTAACGATACGCGTTTCTATTTTTTCCATTAAGACGGCATCAACATAAGGGACCGGAGAAACAGCGCCCATTCCGCCTGTATTCAATCCTGTGTCGCCTTCGCCAATACGTTTGTAATCTTTGGCCGTTGGCAAGATTTTATAGCTTTTACCATCGGTCAAAACAAAGCAGCTCAATTCAATTCCATCTAAAAATTCTTCGATGACCACTTTGGAACTGGCAGCACCGAATTTTTGATGTACCAACATATTTCTTAATTCTTCCTTGGCTTCCGCCAAATCGGGAATGATTAAAACACCTTTTCCCGCTGCCAATCCATCTGCTTTCAAAACATAAGGAGGCTGTAACGTTTCTAAGAAATCACATCCTTTCTCCACTGTTTCGGACGTGAAACTATCATAAGCAGCCGTTGGAATATTGTGTCTCATCAAAAATTCTTTGGCAAACTCTTTACTTCCTTCTAAAGTGGCGCCTAATTTTGATGGACCTATAACTGGAATATTTTTTAAATCTTCGTCATTTCTGAAAAAGTCGAAAATTCCTTTTACCAATGGATCTTCTGGACCCACAACCACCATCTCTACTTTTTCCTGAATCACGAAAGTTTTTATGGCATCAAAATCCGTTGGACTCATATCAACATTGTTGGCTATCGAGGCTGTACCTGCATTTCCAGGAGCCACAAAAAGTGTGTCGCAAAGCGGACTTTGAATCATTTTCCAAGCAAAAGCGTGTTCCCTTCCTCCAGAACCCAGTAGTAAAATTGTCATTGTGCAGTAATTAAGTCCCACAAAAATAGTCTGTTTTAACTTGAAACCTATACTAAAAAATATTTTTTTCAAATGAAATAAAGGGGGGGGGTTCTAACTACTAAAATTTAAATATGTTTTCAGGAAGAAATAATAATTTTTTTACATACCTTTGACGTTAGTAACGCAAAAGATATGATAATTTCATTTGGATCTAAAGAAACTGAAAAAATTTGGAACGGGATTGTTGTAAAAAAACCAGCGTTAGAAGTACAACAAATGGGCAGAAGAAAGCTAA
>JBIILD010000144.1:0-2939 GCA_044232845.1 Flavobacterium sp.
TTATGCAACTAACGGTACTGGAAACAGTATTACTAAATCGCTTACAGTGAAAAGAGTTGCTGGTTGTAGAGAAGCTAGCGCTGCTATTGCCGACGAATTCAGTGTAACTGCTTATCCAAACCCATCTATAGAAGGATTTAAAGTTAAATCTGGAAATGGAAAATCATTTGGAGTACAGGTGTATGATATGTTGGGTCGTTCGATCGAACAGCGTCAAATGAACTCTGATGATCAAATAGGGTCTAACTATGCATCTGGAATTTACAATGTAATTGTAAACCAAGGAGCAAACGTGAAAACACTAAGAGTGATTAAGAATTAAAGATTCATAATAATTGTTTTTTTGTAAAAGAGGCTGTTCGAAAGGACAGCCTTTTTTTTATACTAATTATTGTTTATCCCTATCAACTAGTCTTATTCTCCGTCCGAGCCTTTCGACTGCGCTCGATTGGACTAAAATATATTTGACTAATACCTTTAGGCATTTGGAATTAACCCAATCGTTTCGTTATACTGTCACAGTTTTTTTTCGATCTTTCACAATAGTTTTAAAGCTAATTTAATTTTATCTTTGTCCCAAAAATAAACCTTTCCACTTTTTGGTCAGGCGCTAATCTAAAGTTATTTAATGAAAAATTTTAAACGTTTTTTAAAATATTTAATACCACATAAAAGAAATTTCATTGTCAGTATTATATTTAATGTATTATATGCTCTTTTCTCTGCCATTTCGATGCTTTCTCTTTTTCCTTTAATGAAAGTATTATTTGAAGATGGACAAAAAGTATATGTTAAACCCGTTTACGAGGGGTTTAAAAGTATTGACAAACATTTTTTAGAGGATTCGTTGAATTATTTCATCACAAACAACACTCAAAAAGAAGGCGTTTTAAGTACTTTGATGTGGATGGTAGTTTTTGTACTATCAACCTTTTTGCTGAAAAATCTGTTCAACTTTATTTCGATAGTTTATATGACTTATTTGAATAATGGAATTTTGAAAGATTTGAGAAATGATGTGTATCAAAAAATAATTAGCTTACCGGTTTCTTTTTTCTCTAATGAAAGAAAAGGAGATTTAATTTCACGGATGACTTCGGATGTAAATACGATAAAAGCAGCTTTTATGAGCGTTTTAATGATGGTGAGCGAACCTTTGACAATTTTTTTTACCCTAGCGTCCATGTTTTTAATCAGTTGGAAATTAACGATTTTTGTGTGTTTTTTTCTGCCGATTTCAGGATATTTAATTTCAAGGATGAGCAAATCCATTAAAAGCCAATCAGGAGATATTTTTTCATTAGAAGGGCATTTATTATCAGACATTGAAGAAACAATCGGGGGGATAAAAATCATTAAAAATTTCACTTCAGAGAATTTTTTCATCAATAGGTATTATAAATCTACGGAGTTCATTAATGTTTTAAATAATAAGATGGGGGCTCGAATGAGTTTGGCGGGACCTATGAGTGAATTTTTAGGCATTTTTGTCATTTCTATTCTATTAGTTTACGGCGGTTCCTTGGTGTTGATTGATGGCTCAATGAGCGGAAGTGCTTTCATCGCATACATGGGTTTGGCCTACCAAATACTCACACCGGCTAAAGCGATTACCAAAGCTAATCAAGCCTTACTTGGCGGAAATGCCGCTTACGAGCGGGTTGCTTTTATTTTAGACGCCACGAATCACTTGCAAGACAATCCAGATGCCAAAATCATTACAGAATTTAACTCAGAGATTAAATTTACCAATGTGTCTTTTAAATACGATTCCGAATATGTTTTAAGAGAGTTTAATTTAACGGTTCCAAAAGGAAAAAGAGTTGCTTTGGTAGGAGAGTCGGGTAGTGGCAAATCTACTTTGGCCAACTTAGTAACGCGACTTTATGATGTGACCGAAGGCAGCATCACTTTTGATGGGATAGACATCAAGAATGTTACTGGGGATTCCTTACGAAAACAAATGGGAATTGTAGCGCAAGATTCTATTTTGTTTAATGACACAATTGCCAATAATATTTCCTTGAGTATAGACAATCCTGATATGGAAGGTATTATTAGTGCGGCAAAAACGGCCAATGCGCATCATTTTATCTCGGAATTTCCGGGGCAATATAACAGTCCTGTGGGCGATGGTGGAGGAATGCTTTCAGGAGGGCAACGCCAGCGTGTGGCTATAGCGAGAGCGGTCATGAAAAATCCACCAATTATGATTTTAGATGAAGCTACTTCCGCCTTGGATACAGAATCTGAACAATTAGTTCAAGTGGGTTTAGAAAACATGATGGAAAATAGAACTTCTATTGTTATCGCCCACCGTTTATCTACGATACAAAATGCCGATTTAATTGTAGTGATGAAAAAAGGTAGAATCGTAGAGCAAGGCACTCACGAAGAGTTATTGAATTTGAATGGGAATTATGCTAATTTGGTGACTTTGCAATCGTTGGAGGTGAATTAATGAAAAAATATTAATTCTTTTTTTAAGGAGATATTCTTTATTAAGAAGAGTTAGTGAAATGAAGCCCAAAACTATAGGAAATTTGTGGAGTGATGGCAAAATCTATCTAAAAAAATATTTTTTAGTTGTAAAAATATAGTTAGCTGTAGAGGGGATATTAATAAAAAATTATTTTGATTTACTTCTATTTATTACAAAAACTGTAATTACTGTTGCCATAATTCCAGTTATTCCCAGTGAAATTGCTGTATTTTGTTTTTCAATGGCAAGGTATAATAAATAACAAAGTGTTCCCAAGGCAATTAGTCCTGAAATAATTCCAAAAATTGCCATAATAACAGATACATTAAGTTGCTTATTTTCTATTCTATGAATGTGTTTTTGTTGTTCTTCTTCGGCCATCGTCAAAATTCTATTTGCAAAACTTGGCTCAACAACATTGTATTGTTGCATCATTTCTGGCCATGGCAATTTTCCG
>JBIILD010000145.1:0-2936 GCA_044232845.1 Flavobacterium sp.
GTAAAAGAAATGATTGATGTATTGAAAATTGCCATCACTAACCAAAAGGTGAAAAACGCAAAGGTTTTATAATCAAACTCTTTGAATAAATTATATTCCATCCTCAGGTTCAGGATGGAATTTTTTTATTTAGAATTTACTTCAAAAATTCGGTACGAAAAAGGAAATTTATACTTTTATAATTTTATCTTCGCATTTGCGTTTTAAGTTCTAAGTGAAATAAAATGTCGGATTTTAAATTTTTTTTTAAAAATATTAAATTTATTGTAAGGGTATGATTTTAAATAGTCTTTCACTATATAGAGACTTTTAACTTTACGACATTAAAACTTTCGACTTACTTACTATACTGATTCGTAATTTAAAGGATGCAAAAAAAAATTGTAGCACTCATTTTATTTGCCGTTTGTACTGTTTCATACGGTCAAATAGGAGGGAAGTATGTTTATCAGTTTTTGAACTTGGTAACCTCACCACGACAAGCGGCTTTGGGCGGCAAAACGATTACAATTTATGACGAGGATGTCAATCAAGCCCATTTTAACCCCGCGACAATCAACTCGGCAATGGACAATCATTTGGCGTTGAATTACGGCAGTTATTTTGGCGAAGTTACTTACGGAACCGCCTCTTATGCTTATAAGTATGACGAACGTTTGCAAACTATTCAAACAGGAATAAATTATGTAAATTATGGTAAATTTGACGGTTATGACGAAAATGGTCAATCTACCGCTCAATTTACCGGAAGCGAAATAGCTCTTTCGTTTGGCTATGCTTATAACGTGCCCAATAGTAATCTTTTTATTGGGGCGAATGGAAAATTGATTTCCTCTTCGCTTGAAAGGTATTATTCCTTTGGGGGCGCATTAGATATAGGAGCTGTTGTAATAGATGAGAAAAATGATCTGAATTGGGCATTGGTTATTCGAAATATTGGAACCTCATTCACTACTTATTCTGGGTTTAATGAAAAATTGCCATTAGAAATTATGGCGGGTGTTTCGCAAGAATTAGACAATGTGCCCGTTCGCTGGCACCTTACACTAGATAATTTACAACAATGGAACATTTCCTTTTCTAATCCTGCCCAAGCCCAAACTTCCCTTGATGGCAGTACCACTGAAAAAAAAGTTTCTTTTTTGGGTAATGCTATGCGACATGTAATTTTTGGAGTGGAACTTTTCCCAAAAAGATCCTTTAACATTCAAATGAGTTACAATTTTAGAAGATCCCAAGAATTGAAACTATTGGAACAACGAACTTTCTCTGGAATTTCTGTTGGTTTTGGCTTGAAATTAAATAAATTAAAATTTAATTATTCGTATTCTAAATACACCTTAGCCGGAAACACGAGCTTGTTTGGTTTAACTATTAATTTTAATGATTAATCTTTTTCGAATCTTTTAAACCTTAAATCGGAATTTTGAACAATAAAATTATTATCGCAATAGACGGATTTTCGTCAACTGGAAAAAGTACATTGGCCAAAGAATTGGCTAAGCATCTCGGCTATGTTTATGTGGATACAGGAGCCATGTATCGTGCCGTTGCTTTATTTGCTATGCAAAAGGGATATATTGGGAAAGATTTTTTGGACTCGAAATCACTGATTCATAGCTTGCCGGATATTAAACTAATGTTCAAATTCAATCCTGATTTAGGTTTCGCTGAAATGTATCTGAACGGTGTTAATGTTGAAAAAGAAATTCGCACCCTTGCAGTTTCTAATTATGTGAGCAAAATAGCCGAAATTTCAGAAGTCCGTTCCATGCTTGTCAATCAGCAGCAAGAAATAGGAAAAGATAAAGGGATTGTGATGGATGGAAGAGATATTGGAACCGTTGTGTTTCCTAATGCCGCCCTAAAAATATTCATGAATGCCAGTGCTCACACCCGAGCCGAAAGACGATTTAAAGAGTTACAAGAAAAAGGCGATAAAGTTTCTTTTGAAGAAATTGTAAAGAATATTGAGCAGCGTGATTATATTGATACCCATCGCGAGGATTCTCCGCTTGTGAAAGCCAAAGATGCTATTGAATTTGATAATTCTAATATCTCAAAACAAGAACAATTTCAAAAAGTATTACAATGGATTCCGATTAAGTAAGTCGAAAGTTGTAATGTCGTAAAGTCAAAAGTCTCTACAGATAAAAATCATACAATTACAATAAGTTTCCTATTTTTAAGATACGACTTTCTATTTTACTTACTACTTATTTTTAAAAATACCGGATTTAAAAATCGACAACAAATAAGGATTGTTATCTAGTTAAATTGTAACGGCTACTCCCTCTTACTTTTTTCTATTTTTTTTAAAAAACTAACTACATTTTCAGTTGAACGGTATAAAAAAATGTTAAAAAAAAAATATTTTTTTTGGCTAGTTTCTATCCAAAAAAAATACAAAATCAGTAAGGGATAGCCTCCAAAAACCAGCAATATCAATAGGTCCATCACTATCAATTAATAAAATAAAACAGTCTTTTTTTATTGAATACTCTTTTTTTTAATAAAATATTTTGTTATTAATGATTTATTAATCATTTATTAATACGCTACGTATTTCTTTGTCACGTACATTCAACAAATTTTATCTCTCTTTATTTACTGTAGAATTTTAAAAGAAATAATTAGTTGGGATCGCATTGTTGATTTTTATTTTACGGATAACCTCAAGCTCAATTAAAAAAAAATAATGTTTTATATAGGGTGTTTTGTAAAAATTAAAACAGCTAAAACAAAATTAATAGTGGTACCCCTTTTAAGGAAAATTAAAGGGAGTTGTTCGAGAGTTTAAAAGTGGTACAATCAATACAACGGATTTGTATTTTTTATGGAGGTCACCCAAAGTCAAAACTAAAGTGCCCCACGAAAAAGGATAATTAAAAAACACTGTTAAAAAAAACAGTTGAAAATAAATTTAGGTACACCCT
>JBIILD010000057.1:0-10766 GCA_044232845.1 Flavobacterium sp.
TCAAAATGGAATATATAATTGTATCTACAAACCTTGCATCATAATATTCGTTTTCTTTTAAATGAACTTCCTTACAAATCCATTTGCTCTCACACAAATTTATAACATCTTCCCAACTTTTTTATGTACGCCGAAATTTTTGTCAAAATTTAAATTTTAATTTAGGTTTCGTCTTCATTTTTTTGGTAATTTGCTTCATAAAATTTAATGAAATATGAAAAACAATTCCTTCAAAATTACAGTACTGTTAATTCTAATATTAAGGATTTCAACATTGTGCGCGCAAAATAATTCTGCTGATTCAAACATAAAAACTCAAATTTCGAAATATGTCTATCACGATGTTTTCGCTCCTTTTTTTTATACAAAAGATGCAACGAATACTCGTTCTGCAAGTGGGCAGCCCGGAGCTGAATATTGGCAAAATAGGGCTGATTATCAACTGTCAACTAAATTAAATGAAGTCAAAAATGAAATATCCGGAACGAGTATCATAACGTATACCAACAATAGTCCAGACAAAATGAATTTTATTTGGATGTATTTAGACCAAAATTTATTCAAACAAGATTCTCGTGCAAATGCTATTATTCCCATAAATGGGAGTAGAAATGGCGCCCAAGGTCAGATTTTTGATGGGGGTAATAAGATAAAATCGGTAAAAATTGTCACCACTACTAAAGGAGTTTCTATTGAAAAAGAGGCTAAATATAGCATTAGCGACACTCGAATGCAGGTTTTCCTCCCTCAAGAGTTAAAATCTAAAGGGGGTGTCGTGAAAATTAAAATTGATTATTCCTTTATCTCACCAAATGAGGGTTCGGATAGAATGGGGATATTGGAAACAAAAAACGGTAAGATTTTCACCGTTGCACAATGGTATCCAAGAATGTGTGTATATGATGATATAAGAGGTTGGAACACCCATCCGTATTTGGGAGCTTCTGAGTTTTATTTAGAATATGGAGATTTTGATATGAATATTACAGTCCCATCGAATCATTTTGTGGTTTGTTCAGGTGAATTGGTAAATCCTACAGAAGTATACAGCGTGGAACATCAGAAGCGTTTTGCTAAAGCGAAACAAAGCGATGAAACTGTTGTGGTGCGTTCCAGTGAGGAAGTTAAAACGGCATCTACTCAAATGACAAATGCCAACTTATATAAAACATGGCATTTCAAAATGAAGAATTCCCGCGATGTTTCTTGGGCTTCTTCTGCCGCATTTATTTTAGATGCTGCAAGAATCAATTTACCAAGCGGGAAAAAATCAATGGCAATAGCCGCATATCCCATAGAAAGTGAAGGCAATGATGCATGGGGGCGTGCTACAGAATACACTAAGGCCGTAATCGAAAATTATTCTAAAAGATGGTTAGAATATCCTTATCCTGTTGCAACAAATGTAGCAGGAATAGTTGGGGGAATGGAATATCCCAGTATTGTTTTTTGCGATTACAAGGATAAAGGTGCGGATTTATGGGGAGTTACGGATCATGAGTTTGGGCACACCTGGTTCCCCATGATTGTAGGGTCTAACGAACGCTTATTTGGCTGGATGGATGAAGGGTTTAACGAATTCATCAATTCGTTGAGTTCCCTTGATTTTAATAATGGGGAGTACAAGATAGAGGCTATGGACATGCATAAAAATGCAGATAAATTCACAAAAGAAACTTTAGAACCAGTTATGAGATCGCCTGATAATATGAAAGAGATCAATATGGGTACTTTATTATATTTTAAACCAAGTTCAGGTTTGATACTATTGCGGGAACAAATTCTAGGTCCTGAGCGATTTGATTTGGCCTTTCGCACTTATGTCGAACGTTGGGCATATAAGCATCCCCAGCCAGATGATTTTTTCAGAACCATCGAAAATGTTTCTGGGGAAGATCTAAGTTGGTTTTGGAGAGGCTTTTATATCAATAATTGGCGTTTGGATCAGGGAATTAATTCGATCAAATATGTAAATAATGATCCTAAGTTAGGGGTTTATATCACGATAGAGAATTATGAAAAAATGGCAATGCCAGTAAATTTAGAGGTGAAAACTAAAAGCGGTAAAGTGAACCGTGTTAAATTACCTGTAGAAATTTGGCAAAGAAATATTGATTGGACTTTTAAATATGACTCCAATGAAGAAATTGAAAGTATTACTATTGATCCTGACCATGTGTTCCCCGACAGTAACGAAAGCAACAACAGTTGGGCTTCAGCTACTGGGATTGTTGAAAAGGACGTGGTGTTGGATAGCTATTTAGGAACTTTTGCCAATAAGTATAATCCGATAAAAATAGTCTTTTTAAAGAAAAGAGGAATCATCAATGTTGAGATAACGGATTATCCTATGTTTAAAGTGGAACTTATTGCAAAAGACACTTTTGAATCAAAAGAAGCCGGACTTAAATTTGAATTTTATGAAACTAAAAACGGATTCAACATGGTTTTGAGCGATGGACAAAAAATTCCGTTTGTAAGAGAGAAATAATCAATTTATTACAAATAGTAAACATCGGTAATTATGTTGGTGTTTTTTATTCCGGAATTTGTTGGCTTAAGCAATGCAACGTTCCAAAACCCCAAATAAAATCTATGGCGCTAATTCCTATAATTTCCCGGTCCGGAAAACAATCGGCAATAATATTTAGTGCTTTTCTATCATTCGAATCATTAAAAGTAGGAACCAAAACACATTTGTTCAAAATCAAGAAATTTGCATAACTAGCTGGTAATCGAACACCATCAAAATCGATGCGTTTCGGCATGGGCAACTCCACTATTTTTGGAGATTTTCCGTTTTCCAATTTCGCATTATGTAATCGTTTTAAATTGTCTTTCAGAGGTTTGTAATTAGTGTCTTTTGGATTTGATTCTACAATCGTGATGATTGTATCTTCATTTACAAATCGGCACAAATCGTCAATATGTCCGTGTGTGTCGTCCCCTTCGATGCCGTCCCCGAGCCAAATTACTTTGGTAATTCCCAAATATTCTTTGAAAACGGCTTCATAATCGGCTTTGGTAAAACCGGGGTTTCTAACTTGGATTGTTGGATGCATCAAACATTCTTCAGAAGTCAGTAAAGTGCCACATCCGTTAGAATCGATCGCTCCGCCTTCCACAATTACGGGTTTTCCTTTGTATAAAACTTGGGTTAGAGGAATATTTAGAAATTCGGCTACTTTTGCAGGTACGTGTTTGTCTAAATTGATGTTTTTATATTTTGCCCAACCATTAAAATTAAAATTCAAAGCTTCTCTTTGAATTCCATTTTTAATGATGATAGGACCCGAATCGCGCATCCAACTTCGGTTGGTTTTATGAATAAGGAAAGAAATATTACCCATTTGAACACTGGCTGTTTCCAGCATTTCAATGACTTTTGCCTTTAAATTTTCATCGGCAACTATTAAAAATACTTGCTCAAAAGTGGCAACCTTTTTTATGAATTCGACAAAAGCCCACTGAATAGCTTCGTATTTCCCTGGCCAATCTTTGCCATTATGAGGAAAACAAAGTAAAATGCCTTGTTGCTTTTCCCATTCGGCAGGAAATCGTCTCTTGTTTGGAGTACTCATAATTAATCGATGGCCCTTTTTGTAATATCACCAAAGGCATCGATTCTGCGGTCTCTAAAAAACGGCCAATTTTGACGCACATTTTCTTGGAAATCCAAATCCACTTCGGCGATTAAAATTTCCTCTTTATCGTGCGAGGCTTGTGCTAAAATTTCGCCTTGTGGTCCAGCAATAAAAGAAGAACCCCAAAACTGGATTCCAGCGGTATTTGGTAAGTATTGTTCTAATCCGATTCGGTTTGCGGCGGCAACATAAACCCCATTTGCCACAGCGTGCCCTTTCATCACGTTCATCCATGCGCCGTGCTGGTTCTCGCCATATTGTTCTTTTTCCAAGGGATGCCATCCAATAGCGGTAGGGTAAAACAACACTTCAGCTCCCTGCAAAGCCGTCAAACGAGCCGCTTCCGGAAACCATTGGTCCCAACAAATGAGTGTTCCAATTTTTCCTTTATTGGTTGGGAACGTTTTGAAACCTAAATCTCCAGGAGTAAAATAGAATTTTTCGTAAAAGTGAGGATCGTCTGGAATGTGCATTTTGCGGTACAATCCGGCTTCGGTGCCATCAGTATCAATAATATAAGCGCTATTGTGATAAATACCAACCATTCTTTTTTCGAAGAATGGAACAATGATAACGACTTCTAATTCTTTTGCTAAAGCGCTAAAAGCAACAAAAGAAGTGCTATATAATGGTTCAGCTAATTCAAAATTTGCCACATCTTCGCTTTGACAAAAATAGGGGCTGCTATACAATTCGGGCAACGAAATTACTTCGGCACCTTGACTGGCAGCATCTCGAACCCAATTTAAACATTTTTTAAGGTTGTTTTCGGCAACATCATTCAAATTCAATTGAATAACCGCTACTTTGTATTTCTTATTTGGCATAATGCAAAATTTAGAGAGCAAAAATAGTTATTTAAACCTTTTTGCTTGAAAAGAATGTTGTTTTTTGTTCAAAATTTTTGATTTGTGAAATACCAATTATAATTTTGATTAGTCCAATCGTTCTGGAATAATGCAGCAGTAAATTTTATTTAAGTAACAATCATAATACAATGTCAGACTTTAACTCAGACTAAATGACGCAAAATATTGATTTTAATGCCATTAACACTATTAAATTTTTTGAACTTACGGCTTACTTAATTCTTTAGTCTTGTACTAAACTAACTTACTATAATTCAAACAAAAGGGTTGCAGTAATGGTGTTGATAGTCGTATTTATATCGGCGCCTTTAGAAAATCCTTTATTGAAAAATAATTGATTCGAATCCCTTTGTGTTGCAGTATAAGACAAATCCAGTTTGGTAGCGCCAAAATTATATCCAATACCACTAGAAAATCCGGATAAGTTACCCATGGTATTTTTGTCTTTGTAAGGACTTTGTTCAAAACGATATCCTGCTCTTAGGCTCCAAGCTTCGATTTTATATTCACATCCAATTCGAAATTCGCCCGATTGGTTTAGAAGATTAGCCATGCTTGTATTTGTGTTGCTAAATTCATTTTCAGGTTTGAATTGGGTATTGCTATAATCTTTTATGGCATAATCAATACTAACTAGTCCTATTTTTCCAAAGATATAAGCAAAACTCAACGTGGTTTTACTTGGAGTTTGAAGTTTGTAGGGGGCATAAATCATAGTAACATTAGAATCTGGGTTAGCATCTGAAAGTCCTGCGATTGTTTTTGTTATATCATTTGGATCAGAATAATTAAAACCAGTAGTTCTTAAATCTTGTTTCAATTCATCATTAAGTGTATACCAAGATGGCGATTCCCAAGCTAAACCTACTCTTATTTCTTTATTTACCTTAACGATAGCACCAAGATTCATCGAAAAACCAGAACCATAGGTGTATAATTCATTACTGAAAGTAAGATTTCTTAATCCTGTACTATTTTTATTGCTTTCGTAAAAAACCGACGTTTTTTTATAATCAGTAAAATGAGAATTTAAATTTATTCCTAAATAGAGTTTATCTTTATAGGAAGTTGCAGCATTAAAGGATAGTTTTCCATTATATCCATTAGTTGAAATGGAGTTTTTCTGATCATAATTGCCGCTAGATTGAATATTTGAATCATATAGTATGTTATTAGAATTGGTGTCAACTGGATTTATAATATACCCTTCGTATCCTAAAAAAGCTTGTTGTTCTGCAAAATTAAGTTCTTCGTAATAGTAATTTTGTATCGTTCCTAGTGGAATACCAGGTTGGTTTTTTTCTGGATCAGCGTTAGCATAATATAAAAAATAGTTGGCCACAGAATTCGTTTGGTTTTTCCCTTCAGAAAACACGGCATTGTCATAATTATTTGTTTTGTCATAGTTTATAGCGAATGCGATCTTTTTCCAGTCGTTTTTTGGATCTTGGGTTTTAAATATAAATACACCGCCCGCTTGATTCAAATCAAAGGAATTATTACTATCCGAACTTTTGGTTCCAAAATAATTCGAATTATTCTTTGTGCTGTTATTACTTAGGGTTACCGCCATCTGATTGTTAGAGAAAACTGCCGATCCGGCTGGGTTAACATTTAGGGATGATAAATCGCCACCCAATGCTCCAAATGCGCCGCTCATAGCACTGAAACGAGCTGTTCCTTTCAAATTATCTTGAGAATAACGAAGGGCATCCGATATACCCTGAGAGTGAATAACAGTATTAAACAACACCATTATAATTAGTACAATTAATCTTTTCATAAATTATAATTTTCTGATAGTCTTATGATTGAAACAGTTGTCTTATCAATTTAGAGTACTTTTGTTTAAATTTTTTTATCTTCTTCCGCCACTGCTTGACGATCTACTTCCTCCACCGCTACTATATCCGCCACTATTACTTCCTGAAGATCTTCCTGACGAACTTGGAGTGAATGAACGTGTAGGTGTGCTGCTTTGATTACCAGGATCACTGTATGTTCTTGTAGCATTATTCTCAGTTCTAGCAGGAGCAGTATTGGTATTGTTTCTTTGTGGATTATTGTTGGTGTTGGGCGTATAGGAATTGTTTCTTGTGTTCGAAGTACTATTTCTATAAGAATTTGAATTGTTTACTCCTCGATTATTGAAATTAGGAACGGACGATCTATTACTGGAACTTCTATTTGTATCATTTGAATAACGATTTCTTCCGCTGTTATAATTGTATGTTCCGTTTGAGCTTCTATTTGTTACATCTCTTCGGCCATTTGCAGGATAATAATGGGTATTGTTCCATCCGTTTCCGTACCAATTATTCCATCCGTTATTCCAACCACCGTTCCAGCCAAAACCATTATTCCAACCCCAACCCCAATTAGGACCATACCAAGAATTCCAACCCCATCCTAATCCCATACCCCAATTACTTCCATACCAAGGGTCCCATCCCCATCCTAAACCCCAATTAGAATTATAAATATTTATATTAGGATTAGTTACATTGCTTCCCCAGCCACCAAAACTATTGCCATATCCTTGGTTGTCATTTTGTTGTGAGTTTGAAATGTTTGAGTTGTAATTTCCAACATCGGTGAAAATTTCCGTTGGTTGGTTGTCATTTTGTAAAGAATTGAAGTATTCTTTGTAATGATTACTTGAATTATTTTGTGCTATTTTTTCGCTATTTCTGACTTCAGTATTTCCATATATTCCATCGGAATCGTAGTAGGAAGTGTTTTGATAAGAACCGCAAGAGGTCACTACAAAACTAAAAAATCCAATTATAGAATAAAAAAGTGTGTTGGGAGAGGGGGAAATAGTAGTTTTCATATCTGTAGGTTTTTTTATTGTGGCACATTACAAAAATAGTTAGTTTTGCGAAACTATTTAGTTAAATAAAATAAAACAAAATTTGTGCCAAATTATTCAATATGAGCAAGAACCTCACCACCCGATCAGACGATTATTCAAAATGGTATAACGAGTTAGTAGTAAAAGCCGATTTAGCCGAAAATTCAGGAGTTAGAGGCTGCATGGTCATCAAACCTTATGGGTATGCAATTTGGGAAAAAATGCAAGCGGAATTAGACAGAATGTTTAAAGAAACAGGGCATCAAAACGCCTATTTCCCCTTGTTTGTTCCAAAAAGTATGTTTGAAGCTGAAGAAAAAAATGCCGAGGGTTTTGCCAAAGAATGTGCTATTGTAACTCATTATAGATTGAAAAACGATCCTGACAATCCTGGTAAGCTCATGGTAGATCCTAATGCAAAACTCGAAGAGGAGCTTATTGTTCGTCCCACAAGTGAGGCCATCATCTGGTCTACCTACAAAGGATGGGTGCAATCGTATAGAGATTTACCTTTATTGATAAATCAATGGGCTAATGTGGTACGCTGGGAAATGAGGACTCGATTGTTTCTTAGAACAGCTGAATTTCTTTGGCAAGAAGGCCATACCGCTCATGCAACAAGAAGCGAAGCAATCGAGGAATCTGAAAAAATGATGCAGGTTTATGCTGCATTTGCTGAAAATTTTATGGCTATTCCAGTTATTAAAGGATTGAAGACCGAAACAGAACGTTTTGCAGGGGCAGAAGAGACGTATTGTATTGAAGCTTTGATGCAGGACGGTAAAGCACTGCAAGCCGGAACTTCACATTTTTTGGGACAGAATTTCGCCAAAGCTTTCGACGTAAAATTTGCCAATGCAGAAGGAAAGCAAGAGTATGTTTGGGGTACTTCCTGGGGTGTTTCCACCCGATTGATGGGGGCGTTAGTGATGACGCATTCTGATGACAAAGGATTGGTTTTACCTCCTAATTTAGCACCAATACAAGTGGTTATCGTCCCAATTTATAAAACAGAAGCACAGTTAGAAGAAATTACGTCTGCGGTCACTATTTTGGTTTCACAACTAAAGGAACTAAAAATTGCCGTAAAATATGATAACAGAACCACTCAAAAACCAGGGTTTAAATTTGCGGAATGGGAATTAAAAGGAGTTCCTGTTCGAATTGCGGTGGGTCCAAATGATTTGGAAAACGGAACATTTGAAATAGCAAGAAGAGATAATTTGTCGAAAGAAACGGTCAATAAAGACGGAATTGCAATTTACATTCAAAAACTGTTGGAACAAATCCAAACTGATTTATTTGACAAAGCATTGAATTATCGGGATACTCATGTTACTGAAGTGAATAGTTTTGAGGAGTTTGCGGATGTTCTAGAGGGTAAGGGAGGTTTTGTATCGGCTCATTGGGACGGAACGGCGGCCACGGAAGAAAAAATCAAAAATTTGACAAAAGCAACCATTAGATGCATCCCTTTAGATAGGGAAGAACAAGCTGGAGAGTGCATTCTCACTGGTAAATCATCAGTTGGAAGAGTTTTGTTTGCAAAGGCATATTAAAAAAAAAATATTTTTTTCTCCTCTACTATTGTACGTCTAAAAAATAGTTGTATTTTTGCATCCGCATTAGAGAAGTATGGCCCGTTCGTCTATCGGTTAGGACGCATGGTTTTCATCCATGTAAGAGCGGTTCGATTCCGCTACGGGCTACAACAAAAAATTAATAAAGAAAATTATTCAAACAAATGGCAAATCATAAGTCAGCTTTAAAAAGAATTAGAAGCAACGAAAAAAGAAGAGTTTTAAACAGATACCAACACAAAACTACTCGTAATGCTATTAAAGCGTTAAGGATAGCCACTGATAAAGTAGATGCTACTTCTAAATTGTCAAGCGTTATATCAATGATTGATAAATTGGCCAAAAAGAATATCATTCATGATAACAAAGCCTCTAATTTGAAATCTAAATTAACAAAGCATGTTGCTAAATTGTAATTGTAACAATTTTGAAATATAAAAAAAGCTCTCCTTAAGGAGAGCTTTTTTTATGGTCTATTCTTGAATTTTGGTCTTTATGTATTCAAGCATTTCTTTAGAAATTGGTTTTGATAAAAAATCGATTACCATTGGATATTTTTTAGCTTTTTCTAAATCTTCGGGATCGATAGTCGAAGAAAGAATGATAACACTGATGTCGTGAAAATCAGAATACTCTCCGGTATTAAAGCTATTTAGAAATTCCCAACCTCCCATTATTGGCATGTTTAAATCTAAAAAAATTAATTGAGGTTTTTTTATTGATTCGGCATTGGAATAATTGCTTTTTAGCGCATTAAAGTAATTAAGCGCTTCCTCTCCATTACTAGCCGTTACTGTTTCATTTGAAAAAGAGGTCTTGGTAATTACCATTTTGCATAACATTGAAGCGATTGTATCGTCATCGACACATAAAATTAGGTCTAGCATGCTCTAATTGTTTTTAAATATAATTGTAAAGGTAGTTCCTTTGTCAACTTCACTTTCGATACTGATGGATCCTCCAAGGCTCTCAACTTGAGATTTAACTAAGTACAATCCCAATCCCTTGCTGTCTGGATGGTTGTGGAATCTTTGATAGAGACCAAAAATTTTGTCTCTGTTTCTTATTAAATCAATTCCCATTCCATTATCTTTAAAAACTACAATAACATGATCTCCATCGTTAGTAGCTGTAATGTTTATTTTTAACTTGTTATCGTTAGATTTGTATTTTAAGGAATTCGTCAATAGATTCAATAAAATACTTTCTAGATAGGCTTTGTTGGTGTTAAAGAAATCTACTTTTTCAAAATTAATTTTTATGATAGGTTTGTGAAGCCCAATAAGAAAATCCAATTGGCTAAATACATTTTCAAAAACATCTTTTAATTGGACATCTTCTTTGTGAATAGAAGGATTGTCCTTAATAACAATTACTTTCACTAAATCACTAATGGTTTCATTTAGTAAATGTGTGGATTTATTAAAGCCTTCTAAAATTTCTTTTAGTTCTGGATTTTCTACAGGAATGTCCTTTATTAGATTCAGTAAACCTGTTAAATTCGATAACGGAGCCCTAAGGTTGTGGGAAGTGATATAAGAAAATTGCTGTAAGTCTTTGTTGTTTTGTGTTAACTCCCGAATCAGTTGCTCCTTTTCTATTTCTTGTCTTTTTTCATCTGTTATGTCTCTTTGTATTGAAACCCAATGTGAAAGCACTTCATCTGAATTATATACCGGAAGCATGGACAAGTTTACCCAATGTTCTTCCCTGTTTTTATTATAACTAATAGTTTCTATTTGGCATTCCTCTTTATTTTGAATAGCATTAATTAATTTTTCGTATTCTTGATCATCAGAATTTGGTCCTATAAAGATGT
>JBIILD010000058.1:0-10716 GCA_044232845.1 Flavobacterium sp.
GACGAAGAAATAGGCCGAGGAGCACACCATTTTGATGTAGAAAAATTTGGTTGCGATTGGGCCTATACCATGGATGGAAGCCAAGTGGGCGAATTGGAATATGAAAATTTTAATGCGGCTGGAGCCAAAATAATTTTCAAGGGAAAAAGCGTTCATCCGGGCTATGCCAAAGGGAAAATGATCAATTCAATGCTGATTGCCAACGACTTTATCAACGAATTACCCAAAGATGAAACACCTCAAGAAACGAAAGGCTACGAGGGATTTTTCCACGTGCATCATCTCACTGGAAGCATCGAAGAAACCGTTTTGGAACTCATTATTCGAGATCATAGCAAGAAAAAATTCGAAAAACGAAAAGAATTAATCGAAAAAATCACCAAAAAAATCAATAAGAAATTTGCCAAACAATTTGGCGAGGATATTGTCATCGCTGAAGTAAATGACCAATATTACAACATGAAAGAAAAGGTTTTACCCGTAAAACATATTGTAGATATTGCCGAAAAAGCGATGAAAGAACTAGGCATTAAACCTCTTATTAAACCAATACGAGGTGGAACTGACGGTTGCCAGTTATCTTACAAAGGCTTGCCTTGTCCCAATATTTTTGCAGGGGGTCACAATTTTCATGGAAAATATGAATATATTCCCGTGGAAAGTATGCAAAAAGCAGTTGAAGTAATTGTGAAAATTGCTGAATTGAACGCTTTGGATTTGAGCAAGGGGGGAAAAGCCAAAACAAAGTAAGACAAAATTCTCTGATTTCAATTCATAAAAAAATTCCTTCCGAAGATTCAGAAGGAATTTTTTTAGCTTAAAACCTAGAATTATTTTTTGTTCAATGATGCGCTCATTTCCATAGAAATGGCAGAACGCTCCATTTTAAGTTTACCAGCCATTGTTTCGATAACAACGGTTGCATCAGCAAGTTCAGCAACTTTACCGTGAAGTCCACTTTTGGTAATGATTTTGTCACCCACTTTTAAAGCGCTTTCAAATTCTTTTTCAGCTTTTGCTTTCTTCTGTTGTGGTCTAATCATAAAGAAATAGATTACCACAAACATTAATAAAAACGGTGCAAATTGAGTTAATTGTTCCATAATTTTGAATTGTTTTTGTGTTTTTTGTTTATAAATTGTTTTTACATTAATCCACGACCCGCTTTTTGAATTCTATTGCTAGTCTGTAGTTCTTTAACTAAATTATCTAGAATTCCGTTGATAAAAATACTACTTTTTGGGGTAGAATATTCTTTGGCAACTTCTAAATATTCATTGAGGGTAACTTTTACAGGAATCGAAGGGAACTTCAAAAATTCACAAATGGCCATTTTAAGAATAATCGTGTCAATTTCGGCAATTCGATCGCTATCCCAATTGGGTGTTTTATCGTCATATTCCTTGGCCAATTCCTTTTCGTTTAGGATAGTTTTTCTGAACAAGTCTTTCACAAAATCCCGATCTTGATTGTCTTTAAATAATTTTGGAACACTGAAATTCCCTTCTTCAATTGGCTTTATGGCTTTCAATTGTTTGATAATATGCGTGTTTACCAAAGGAATGTCATCCACCCAAGTTAATTTGTTATCTTCTAGATAATCGTATAATTTCTCATTTGGAACAATCACCTCCATAAACAAATCAACGATAAATTCCTTGTCTTCTTCGAATGAATTAATCGCATTACTCATGTATTTATCATACAATTTGCTTTGCTTGATGTCATTAAGGAGCAATAAAATATAATCATCGTTTAAAACCCAATTGTTTATTTTACGATTTTCAAGGGCAATACGAAGTGAATTGTTTTCAGTTAATATTTGGAAAATACTGTTCTTAATAAACTTCTCGTTGGGTTTTCGCTCTTGGGCTGTGGCGAGATGTTTTTGACTGGATTTCTGTAAAAAAATAGTTTCTTTATTACAAATTTCTATCAGGGAGGATAACATTGTAAGGTACAAATCTTGAATGGAGTCTATACTATAAAATAGAAATTTTTCTTCTTTCTCTATATCATCTGACCCATTTTGATGCATCGCATAAATGGATTGCATAACCTTAACGCGAATATGTCTTCTATTTACCACCTTGTAAGAACTTTTATTGAATTAGTTGGCAAAAATAAGAATTTCATTTTTTAAAACAGAATTAAAACACAAAAAATACGGCTATCTTTTTATGCCATTAAACATGTATCTTTGAACATTAAAAAAACTATCAAAATTTTAGAATTCATTAAAAAAATGAAAGAATTAGGTTATTTAAATAAGTATTTCATCAAATATAAATATAGTTTTCTACTAGGAATTATTATTACGATAATTGCCCAACTATTTTCCCTGTTTACGCCAAAGTTAATTAGCAAATCTTTCAAAGTAATTGAAGGGTTTTTAAAAGACAACACAGTATCAAAATCAATCGCTCAGCAAGAATTAATTACAAATATTTCCCTAATTATACTTACCACAATCATCGCTGGATTTCTTTCTTTTTTGATGCGACAAACCCTAATTGTCATGTCCCGTCATATTGAATTTGATTTAAAAAATGAAGTTTTTCGTCAATATGAAAACCTTTCCCAGAATTTCTACAAGCAAAATCGAACAGGCGATTTGATGAATCGCATCAGTGAAGATGTTTCAAAAGTTAGGATGTATGTGGGACCGGCCGTAATGTACACCATCAATACTGTCATTCGCTTTATTATCGTAATTGTATATATGTTTAGTGCCTCACCAAAATTGACATTGTATACTTTACTTCCTTTACCTATTTTATCCTATGCCATATTCAAATTAAGTTCCGAAATTAACATAAGGAGCACGATATTTCAGGAGTATTTATCTAAAGTTTCGAGTTTTACTCAAGAAATATTTTCGGGAATTCGGGTGATAAAAGCGTATTCACTTGAAGAGCAACATCAAAATAACATGTTGGAATTGGCTGATGAAAGCAAAAAAAAGAGCCTCAATTTAGCTAAAATTCAGGCTTTATTTGGGCCTTTAATGATTGCTTTAATAGGAATAAGCAACTTAGTAGTTATTTATTTTGGCGGTTTAATGTACATTCACGGAAGTATTAAAAACATCGGTACCATTGCCGAATTTATTTTGTATGTAAATATGCTTACCTGGCCTATGGCCTCTTTGGGATGGGTTTCATCCATGGTTCAGGAAGCTGAGGCATCCCAAAAACGTATCAATGAGTTTCTGAAAATCGAACCAGAAATACAAAATCAAAACCAGGAAAAATCAGTAATTGAAGGCACTATTTCTTTCGAAAATGTAAGTTATACCTATTCAGAAACACTTATAGAAGCACTTAAAAATATAACTTTTACGGTACACAAAGGAGAAACCTTGGCCATTTTGGGAAAAACAGGTTCCGGAAAATCGACCATTGTTTCCTTGATTTCTCGTTTGTATGACACAACCGAAGGTCGGATTACCATTGATGGAAAAGATATCTGCGGTTTAAACTTGTATGACTTACGAAACAGCATCGGGATTGTGCCACAAGATGCTTTTTTGTTTTCAGATACTGTGAAAAATAACATCCAATTTGGCAAAGAAAACGCCACAGATGCGGAAGTGGAATCAGCAGCGAAAAGCGCCGTGGTTCATGACAATATTATGGGATTCAACCAGCAATACGACACCATTCTTGGCGAAAGGGGCATTACGCTTTCCGGTGGACAAAAACAACGCGTTTCCATAGCCAGAGCAATTATTAAAAACCCTAAAATTTTGCTTTTTGACGATTGTTTGTCAGCGGTGGATACTGAAACTGAAGAAGCAATTTTGAATAATTTGTTTGAAATATGCAAAGACAAAACTACAATTATAGTTAGCCATAGAGTTTCTTCAGCAAAAAATGCGGACAGAATTATTATTCTTGATGAGGGACGAATTATTGAACAAGGCACTCATAATCAATTGATAAAATTAGAGGGCTACTATGCTGCTTTGTATATAAAACAACTTTCTGAAAAAGAATTAGAATAATTGTTGTTTTATACAACAATTTTTTAGATTTTTGATTCTTGATTAAGAACATTAAAACGACAGAAAGGTTATGAGAGAAAATGATATGTTAGAAAAAGAAGAGATATTTTCGAAGGTTTTGCGTGCCGGAAGGAGAACTTATTTCTTTGATGTTAGAGCCACAAAAGCAGATGATTATTACATTACTATAACTGAAAGCAAAAAGTTTACGGAAGTAGATGGCTCTTTTCACTTCAAAAAACACAAAATATATTTGTATAAAGAGGATTTTGCTCCTTTTGCTGAAATTTTAGAAGAATTAACCTCTTATGTTTTGAACCACAAAGGCGATGAAGTAATCTCTGAAAGACACCAAAAAGATTTCAAAAAAGAATATTCTTTTGAAAAGCCAGAAGAAGAGGAAGTGAAATTGCCTTCAACCTCAAGTTTTACAGATATCGAATTTGACGATATTTAATTGTAACAGAAAAACCAAAAATAACTAACCAAACTTAAAAAGTCCGAAAGTCGAAAGATTTTCGGACTTTTTTATTAACTTTAAGGTCTCAATCAATACACTATTCTAATGTCACGAACAGAGTCAAATATGCTGGCACTCGGAACCATTGCTCCCGAATTTTATTTGAAAGACACGAATTCAGCCGATGCTTTTTTTTCTTTTGCAGATATAAAAGGCGAAAAAGGGACTCTCGTCATGTTTATATGCAATCACTGTCCGTTTGTGCATCATGTCATCGATGAAGTGATTCGAATCGCTAATGATTACCGTGTGCAAGGTATAGGTATTGTGGCTATTTCTAGTAATGACGTGGTAAATTTTCCTCAAGATTCCCCTGAATTAATGACCCAATTTGCATTCGAAAACAATTTTGAATTTCCCTATTTGTATGATGAAAAACAGGAAGTTGCCAAAGCATACAATGCTGCTTGCACACCTGATTTCTTTTTGTATGACGATCAAAACAAATTGGTTTATCGTGGTCAACTTGACGATAGCCGACCGGGAAACGGAATCCCGTTAAGCGGAAATGACTTGCGCGGCGCCATTGATGGCATGATTTACAATCGAGTCATCAATCCCAACCAAAAACCAAGTTTAGGCTGTAATATTAAATGGAAATAAAAAAAAGCTTCCAGTCTTTGAAAGACTATAAGCTTTGCTTAGCTACTATAATATTTATCAAGTAGAGCGCGACATACAATCTGACTGCGCTCGATTTGACATAAAAAAATCCCAAAACTCTCGCTTTGGGATTTATATAGAAACAACTATTAGTCTTAATACTATTTCACTTCCATTAATTCTACGTCGAAAATTAAAGTAGCATTTGGCGGAATAACTCCCCCTGCTCCTGCTGGGCCGTATCCTAAATCAGATGGAATAACAAAACGGGCTTTATCTCCTACTTTCAACAAAGCAATTCCTTCGTCCCAACCTTCGATAACTTGACCTTGACCCAATCTAAATTCAATCGGCTTTTTTCTTGGATAAGAAGAATCAAAAACTTTTCCGTTTTCTAATGAGCCCTCGTAGTGAACTGACACTGTTTTCCCAGCTTCTGCTTGTTTCCCATCTCCTTTTTGGATGAATTGGTAACGCAATCCACTTTCTGTTTTTTCGAAACCAGCAGCCAATTTTTCCATTTTTGCTTCTGATTCTGCTTTTAGTGCAGCAGCACGCTTTAGACGAGCACCTTTCAAACCTACAAAAGCTTCAATAGCATTCCAGTTTTTGGCTTCCTCACCTACTCTGATGATTTCAACTGAATCTAAAGAATCACCTTGAGCAATCGTATCAACAACATCTTGACCTTCGATTACGTTTCCAAAAACAGTATGTTTATTATCCAACCATGGCGTTGCAATATGCGTGATGAAAAATTGAGAACCATTGCTTCCTGGACCTGAGTTTGCCATCGACAAAACACCTGGGGCATCATGACGTAAATCTTGATGAAACTCATCATCAAATTTATATCCTGGATCTCCAGTTCCGGTTCCTAAAGGGCAACCTCCTTGAATCATAAAATCTGGAATTACTCTATGAAATTTCAATCCGTCATAAAATTTAACCCCTTGAGGTTTTATTTTATTCTCCATATTCCCTTCTGCAAGAGCTACAAAATTCCCAACAGTTCCTGGCGTTAAATCGTGTGTAAGTTTTACTAAAATCGAACCTTTGGCAGTGTTGAATTTAGCGTATATTCCGTTTTCCATTTTTATTTTTTTTATTGAAAGGCAAATTTACGAATTAAATAGAGAATTTGAAAATTTGAAAACCTTGAACTTTTCAATCTCCAAACTTTGTACCTTTGTAACCTAGACACTCAATTATGCGCATTGATATAATTACCGTTCTCCCAGAATTACTCCGAAGTCCGTTTGAGGCTTCGATGATGAAACGTGCTATCGACAAAGGAATTGTAGAAGTTCACATTCATAATTTGCGGGATTACACCACCAACAAACAGAAGAGCGTCGATGACTATCCCTTTGGAGGCGGAGCTGGAATGGTGCTGAATATTCAACCTATTGACGATTGCATCACGCATTTGAAAAGCGAGAGACCCTACGACGAAATCATTTATATGTCGCCTGACGGAGAAACGTTGAACCAGAAAATGGCAAACACGATGTCGATGTATGAAAATATCATCATACTTTGCGGACATTACAAAGGGGTAGATCAAAGGGTTCGCGATCATTTTATCACCAAAGAAATCTCTATTGGCGATTATGTCTTGTCTGGCGGGGAATTAGGTGCTTTGGTTTTATCAGATGCTTTAATCCGATTGATACCGGGTGTTTTAAGTGATGAAACCTCGGCATTGACAGATAGTTTTCAGGATGGTTTATTGTCTGGACCTATATATACAAGACCCTCAGATTATAAAGGATGGAAAGTTCCCGAAGTTTTGACTAGTGGAAATTTTGCCAAAATCGACAAATGGCGCGAGGACATGGCCTATGAACATACAAAAATTAGAAGACCGGATTTATTGGAGGAAAAATAGTTTTTAAGAGCATTTTTGAGTTTTCAGCTCAAGAATAAACAAAACTCTAGCGATAAGTTAAAAGAAGTAATAGGGTCAATAGCCTATAAAAAACAAGTTATTACTTTAATTTTGTCTGATCTAAAACAAGACATTATATTTTGATTGTTCCTTATTATCGACTAAACATATATAATACCAATTCCCTAAGTAAGTCGAAAGTTTTAATGTCGTAAAGTTAAAAGTCTCTATATAGCTAAAAACTATTTAAAATCAGATAGTTACAATAAATTTCAAATTTTTAAAATACGACATTTTATTTCACTTACTACCTATGAGTATTAGTCCAAATATTCTTATGTCAAATCGAGCGCAGTCGAGATTGAATAATGGCTCTCGACTTTAGCTTGCCTTGAGCGAAGTCGAAAGACTCAAACTGACACCAATTTATATCTCTAAATGGTATTATTACTAATTCTAATAGGAATTATTTAAATCACTGTGTCTAAAAAACTATGCCAACCGCAAACAGTTGAGGGTAAAGTTTAATCGTGATAAACAATGCTACTTTCTAATGGGCATTTCTTGTTGTAGCGGCATTTCTTTTCGCAGCATTTTTGCACCTTGTCCTGTTAGCCATAAATAATGATCCGTAGGCAGTCCATCATTACTTACAAAATGTGATTTATCACTGTTAGGCGGTGTATTTGAAACTTTAAATATGGCGGTACCTTCATCAATTTCATCAAACATGGCCACATAAATCATATTGACTCCTGCCTCAATAGAGGCTGTCATTTGATCCCAATAAAACTTACCCCCTAATCTTGGGATAGCATCATAAGCCGTATATCTGGCCAGTTCTGGTTTGGCTAAAGATAAATTTCGCCAACTAAACCCTGGGTAAATTACGGGAACATAATCAATGCGGTGCTCTTTTGTCCATTTTACATCCTGTATGATATGATCTCTTAAATGATCTTTTATGTTATGGACTAGCGGGGTAAATCGTTGCGCCATCCAAGGCATAACAATATCTACCGATGCAATAATATCATGTAAATACGGATCAGGCAGACAATCTTTATTTAATTCTCTAAAATAGGTGGGAACACCCAATAAAACGGAACAACCCCCGTAAACAGGATCGTTTTTAAGAAAATCTATTAAAACATTAATTCCTATTTTTCTTGTGTCATAAGGACGGTCGGGAAATCCTACCCCCCAAATAGCAACTAATGGTTTGCCGTTATGAAAAAGATAATTTTGATTTTTTCCTTGATTAGTGATTTTAAGTTGATCCACCAGCATCTTCCAGTCTTCGATAATAGCAGAACAATCTTCCCCTTTTGATTTTAAACCCGATAAATCATACATCACGGCGATAGCCCTAGTATTCTCATTTGCTGCCTGCAAAGCATTTTTTAGAATTATGTCTTGGGGTTTATTAAGTTCTTTATTGGCTCTTGCAACTCCAAAAAAACGTTGCATAAAAACCCCATCGATACCATATTCCTTCATCCATTTAAAATGCAAATCAGTAGTGCTTTTGTCGTAAGAACTAAAAACAGTAGCATTTTCGCCATTTGGATAGGTAAATGAAGTAGTATATGTTTTTTTATATTCGGAAACATCCGGCCAAACATCGATAGTAACATTTTGAAAATCAAATTTTCCCTCTTTACCATAATGCACCCAGCCTTTTCCTGATCCATCCTCTGGAGTACGAAACCAACCTTGATATCCAGCCATAACTAACCCTTTATAGGAAGGATAATTGCCAGGCAATCCGTGCTTTGATTGGGAATAACCACAATAAAATAATAAAAAAAGAAAAAAAGAAAGATTAAAATGTTTCATTAAAATAAAGGTTTAGTTGATAATAGTTTTAAGCATTAAATGAACTTGTTGTTTATAATAACCCGTTGGGTGTAATTAATAAATGGTGTCAAGTAATTAAATTTAAGAGTTAAAATTAAACCCAATTAGAAAATAAATGTCAGTCTGTCCCGAAACTTCGGGAGTAGAAGACAAAAAAAAGACACTTCGTACTCCCGAAGCTTCGGGACAGTGTGACAAATCGCAATAAATTAAACGTGAAATATTATTGCACCCAACGGGTTACATAATTAAAAAGTAACTACAGCCAAAAGGGTTAAATGATTATTTTATCACCACTTTTTTCACAAGTACACCATTATTTATTTTTATTCTTGCTAGATAAACGCCCTTACTTAATGACTCAACAGGAACTTTTATCGTATGACTTCCTAAATCTAATTTTTTCTTATCAATATGTTGCAAAACGGTTTGCCCCGTAAAATTAATTATAGCAATACCAACGTCAGCTGGCTCGGCTAAAGAAAAATTAATATATATTTCTGAATCAGCGGGATTTGGATAGATAGTAAGGCTGTTTTCTTTATTAAAATGATCCGTTGACAAAGTAGCATTTTCTAGAAGTTGAATAGCATCAAGCCTAGTGGTTACGCTCCCGGTCTTTTTTCCATAAATTCTAAACCAATTTATGGCATTCAAATTTGGCGTATCTCTTTTCTCTGCGTCTGTAGTATTTAATTGAACGAAATTCCATCCATTGACTAAGCCTGTTAATGGCCACTGGTACTCATTGCTATCAGGAGCTCCAGAACTTCCTATTTCTACATAATTATAAGTTTGTATGAGTGACACATCCGAAACATAGTACCAAAATTGCAATGTAGCTCCTGTATCAGAACCTACGGTATTATATGCTGTAGAAAACACCTTTGAATACTCTGGAGTTGTGGAACCTTCAAATTCAAGAGCGTTTAAACCCTGTTTTTGATTACTATTATTCAGCACTAGCAAACTTGGATTCCAATTTGTTTTTGCGTCGCAATCGTCTAAATAATTTCCACCTTCACCTATTGCTATTATTTTATTTTGGGTTAAATCTCCAAACCATTCCAGACCTTCTTTTATTAATTTCCATTGAAAATTATTATTTCCTGCAATATTGGGAGCCGTAATTTCAAATTGGAAAGTTTTTTGTTGACCAGGCAATATAATATCGGTATCAGACAACTCGACTCTACTAAAACCCCATATAGTATTGTCTTGCGAATTTTGACTACCCAACTGATAACCACCTGCCTTGGTCCAAGTAGTTGATCCTGTATTTTTTAGAGTAACATTTACAGTACTTTTTTGACTAAGCCCCATGGCTGTAGGAACATTTTGCTGCACTACAAACTCGGAACCATTACCTGCTGCAGTAACTACCGGGGGTGTAATCGGTATAATACTAGTTAAAGGTATGGTTCCATCCAACATTTTCTGGGTTTGATCCGCTAATTTTAAATACCAGTCACTTGGCAAATTAACGCCATCAATATCTAAAGACACTAGTCTGTCTTGAGCTTCAACAGGTAGTTTTGCTTTTGTATCGGTTATTTTAAACATCGCTGTGCCTTCATCAACTTCATCAAACATAGCTACATAAATAAATTTCACACCCGCTTGCACAGCATTATACGCCTGGCGCCAATAAAATTCACCGCCATTACGTGGTGTTACGTTTAATGTTGCGTTTTTTAAATTAAGCCATGAAAATCCTGGCCAAACAACAGGCATATAGTCTTTATTAATAGTGTTACACGCTGCCAAATCAGGCACAATTTTAGAGTTTTTAAAACTATCCGCACCGCTATTATTGGAATACCTACCCACAGACCA
>JBIILD010000059.1:0-10709 GCA_044232845.1 Flavobacterium sp.
TACTTTTCAAATCCCGATGTTGAACAAAACAATGCTATTTTGGATGAATTAGAATCCTTTGCCGATGCCATTAACAACAATACGATTCCTATTGTAACTTTAGAACAAGCAACTGAAGCATTAAGGGTTGCATACCAGATTATTGATTGTTTCAAGAAGTAAATAAAATTTATTTAGAGTTTAAGGTTTAAAGTTCTCGAATGCAACTTTAAACCTTAAACGCTAAACTTTTAAACTTAATATATGAAAATAATAGCCGTAATCGGGGCAGGAATAATGGGCAACGGGATTGCGCATACTTTTGCACAAAATGGTTTTGCTGTGAAACTAATCGATATTTCTGAAAAAGCTTTAGACAAGGGAATGGCAACTATTTTTGCCAATTTGGACCGAATGGTTGCCAAAGGAACCATTACCGAGGAAGTCAAATTCAAAACCATCAACAATATCATTACCTATACTGACATCAAAGATGGAGTTGTTGGGGCTAATCTGGTTGTTGAAGCAGCTACCGAAAACCTGGAATTAAAGCTGACTATTTTCAAACAATTGAACGAATTTTGTTCGCACAATACGATTTTAGCAACCAATACTTCTTCTATTTCCATCACACCAATCGGAGCTGTTGTGGCGCATCCGGAACGCGTTATCGGAATGCATTTTATGAATCCAGCACCTATTATGACGATGGTAGAAATCATTCGGGGTTACAACACTAGCGATGAAGTGACTAAAATAATTATGGATTTATCCGAAAAATTGGGTAAAAAACCAATTGAAGTGAACGATTATCCCGGTTTTGTTGCCAATAGAATTTTAATGCCCATGATAAACGAAGCCATCGAAACATTATACAACAAAGTAGCGGGCGTTTATGAAATTGACACCGTGATGAAACTTGGAATGGGACACCCGATGGGACCTTTGCAATTAGCTGATTTTATTGGATTGGACGTTTGTTTAGCAATTTTAAACGTGATGTACGACGGTTTCAAAACCCCGAAATATGCGCCTTGTCCTTTATTGATCAATATGGTTCGTGCCGGAAAATTGGGCGTGAAATCTGGCGAAGGTTTTTATGATTATAGTGAAAGTAAAAAAGCAGAGAAAATCTCGAAACAGTTTATTTAATAATTAAAAATGGATAATTGATAATTGATATTTTTTAAAATTGTTAATTATCAATTGTTAATTATCAATTGAAATATGTCAATAGCGCAAAACCTCCTCAAAATAAAATCCACTTTACCATCAACCGTAACTCTTGTTGCCGTTTCTAAAACCAAACCCATTCCCGATTTGATGGAAGCTTACGATGCAGGTCAACGCATTTTCGGCGAAAACAAAATCCAAGAAATGGCCGAGAAATGGGAAGCAATGCCGAAAGATATCGAATGGCATATGATTGGTCACGTACAGACGAATAAAGTGAAATTTATGGCTCCATTTGTGACTTTGATTCACGGCGTGGATAGTTTGAAATTATTGGAAGAAATTAACAAACAAGCAAAAAAAAACAATAGAATTATTGATTGTTTATTGCAAGTTTATATTGCAGAAGAAGAAACCAAGTTTGGTTTGGATGAAGAAGAACTCAACGAGATTCTTCACTTTATTCAAAATGACAAAGAAGGAATGAAAAACATTCGAGTTGTTGGATTAATGGGAATGGCGACTTTTACGGACAACCAAAAACAAATCAAGAAAGAATTCACTCATTTGAAATCTATTTTTGATAACACAAGCCAACTTCTAACTTCTAACTTCCAACTTCTAACTTTGTCGATGGGCATGTCCGGTGATTATCAACTCGCAATGGAATGCGGAAGTACGATGGTTCGAATAGGAAGTAGTATCTTTGGGGGAAGAATTTGATTTTTGATTGAGGATTAACGAATTTTGATTTCAGATTTTTCAACTGAACACTAAAAACTGAACACCGAACACTTATTTTGTACGCAATACTTGACATAGAAACCACAGGAGGACAATTCAACGAAGAAGGCATTACGGAAATTGCCATTTATAAATTTGACGGTCATGAAATCGTCGATCAATTTATCAGTTTGGTCAATCCAGAAATCCCAATTCAGCCATTTGTGGTGAAACTTACAGGCATCAACAATGCCATGTTACGCTCGGCACCAAAGTTTTTTGAAGTGGCCAAACGCATTATCGAAATGACCAATGATTGTGTATTGGTGGCACATAACGCTGATTTTGATTATCGGATTTTACGCACTGAATTTCGCCGTTTAGGCTATGATTTTAATGTAAAAACACTGTGTACAGTAGAATTATCCAAAAAATTATTACCGGAACAAACGTCACACAGTTTAGGAAAATTGGTTCGTGCATTGGGAATTCCAATGGCAGACAGGCACCGAGCCAGCGGAGATGCTATGGCAACGGTAAAATTATTCAAAATGCTTTTGGATAAAGATTTGAACAAAGAAATCGTCGCAGCCCATATTAAATTTGAAATTCAAAAAGGAATTGCTCCCAAGTTGGTAAACATAATAGAAAGTATTCCATCTAGAACGGGTGTTTATTACATTCACAACGAACAAGGGAAACTTGTTTACATTGGTAAAAGCAGAAACATAAAAAAACGAATTAATCAGCATTTTACGGGAACTACAACCAAATGCAGAAAAATTCAATCGGATGTTTTTACAGTAACTTACGACGAAACTGGCAGCGAACTCATTGCTTTATTAAAAGAAAGTGAAGAGATAAAAATTAACAAGCCAATGTATAATCGTGCGCAAAGAAAGAGTGTTTTTCAGTTTGCACTATACTCCGAAAAAGATGGAAATGGCTATTTGAATCTGAAATTGCAAAAAGCAGATGGTCGAAAAAAAGAAATCACCTCCTTCTCTTCTCTCCAAGAAGCCAAAAATGCCTTGTTCAGAATTACAACTCACTATAATTTGTGCCAAAAATACACAGGATTGTACATCACTAAAAATGAATGTTTTCAGCATAAAATAAAAGAATGCGATGGCGCTTGTATTGGCAACATTTTGCCAGAAGAATATAACGAAAGAGTGCAAGAATTTATCGACAAAAACAGTTTCGAAAGTGAAAGTATGATACTCGTTGACAGAGGAAGAAATAGCAGTGAACACAGCGCAGTTTTGATTGAAAACGGTATTTATAAAGGTTACGCGTTTTATGATTTGAATTACCAAATTACCCAAATCGATATCCTAAAAAATATCCTTATCCCGATGCAAAACAATCGCGATACTCGAAATATTATTCAAGCCTATATCCGAAAAAGCAAAACGATAAAAGTGATAAAATTATAATTCTTTTGGTCTTATGAGTAATCTAAAATCAAAACTCAACATCATCAGACATCGAATCCATACTATTATTTATGGCACAGACACTGTTGCCGGAAGACTATTCGACTTGATTCTTCTGGGCCTGATTCTCTTGAGCGTGTTTTTGTTCATGCTCGAAACCGTAAAAGGATTTGATACAAAATACCACCATCATCTCATCATTCTCGAATGGATTATCACCGGACTATTCACCGTTGAATATTTGCTTCGAATCATCACCACCGAAAAACCTCGAAAATATATTTTGAGTTTTTTCGGGATTATTGATTTACTTGCTATTTTGCCAATGTATTTATCTTTTTTCTTTGTGGGCTCCAGAATTTTTTCAATAATACGTGCCCTGAGATTATTGCGATTATTCAAAATATTAAACCATCCGAAATTCACAGGACAGTCTGTCCATTTGCTAAAAGCACTGCAAGCCAGTCGAGGAAAAATTACTGTTTTTCTCTATTTTGTTCTCATCAGCACCATCATTATTGTCTCTATAATGTATGTGGTAGAAGGCGAAGAAAACGGATTTACCAGCATTCCAATGAGTATTTACTGGACAATCGTAACCCTCACAACAGTGGGTTATGGTGATATTTCACCAGGGACACCTTTAGGACAATTCATCGCCTCGCTCGTTATGATCCTCGGTTACGGCATCATCGCCGTTCCCACTGGAATTGTAACTGCTGAATTTACAAAAACAAATGCTAATAAAACGGAACCAGATAAAAAAACTTGTGAAAATTGCGGTGTGACAAATCATAATTTAAGTGCTAAATTTTGTTGTCATTTCGGATATCCTTTGGGATCAATTAATTAAAAACTTATTCCAGATGTACACGGCAACTACTCGTCAATCAAGTTGTTTTTTTTCTCTGCGCGTGGTTTCCGTTTTCACCTGCCCGACGGCAAACGGGTCTGGGCTAAAAATAATATGAAATACTTAATTACCATTGTTGGACCAACAGCCATAGGAAAAACTTCCTTAAGCATCGCTTTGGCACAACACCTCCATTGCGATATTATTTCATGCGACAGCCGACAATTTTTCGAGGAAATGGGAATTGGCACCGCTGTTCCCTCAACCGAAGAATTGGCGAGAGCCCAACACCATTTTATCCAGAACAAATCGATTTTCGAGAATTATACCGTTGGCGATTTCGAAAAAGAAGCTATTGCTAAATTAGATGAATTATTTTTTACCAATGATTATGTCGTAATGGTAGGCGGTTCGGGTTTGTATGTGGAAGCAGTTTTAAAAGGCTTTGACGATTTTCCCAAAGTTCTTGCTTCGGTTCGAGATGAAGTAACTTCTAATTATGAAAAATTAGGAATTGAATATTTACAAACCGAATTAGAAAAAAGGGATCCCAATTATTTTTCAGTCGTTGCCAAAGAAAATCCACAACGGATGATGCGCGCCTTGGAAGTTTGCATTGGTTCCGGAAAACCGTATTCTTCATTTTTAAACCAAAAGAAAAATACTCGTAACTTCACTCCTATTCTCATCGGATTAGAAGCCGAAAGAAACACGATTTACGACCGAATTAACCAGCGTGTCGAAAGTATGATTAATGAAGGTTTATTGGCGGAAGCAAAAGAATTATTTCCTCACAAAAATTTGAATGCACTTCAAACGGTTGGTTACCGAGAATTATTCCGCTATTTTGAAGAAGAAATTTCATTGGAATTCGCTATAGAGGAAATCAAAAAAAACACTAGACGATTTGCCAAACGCCAACTCACCTGGTTCAAAAGAAATGAAAAAACAATGTGGTTTGATTATCTGACAAATCAGAAAGAAGTAATAGATTATTTAACAGCAATAATTCATAATTCATAATTCATAATTATTTATATGCCAATCTCACCAACTTTCACGTCCGTTTTTAGCAAAGATTGGGAAATCAATTTTACGCAATGTATGCCAAATGGGTATTTAAAATATACTGATTTGTGCAATATTTTACAATTGACTGCTGCGGCGCATTCTGAAATTGGGGGAATCAGTTTTTCGGATATGCAGGAATTCAATCAGGCTTGGGTTTTGAGCAGAATGCGGGTTGAAATCACAAAATTACCCAAATGGAAAGATACTGTGACGGTAAAAACCTGGATCAATACACTCGAGAATTCTCGTTCTGTTCGCGCCTTAGAATTGTATGTGAATGGAAGTAAAATGGTGGGTTGCGAAACCTTTTGGGCCGTTTTTAATACTGAAATTAGGCGACCGGAAGCATTGGTATTGCCATTCAACCATTTTAAATTGTATCCAGAACAGAAGGCTACCCAAAAAACTTTCTCTAAAATCCCACTCCATGATGAAGCCGAAATAAGATTGAGCAAAACCGTCGCTCTATCTGATTTAGACATTGTAAATCATGTAAATAATGTGAGATACTTAGAGTGGTGTATGGATTTAGTTGATGTGGAATGTATTTTGAATCAAAAAATTAAAAGTTTCGAAATGAATTTCTTAAAGGAATTATCTTTCAACGACAAGGTTATCATTTATGAAAACTTGACTTCTGATTCCATAATTTTCAGTATTACAAAAGAAGATAAAACCTGTTTTGCCTTGCAACTGAATTTAAAATAAAAAGACTCCAATTTATCGGAGCCTTTGTTTGTTATGCAGGTACTTTATTTTTAACCACTAATCTAAATCCTTCCCCGTGAATGTTTAGGATTTCTACATTTTTATCCAACTTAAGGTATTTCCTTAATTTGGCAATATAAACATCCATACTTCTTGATGTGAAATAGTTGTCATCCCTCCAAATTTTCGTCAACGCCAACTCTCTTGGCATCAAATCATTTTCATGAAGAATGAGCATTTTTAATAATTCATTCTCTTTAGGGGATAATTTTACAGGCTCTTCATTGTCAAAAGTCAAAAAACGGAGTTTTGAATTAAGATGAAATTTACCTACTGTAAATTCGAATTGCGCAGGCTCTGCCTTGATGGCAGACGATTTTCTTTGAATTATGGCTTTAATTTTCATTAATAACACTTCGGAATCGAAGGGTTTATTTAAATAATCATCCGCCCCAGCTTTATATCCTTTCAATACATCTTCCTTCATGGATTTTGCTGTCAAAAAAATAATTGGCACTTCCTGGTTTTTTTCCCTAATTTCTTTTGCTAAAGTGTACCCGTCTTTATAAGGCATCATAACATCCAAAATACATAAATCAAATGTGTCTTTTTTGAATTTTTCGAAGCCTTCCATTCCATTTTTTGCTAAAGTGACATCAAAATCATTTAGTATTAAATAGTCTTTTAGCACCGCTCCAAAATTCAAGTCATCTTCTACTAAAAGTATTCTTTTATTAACATTTTCCATATTTTTAATTTATTAATGGTATTTTTATTATGAAGGTACTCCCTTTTCCCTTTTCACTTTCGACAAAAATCTGACCATTATGATCTTCAATAATTTTTTTTACATAAGCTAACCCCAAACCGTGACCTTTAACATTGTGTAAATCACCCGTATGCTCTCGATAAAATTTTTCAAAAACTCTCTTCTGGGCAACCTTACCCATACCTAATCCGTTATCTTTTATTTTTACAACTGCAAAATCTTTCACATTTTCTAAAAAAACATCAATTTTAGGAAAATCAGGTGAATATTTTATGGCGTTTTCTAGAATGTTTACAATTACGTTGGTGAAATGGACATCGTTTATTAAAACTGTGGTTCTGTCAGCATTAAAATGCTTAGTTATTGTTCCGCTTCTATCTTCTAAAATTAAATGTACATGTTCAATTGCATCCTCAATAACCTCTTTGATGTTAAGTGATTCCTTGCTGATATTTAATTCTTTTTTCTCTAATTTAGAAATTCGCAACACATTCTCAACTTGGGCGTGCATTCGCTTATTTTCATCTTTTATCATTTGCAGGTATTTAAATACCTTTTCCTTATCATCTATTATTTTAGGGTTTTTTATAGCATCTAAAGCCAAATTAATCGTTGCAATAGGTGTTTTAAACTCATGTGTCATATTATTGATAAAATCGGATTTTATTTCGGAAATATGACGTTGACGAATCAATTGGTTTAAAGCACTTGAATAAGCAATAATAATAATAAGTGTAAATATGATTGACAACAAAGTTATTCCAACAAGATCTGACAACAAAAACTTCTTTTTATGAGGAAATGTAACCAATAATTGATATTTATTGTTTCCTTCATTATCGGTATAAATCGGGATGGTGTACGATGTGTTTTTGTCATATCTAAAACCCTCAGATTTTACTTTTGTAGCCAGTCCATTGCTATATATCCCAAACTCAAATAGAGTATTTACTCCATATTCTTCCAATTCATTTTTTAACAATTTGTACACGGTATCTTTTGAAACCCGTTCTTGTATTGACATTGCTGAAGCAATATCTTTAAAAAAAATTTCAAACTGTGCGTTGTCTAAGATGTCAATATTCCCCAATTTCTCAATCTTAACATCTGGAATCAAGTTTTGTTGGATACTGGAATTATCAATTTTCTTATTGTTATAAACCTCGGTAACTCGCTTGGAATTAAAGCTTTGAAATTTTACACTATCTAATTTTTTATCAAAGAACGTAGGGGATATATTGTAATCTTCAGAAACTATACTATTTGAATAAACGATTGTTTTATTAGTTCTATGATTCTTTTGAACGTAATAAAACTCTAATAAATCATTTTTTTGTGGAATTTTTCCAGTGCTATCTTTATACTTATTGTACTTATCATAAAAACTATATGCTTCTTTTTTTTGAAGTTTATTGGCTACATTGCCCATAACTTGCTTTACATGAAACTTAAATTGTTCATCATTGTTTTTAAACGAGGTCGTAAACCAATGTACTTGAACCAAAATTATCCCTATCAAGGATAAACTCATCAGTCCTAAAAGCACCTTAAAAAACAATTTGTTCATCTACACAAAATTAACATTTTAACAGTATAACTAATAATAAATTAACCAAAGATTAACAACAAAGACTCCGATTATTGAATCTTCAAAATTTTAAGAATTTTGTTTACTTCAGATTTTGTGAATTCAGGATTTATATTTTCAATAACAAAATCACTTTTAGCTTGGCGTTGTTCATCGGTCCATTGCATATTTATTCTTTTGAAAACATCTTGACGGGTAGTTTTATCCCGCTGAATTACTCTTTCAATTCTCGTTTCCAATGGCGCAGTAACTGTTATAATCATATCGCAATCTTTATAACTCCCACTTTCAAATAAAATTGCGGCCTCATAAATTACAAATGGGGAATTTTTATGATTTAAAATCCAATTACCAAAATTTTTTTTTACAGCAGGATGAATAATGGCATTGAGTTTTTTCAATTTATCAAGATTACTAAATACAATTTCAGCTAGTTTTTGGCGATTTAACACTCCCTTTTCAAAAACAGAACCTCCAAATGTTTTTTCAATTTCCCTAAGGATTTCTGGAGATTGCATGATTTTTCTTGCGGCATCATCGGCAATGTAAACAGGAATACCTGCCGCTATAAAATGATTTGCAACAGTGGTTTTCCCACTACCAATTCCGCCAGTTAAACCTATTATTTTCATCATATTATTTTTTGAAAAACAATTCCGGAAAAGCTTTTTGGGGATTTTGTTTGAGAAGTATAATTTTGAAAAAAGATTCCAAAAAACCCTTTCCGTATCCGTAAAATTGTTTCCAAACAGCTAGCACAGACAAATATCCAATTTTAAAGCTCTTATTTTGGTAGGTTGAAATTAAAAAAACCAATGAAAAATAAATGAAATACAGTTGCAGTAGTAAATCGTAATTAAAAATCAACAACACTAAACCAACTAGTAATCCAATTATAAAAACAGATGGAAAGAAAAAAGTAAGTTTGGTATATTGAGGATACCAACTATTCAAAATAGGCCTTGCTTTACCAAATTTATTTACTTGAATTGAAAATTTATCCCAGTTAATTCTTCTTTTATGATAGACGTATGCTTTTGGAAAAAGTTTAGTTTCAAAACCCAAATTCCATAAACGAAAGGACAAATCGGGATCCTCCCCTGGATGGATATTCCCAAAACCATTAGAGTCTTCAAAAGCTTTTCGAGATAAACCCATATTAAAACTTCGGGGTTGAAACTTATCGATTTTTTCGGATCCACCTCTAATTCCGCCAGTTGTAATAAAAGAAGTCATTGCAAAATTGATTGCTTTTTGAATATCAGAAAAACTGTCTAAGGCTTTGTCTGGTCCTCCAAAACAATCTACATAATTTTGTTTTAAGGCATTGGAGACTTCCGTTAAATATCCTTTTGGAATAATGCAATCCGAGTCAAAAATGATAAAATAATCTCCTTTGGCCATTTTCATTCCATAGTTTCTAGAATCTCCAGGTCCTGAGTTCTCCTTGTAATAATAAGAAATTGTTAGTTTATCTTCATACTTCTGTATCAACTCTTCACACTTTACCGAAGAACCGTCCTCTACAATAACAATTTCAAAATTTTCATTATAGTCTAATTTTAACAAACTTTCTAAAAGTTCGTCAACCTCATCTGGGCGATTGTAAACTGGAATGATTAACGAAAATAACATAATCTCGTATTAAGGTGTGACGTTTATTACTCTATATTATTAAACAAAGATAAACTTTATCCATAAAAAAACCATCACGCTAAACATGATGGTTTATCAAAATTTCTATGTTTTTCCAAACTATTTATTTCCAAAAGTATTATTAGGCAATACTGGATACGCTTACCATTTCGTTAGCGTCTGCCAAATAATCCACTCCTACGAATCCAAAACCAAAAAGGTTAAGAAAATCTTGTTTATACCCTTGTAAATCCCCTATTTCAGGTAAAGATTCGGTAGTGGCTTGCAACCATAATTTGGCTACTTTTTCTTGAACATCAGGTCTCATTTCCCAATCGTCAATTCGGACTCTGCCTTTTTCATCCGTCGGAATTAGCGCACCTGTATACAATCTTTCTTGAAACAACCGTTGAATTTGTTCAATGCAGCCTTCATGAATTCCTTCTTGCTTCATTATCTTGTACAACAACGAAATATATAAAGGAATAACCGGAATCGCAGAACTTGCTTGTGTTACCAATGCTTTATTCACGGAAACATACGCTTTTCCTTGAATAGCTTCCAGACTTTTAGTGATTTCAAAAGCAGTTACTTCAAGATGATCCTTGGCACGCCCAATGGTTCCTTTTCTGTAAACGGCTTCGGTTAGTGCTGGTCCAATATAGGAATAGGCTACTGTAGTAGCTCCCTTTGCCAAAAGATTTTCAGCTTTCAAAGCGTCAATCCACATAGCCCAATCCTCACCACCCATAACAGCAACAGTATTGGCAA
>JBIILD010000004.1:0-32270 GCA_044232845.1 Flavobacterium sp.
GTCATCACTTCGACAATGGGTTTTGTGCCTGTCATTGCTGCTCCAATTCCAGCGCCCACAAAACCCGACTCCGAAAGCGGAACATCCATAATGCGTTCTTCGCCAAATTCCTGTAACAAGCCTTTGCTCACGGCAAATGCACCGCCGTAGCGCCCTACGTCTTCTCCCATCAAGAAAACACGTTCGTCGTTTTGCAGAGCCTCGCGGAGGCCTTGCTTCAGGGCTTCACGATAAGAGATGTTTATTTTGCCGGTATTGGTTTCCATTTACAGGGGTGAATTATCTTTTATAGATGGGGGTTATTTGGTTTTCCAACGGTTTAACGATGGCAAAATAGTAATGGCTTTTTGAATGGCATATTCGTGATGTTCCAACTTTTTCATTTGGGTTTCCACATTTTTTATCATTTCTTCCAAATTCATTTTTGGATGTTTAAAAACGCCATTTCCATAGCAATATTTGCAATATTCATCACTTTTCAAACCATTTTTTTGGGTACCTTTAACTTCTTCTTTATCGAGTGGCATACCGCAACTTTGACAGATTTTTACATTTTCCATGATTTTTTATTTTTTAAATGTTATTTTAAAATTATCGAGTTACTTAGTTAAAGACAAATTTTAAGCACAGTAAAACTCAAACTTAGTTACAGCTTTTAACGAATGTGAATACTTTAGAGTGGACTTTATAAAATAAAATTTGTGTTTTAAAAAATAAACACACCCCTAGCCCCTATAACTCCACTTTATATTTGTTTTGGAGTCGTTGAATCTTCGATTTCGAGAGGGGAATTCGTCTCCATGAACATTTTACCTTTAGTTTTTTTTTATATAAGTAACTCGATAAAATTATTTATTTTCGGACTTTGTTTTCACTATAAACGTATCGCGTCAATTGGTCCATTGGCTCCCAAGTTCCTGCCTCTGCAAAATCAACTGATTTTTGAATTTTATCTTCTATTTTGTTTTCTAATTTAGCGATTTCAGTTTCGGTAATTAATTTTTCGTGCAGTAAATACTTTTGAAATTCAACTATGGGGTCGTGTTTCTTCCATTCATCAACCTCTTTTTTATCTCGGTATAGTTCAGCATCAAACATCGAATGCGCTCGGAACCGATAGGTGTTGCAAACCAACAAATACGGTTTTCCAGAACTTCTTACTTTTTGTACGGCAGTATTGGCAGCATTTATAACTTCCATTAAATTCATTCCATCCACGACAGCAGATTCAATTCCGTAAGCCGCTCCTTTTTTTTCTAGTCCCTGTATGGAGTGCGTATACCGAATGGCTGTTCCCATAGCATATAAGTTGTTTTCGCAAACGAATAAAATAGGTACTTGCCATAAAGCTGCCAGATTCATCGCTTCGTGAAATTCCCCTTCAGCAGCAGCGCCTTCGCCAAAGAAGCAACACGTAATAGTTGTTTTTTTTTGTTTTTTGGACGCTAATGCCATTCCAACCGCCATCGGTAAATGGCCGCAAACAATGGCATTGCCTCCATAAAATTTTTTTGATATGTCAAACAAGTGCATCGAACCGCCCCGTCCTTTGGAACATCCTTCTTGTTTGCCATACATTTCGGCCATAATATAATCTGCATCAATGCCGCGTGCCAGAGCGTGTCCATGTTCGCGGTAGGTACTCAAGATATTGTCCTCATCAGTCAATGCTTGGATTACGCCAACAGCAACGGCTTCTTCGCCAATGTACAAATGTAGGAACCCTCTAATTTTTCCTTTGGTGTATTGCTCGGCAGCTTTCTCTTCAAATCGCCGTATGAGCATCATTTGATACAAAAGAAGCAAGTCTTTTTTTTCGTCCTTTGGTGCCTTAATTGTAGCTGATTGTTGCATTTTATTTGATTTTTACATTCCAAAAGCGTAATAATAGTAAGTGGGGTCGCCAGCATATTTTCCTTCAAGCATTATGCCTCCTTGCTGCGCTTCAACAGCTTCAATAAAGGAATCAACCGTTGAAACCTCCTTGTTGTTAACTGCCGTAATCACAAACCCTTCTCTTATGTTGGTGTTTTTTTTCAGTTTTCCATTGTATAATTTGGTGACTTTTAATCCGTTTTTGACCTTATAATTTTTTTGGTCTTCTTTGCTAATTGGGACTAATTGTACTCCCAAATCCCTAAGTAATTCTGGATTTATCGTTTTTACTATTTTAGGGCTTGATTCCTGTTTTTTGAGTGTGGCAAAAAGTTCTTTTCTTTCATTGCCATTTCTAATCAGTACAATTTTTACATTGTCGCCAGGACGTTTACGCATCACTATTTCTTGTAATTTGGAGGAGGTCATTGTTTCTATATTATCGATGCTGATAATTACATCTTTCGCCCTGACGCCAGCTTCATTTGCCGCTCCGTTTATCGCTACGCTGTCAACAAAAACACCATTGGCACGGTCAATATTGATTTCCTTTGCAATTTTGCTGTCCATATCACGGATACTTATGCCTAAAAATCCTCTACTGACAGAACCAAAATTCATAAGGTCGTTGGACACTTTTTTGACAATGTCCACAGGGATCGCAAAAGCGTAACCCGCATAAACTCCTGTAGGCGTTGCTATTGCGGTGTTTATCCCGATGAGTTTTCCCTCTAACGTTACTAATGCGCCTCCGCTATTACCGGGATTTACCGCTGCATCGGTTTGAATGAATGATTCGATGGCGCCTTGATCTTTTAAAATATTTAAATTTCGGGCTTTGGCACTTACAATTCCGGCCGTGACTGTTGATGCTAGATTAAAGGGATTCCCTACAGCAACGACCCATTCTCCCACTTCGATTTTGTCACTATCGCCAAAGGCAACAAAGGAGAGGTTTTTTTCATCAATCTTTAAGAGTGCAAGGTCAGTTTTAGGATCAGTACCTATCAATTTGGCGGTATACGAACGACCGTCATAAAGGGTTACGTTAATGTCGTCGGCATTTTTTACCATGTGGTTATTGGTGACAATAAACCCATCAGGAGTCAATATTACCCCGGAACCACTACCAATTAGGGGTTCGGAATCATTTTCTTGTGAATCGGGAACTTGAAATCTAAATTGTCTAAAAAAGGGATCGTCCCTAAAAAAATCTTTTAAAGGATCGGGAATGTTATAAAATCCATCTTGATCTTCGTTGTAGTTCCGCTGGGTTTGTTGTTTGAAGAGACATTTGATATGAACGACTCCTGGGGTAGCTATTTTGGCGGCCAATCTGAAATCGACATTGTTAGCATAAGAAACTGTATTGGTATAACCACCGGCATTTTTTTGAATTTCTTCAATGTCTTTTCCTTTTTTCTTGTCTTGGGATTGGCATCCTTGAAAGAATAACAGAAAGACAAAAAAATAGACTGTTTTATTTTTTGGATATACTTTTTTAAAGAGTGTCATAATTCAAATTTTAAAAATTAGTTTTTATTTACAGTCTTTTATAGTTGTTCCAAGGTGGATAGATCGCCTTCGGGCAAGCCTAGTTCTCGTGCTTTCAATAAGCGTCGCAAAATTTTTCCGCTACGGGTTTTGGGAATGTTCTCTACAAATTCAATTTCTTTGGGAGCGACAGCTGGTCCCAATTCTTTTCGGGCGAAACCCATAATGTTCATCTTGGTTTCCTCGTTTGGCATATTTCCGGATTGTAACACCACAAAGGCTTTTACTAATTCGCCAATTGTGGGCTCTGGTTTTCCAATAACTGCGGCTTCCGCAATTGCAGGATGTCGCATTAACGTGCTTTCGACCTCAAAAGGACCCACCATGTGCCCCGAAGTTTTGATGATGTCATCGGCACGACCCACAAACCAAAAATAACCATCGGCATCTCTTTTGGCCAAGTCTCCGCTGAGGTACCATTGGCCAATAAAGCATTTGTTGTAACGTTCCTCTTCGTGCAAATAGCCGCGAAACAGGGATGGAAATCCTTTTTTTAAAACCAAGTGTCCTTGTAAGTTGGGTTCCGACAATAATTGTATTTGATTCTCTTTAACTTCGGCAATAGCCACTTCCACCCCCGGGAGTGGTTTTCCCATAGAACCGGGTTTTACTTTCATCGAAGGATAATTGGCAATCATAATGCCGCCCGTTTCGGTTTGCCACCAATTATCGAGAATCGAAATTCCAAAAGTTTTTTCTCCCCAAATTACAGCCTCGGCGTGAAGCGGTTCGCCCACACTCAGGATGTTTCGGAGATTTTCGAGATTGTAATTTTCCAATGGTTTGATGTCTATTCGCATCAGTCTTCTGATGGCAGTAGGAGCGGTGTACCAAATAGTTACTTTGTGTTCTTCGAGGATGGAATACCATCTTGAGGCATCAAATTCTTCTTCGTCGATAATGCTGGTAACGCCATTTACCAATGGAGCAATGATGCCATAAGAAGTTCCTGTTACCCAACCTGGATCGGCGGTACACCAGAAAATGTCTCCTTCGTGAAAATCGAGCACATATTTGCCTGTGATATAATGAGTCAATATAGCTTTATGAACGTGCAAAGCTCCTTTTGGCATTCCTGTGGTTCCGCTGGTGAAATGCAACAAAGCCAAATCTTCCGGATTCGTTTCGGGAATTATAAATTCGGTATCCGCCTGTTCCATCAATTTGGAATAGGACAGGATTTTATCCGAAATAGGGTCTGTTGCATCGCTCAAAATGACATAACACAGCGAGGGGAGTTGTTCCAGTAATTGTTTTATTTTCTTTTCGAAAAGTTGAGAAGTAGTGAGTAATACCGCCACATCCCCTTTTTTCAAACGTTGCAGTATTGGCTCAGGGCCAAAAACAGAAAACAACGTACAGAAAACGGCCGTAGATTTTAATGTTCCCAGGGCGGCGATGTACAATTCAGGGATTTTTCCTGTCAAGGCAAAAATACGTTCGCCTTTTTGGACGCCTAATTTTTGCAAAACATTGGCAAATTTTGAAGTTTGTTGCTGCAAATCGGAATAAGTGTAATCGATAAAGCTGCGGTCTTTGTGAATAAAACGAAGTGCCACTGTGTCTTTCAAATGACTTTTAGCTTGACGATCAATGGCTTCGTGAGCGATATTCAACCCTTTTCCATCGGGCAAACCACTTAATTCTTGGGCAACATTTTCCCACGAGAAAGAGGCTCGAACTTTTTCATAATCCAAAAAATTGGACTCCGTTTTATTTTTGGTTACAATCATTTTTTTTAGCTTTTAAACCAATACTTTTTCCAAAATAATTTCTGGTTCTAAAATAACGGTACTTTTAATCGAATTGGAAATTACACACGCTTTTTTGCTCATCTCAAGGATATGAATTGCCCTGTCTTGTCTTTGTGTATCAGGGATAGTGACTTTGGGTTTCAAGATGATTTCAGTTAAGGTGTGCTTACCTTCAATTATTGCAATGTTACAAACAGCATTGCTTTCATAGCTAATAAATTCTAACTTCGAATTTTCGGCAATAGCCAAAAAGGTTGTCATTAAACAACTATTTACTGATGCGACAAATAAATGTTCCGGTGTCCAAATCCCTTCCATTCCCTTAGGGAAATCAGGAGGTGTAGCTACTTCTATTTGTTGTGGTAATACAGGAGAGCTTAGAATCCCTTTTCTGTTGACAGTCCACTTTAAGTTAACTTCGTAAGTATACATTTTATAAATAGTTTAGTAATTATTAATAGTATAAATTATTGTGCTACAAAACCACCGTCCACAGGCATTGCTAATCCGGTTACGAACGAAGCTTCATCCAAACATAACCAAACTACAGCATTGGCTATTTCTTCTGGTTCTCCAAAACGTCCTATGGGCTCTAAGTTTATAAATTGTTCAATAGTTTCCTTTTTCTTTCCTGTTAGCCGATCAATCATTGGGGTTTGTATAACACCTGGGCAAACAACATTGACTCGAATTCCGAGTTTGGAACATTCTAGTGCAGCGGTTTTTGTTAGGCCTATTACACCGTGTTTAGAAGATACATAAGCAGGTAAACCTTGAAATCCGACTAGTCCAGCCACAGAGGCACAATTTACAATAGCGCCTTTGCCTATTTTGAGCATTTCAGGAATTTCATATTTCATACAGAGCCAAATTCCTTTCAGGTTGACCCCTATGGTTTTGTCCCAATTTTCTTCGGAACACTCTTGCACAGTGGCGGAAATTCCTTCTATTCCGGCATTGTTAAAGGCAAAATCTAATCGTCCGAAGGTGTCAATGGTTTTTTCAATAAGGGCTTTTACCTCTGCTTTTTTTGATACATCGCATTTTACAAAGATGGCATCGCCGCCTAAATTTTCGATTAGCCCCATAGTTTCTTCATTTTCTTTCCAATCGGCAATGACGACTTTAGCGCCTTTTCTTGCGAAGGCCAGAGCAGTAGCTTTACCGATTCCGAAGGAACCACCTGTAACCAATGCCACTTTGTTTTTGAATGTTGTTTCCATAATAGTGTTGTTTATATATTATATTCGTACTGTATTTTTCTTTTCTGCAAGTAAAATATTTTCTATTCCTTTTATGATAGCATCGGGATTGAACGAAATGCTGTCAATGCCTTCTTCCACCAAGAACTGGGCAAACTCAGGAATGTCGCTCGGCGCTTGACCACACAATCCTACTTTTATGTTATTTCTTTTAGCAGCGTAAATCGTTTCTCGGATTAGAGTTTTGACTGCCGGATTTTGCTCGCTGAATAAAAAACTGACCAAAGATGAATCTCGGTCTAAACCAAGAGTAAGCTGAGTCAAATCATTGGAGCCAATTGAAAATCCGTCGAAAATTTCGGCGAATTTATCGGCCAACAAGACATTGCTGGGAATTTCTACCATCACGTAGATTTCCAATTCGCCTGCCTGCCGGTCAGACAGGTTTTCTCCTTGAAATAATCCATTTTTCGCCATTTCTGCAATAACTTTTTGCCCTTCTTCGACGGTTCTACAAAAAGGAATCATTAACTTTACATTGTACAATCCCATTTCGTTTCGCACTTTTTTAATCGCTTCACATTCCAATGCAAAGCCTTTTCGATAAAAATCACTGTAATAGCGGGAAGCCCCCCGAAAGCCAATCATTGGGTTCTCTTCCTCGGGTTCGAAATATTTTCCGCCAATGAGATTCGCATATTCGTTGCTCTTGAAATCGCTCATTCGTACAATCACGTCCTTTGGATAAAAAGCCGCAGCTACCGTAGAAACTGCTTCGGCAAGTTTGTTGACAAAATAATCGGTACCGTTTTCATAGCCTTTGGTCAATTCCTTGATTTTAGAAATTGTTGCTTTATCAGTTACTTTTTCGGCTTCGCACAGGGCATTTGGATGGATTTTAATTGTGTTGGAAATGGCAAATTCCATTCGCATCAAACCCACGCCTTTGTTGGGATAAAAACTCAAGTCAAAAGCTCTTTCAGGATCAGCGAGAATAAACATCGCATCCGTTTCTGGTAAAGTGAGTTTGCTGAAATCCTGTTCTTTAATTTCCCATTTTAATGATCCTTCATATATATATCCCTCTTTGCCTTCGGCACAGGAAACCGTGATTTCTTGTCCATTTTTTATAACGGAAGTTGCATTTCCACATCCCACAACAGCAACAGTTCCAAGTTCTCTTGCCACAATGGCCGAATGACTTGTCCTGCCGCCTTTATTGGTAATAATCGCTCTTGCTTTTTTAAGAATAGGATCCCAATCGGGGTTAGTAATATCTGTAACCAGAATTTCACCTTGCTGCAATAGATTTCCTTCTTGTGGACTATTCAAAATGCGTGCTTTCCCAGAAGTGATTTTATTGCCCAACGCAATACCGCTTGTCAAGACTTTGCACTGCCCGTCCGGCAGGCGGGTTTTTTCTTTTAGAGAATAGAGTTCCACGATTTGTTTTCGTTCTTTTCCGTGTATGGTTTCCGGTCGCGCTTGAACGATATAGATTTGGTCATTCAGTCCATCTTTCGCCCATTCAATATCCATACTTTTGTTATAATGATTTTCAATTTTTTGGCACCACTGCGCTAGTTGTATGACTTCCTTATCCGTTAGTGAAAATTTATTTTGTTCGGCCAATTTCGTACCCTTATTCACAATCGTTTTGTCCGCCGATACACTTTGAGCGTTTTTGGCATAAATCATGGTGAATTCTTTTTTGCCGCAACTGCTTTTTATTATTGGGTTTAGTTTTTTATTAAAAAGTGTGGGTTTAAAAACCACCCATTCATCGGGAGTGATTCTTCCTTGTACAATGTTTTCGCCTAGGCCAAAAGCGCCATTAATGACTATTACATTTTTGAATCCGCTATCGGGATCGATGGTAAAAGCGACGCCAGATGAAGCTTTATCGCTACGAACCATTTGTTGCACGCCCACCGATATGGCAATGTCCATATTTATAAATCCCATGTCGTGGCGGTATTTGATGGCACGATCCGTAAATAGGGAAGCATAACAGCTTCGAACAGCCTCGAGTAATTGTTTTTCTCCGCTGATGTTCAGAAAGGATTCCATTCTTCCTGCAAAACTCGCTGAGGGTAAATCTTCTGAGGTGGCGCTACTGCGAACAGCAACTTCGAGATTGTTTATTTCACATTGTTTGCAGAGTTCTTGGTAAGCGATTCGAATTTCAATATTGATTTCTTCAGGAATGGCAGCCGATAAGATTAGGTTTCTGGCTTTTTCTCCAATATCGGAAAGATTAGAATATTCTTTTGTATCCAAGTAAAGTAATAAATCTTCCAATGGTTTTTCTAGATTGTTTTCTTTACGAAACAGCCTGTATCCCTCTGCTGTGAGTGAAAACCCATTGGGAATTTTAATGCCTATTGGATTTAATTGGCAGTACATTTCACCCAAAGAGGCATTTTTACCACCTACTTCGGCAATGTCCGCAATACTAATTTGGTTAAAAAAAAGAATGTGTTTTAAATTTACCATATTTTGTATTTTTAAACATTTGAATGGCCTAAGAAGAGAGTAGTAGGAATTTCTGCTTGTTAAACCCGACATAATAAATTTAGGAATAATTATTTGTTTTTACACTAAATTTTATCGTTATTTTATTTTTAACACGTTGTTTAACAATATTTTAATATTTACAAGGGGTAAATTTTATTGCTGTTTAACATTTTCTATATGTATTTACATCATTTTTCTGAATAGGCTAAAAAGTGAAGTATATAGATTTTTTTATCCTTTAAACGATTTTAATTTTATTGTCTGCATATTGTCTGTACGTTTGAAGAATATTTTAAAAAACTCGAGATATTCATGGACGATATATTTAACCCGGTTTATAGACAAGCTTATATTTTAGGATATTCAAGTGGTTTAAATCCTTTTATAAAAATGAAAGATTTCAGAAAAAAGAGCCTAGCTTATTCTTCTGGATTTTACTCAGGAAGATTGGATTATGAAAGTTTGAACGGTTCTATAACTCATGGAATTCCAAATCAAATTCTTACTATCAAGGTTTTGGAAGAATTTCTTCTTGCCGGAATGCTTGGGATAAAAATCGATGCCGATGGATATACCCCTTTCCAAATAAATTGTATTGAAAAATGGTATGAGAGCGGGGTAGAAAAATATGATCCTAATGAAAGCATATATCTTTTGGCACTATTAGAAAGCAACGGCATTCAGACAAAATAGCATTTCATAATTGTTTTTTGTAGTGGTTATGGCAACAGCTCCAATTGCAGTTTAATTCTTAGAGATAATCTTTGTGTTTATGATTACTCTATCGTTAATGGAATTGCTTTTTTTTAATGTAGCTCCTAATTCTTTTACGACAAATCCCCCAAAGTATTGGCATGGAAAGCAAGGTAGTTTTTATTAAAAAGGATGTCTTCCAAAAAACGAAAAGGAACCGTAATTTCATTTCCTAATTAATACGGAATGTGAATTTTAGCCGTAAATAAAAATAGAAGAAATAACGAAGCATACCGTTTAAAAAGACTATTTTTACTGCATGAAGTTTACGGTTTGTAGTACGTTATCGTATGATGTTTTTTCAACTACCACTTTCTTTTTTAACATTCAGGCGGTACAATCGGCTAACCAAATAATTATGGAAGAATCCCTAATTATTACTCCTGACATTGCGTTTGAAGAATTCACATTCAACCATTCCGATACCCGATTCATAAAAATGGAAGTTGAAAAAGGGATGTCATTTACAATAAACTACAAGGCCAAAGTAGTTGTAAACCCTACCCGAGTTGAAGAGAAAGCATTGTTGAAATCCATACCCATCATGAATCTCAATCATGAGGTATTGCCCTATATTTCTCCCAGTAGGCATTGTGAATCGGATAAATTAACAGAATTTGCCACCAAGGAATTCGGGTTTTTACCCGATGACTTTTCAAAGGTATTAGCTGTTGAGGATTGGATTTTCGCTAACATTTTCTATGCCACTGGTTCTACAAATTCCAGCGCTTCCGCCACAGATACTTTGTCGCACAAGACAGGCGTTTGTAAAGATTTTGCTCATCTTGGCATTGCTTTGTGCAGGGCATTGGATATTCCGACACGTTATTTTACCGGCTATGCTTGCTATCTAAATCCTCCCGATTTCCATGCTTGTTTTGAAGCTTATATTGGTGGACACTGGATTATCTTTGATCCAACCAAGTTGGCGGGACTCAATGGACTCGTAAAAATAGCCAATGGCAAAGACGCATCAGAAGTCGCCGTGGCAAGTTACTTTGGCGATATTAAATGTACCCAAATGGATATTCAATGTCATCCCATTTCGACTGATTTCATTTCTTTTGGTTGGGAAACCAGAAGGGGAGAGGCGCTCTCTTATTGATCATAGAAACTACTTAATCCTAGAGCGCATTAATGAAAATGCGATGATAGGGTAGTGCTTAAAATTAATTATTATGAATATTCTTTGATGTGAACCCACTAACACCTAATTTGCCCTATTATACTGTCAGCAGGTTAATAATTAATCACAAGAGATGTAGCTAATAACTGCTATTTAATTCAATCCCAAACGCGATTTTAATTTAAGAAAAAGTAAGGCTATTTTATAAGTATCTTCGGACGAAGAATTTCGATCACTTTTTGGAATTTTATAAACATCGCACAATTCATCGAGTGAAAATTGTTTGTTGGTTATGTCGTGTAATTTTCTGTACATGATATCAATATCCAATGCCTCGTTTTTTAATCTTCCGCAATCTAATTTCTCTAGGGCTACATTAATCATTTCAACATCAAAATCAACATGGTGTCCCACTAAAGTCGCATTGCCTATAAAATCTATAAAAGCTTTTATAGCATCGGGCTCCCCTAATTTTTTCATTTTGCTTTCAACAATAAACTCGTTTGAAAGTCCATTGTCATGGCAGTATTTATATTGCAACAAAACAGTTTCAAAACTGTCTCCTATGCAAATGCTATCATTGATTATTGCAAAGGCACCCATCGATAATATGACGTCTTTATGTGAATTTAATCCCGAGGTTTCAGTGGACAGTACCACAAAACGCTTCGATTTTTTTTCAAATTTCGAAAGATAAGCCTGCCAAAAATCGGGGTATTCTTTATTGATATTTTTTAACCAGTCTAACATGATTAGGAAAATTGAGTAAGTTGAAACTTGTTTTTTATCAAATCTTCTAATTCTTTCATTGGAGTCAAGGCATTTTTTAAATGATCACGATCTACTTTTGACAATTCCTGTAAATTAATGAATTGCCCTGAATTATCATTTTTCAAACCTTCCAAGGTTCTGAATTTGGATAAGGTCAAAAAAGCTTCAGCGCAATTAAGATAAATTTCAGCATTCTTTGGGTCGATCATAGCCAATTGCTTGAACCGCATATAGGTGTTGTTCACTCCTTTAGTGTTTTGACTTAACGTAAAAAGACGTGCTCCGTCAATGAGAGGCATTAAAGCCTTTGTTTTGATGTCAAATTTATCTTTGTGAATGCCTTCTTCTTCTACATTAAATTTTTTGAAAAAACTTAAAGGGGAATTATTTTTCAACGTATCATTTCCCAAAAAATCGAAGAATAAAGCATTGTTCTTAACATTATTAAAAATTACGCTTTCGATAGCTTCTTCTATTTTTGGTTCGCCAAAAGCAATTTCATAATCAAAGAAAATACTGCTAATATTATTACTATTTTCACCTGGAGTATTTATCCAAGCTTTGTATTGTTTTGTCCAATCAGTCAGTGATTTACACCAAAGCATATTACTTCCCATTTGTCCATTTGGACAGAGTGGAAACCCCACTTTTTCTAAAATAGCGGTAGCTCTTTTTCCTAATTTAAGGAAATAGTCTTTCACATCTCGATATTTATCGGCAGTAACATCTTCAAAAATTAAAATACTGTCCTGGTCAGTTAATAACAATTGTTCTTTTCTGCCTTGACTCCCAATACTAAGCCAGGCAAATCGGGCAGGAGGGGAGCCTAAATCTAAAATTGAAAGTTCGACCGCTCTTTTTATAATGGCTAGATTAATTTCGCTGGCAATATTATTAATATGCGAAAGCGGTATGTTTTTATGAATTGATTTTTGTATAATATCGGTTAATCGGTCCCGTATGAGTTTCAAATCTTTTGGAGAATGGGAACGCTTAATTTCTTTTATAAGAACACCAGGATTACTGGCTTGGGCTGCTATTAAATCGTGTTCGGAAATAATGCCCTTTACCACCGATTTGTCAGTTCCATCCTGAGTGACACACAAATGCGTCACATTGTGTTTCAACATAAGCAATTGGGCTTCTGCTAAAGAGACATTCTCTACGACAGTAACCACTGGCGATGACATGATTTTATCTATTGTGGCCGATATAGGAAATCGACCGGTTCCAATTTTAGTGCACATGTCTGTATGGGTGACAATTCCGATAGGAAAATCATTCTCGCAAACAATGGCACTATTGGTGATTGCATTGGTCATTTGTTGTGCAATATCTTGAACAATAGTCGTTTTTGCTGTTCTTAGTGGAGTGGTATTATAGGATAAGGATTGAAAATATTGCATTCCGGATTGTTGTTCCGAATAGTACACATTGTCCGAAATTAGTTTTCCACGTGTGTTTTCTTTGTCATTTGGATTGCTGGTATTGCTGGCAAAACTTTGCAAAAGAAAATCCAATACATTGGGGTTATTGGCCACAAAAGGTCGAAAAGTAGCTATAGGGATGGCATAAATAATACTTTCTTCCCGAGCTTTAGCGGTCATCATATAATTATTTTTGGCAAAAAACGGACGTAAACCAAATACATCTCCTTCAATACATTTGTTCAATAGGGTTTCCTCAGCATCTGCAATCACTGACAAATTGATTACGCCAGAAGCCACCACATAAAAACTATCATGTAAAACATCGTTGATTTGAAACAATGTTTTGTGTTTTTCAATATTTACCACACGAATACTTGTAGCAATGTCTGATAATTCTTGGAAAGTTAAATTATCAAAAGGTGGATATTGCTTCAAAAAATCGGCAATGTGTTCTGCGATTGTGTTCATGGCATGGAAAAAATTATCTTTTGTAAAAATAATAAATTTAACTCTTGTTATGAAATTGAAAGTCTCTAAATTATTTTATTTTAAATGGATTACAATAAATATAGTAATAGCATAGAATGCTATTGCCTTTGTCTAATTTTTCTATTTTACATAATATAAATTATAGTTCAAAATAAATAAGGTTAATTAATCCAATTCTAAGCATAATATTCAATATACAAAGCATTTATAAAGGAAAAATAACTCAATTAGATTTTCTAGGTGCTTTTATCGATTTTTCTTTTTCAACTTTATTTTGAAGCATTTGATTCGCCAATAATTTATCTATCAATTCGTCCTTGGTCAAATGATGAAACACCGTTTTGATTTTATTTTTTAAATCAACTGAAACATCTTGATTTGGTTTTGTTTTGAAGATTTGTTTGGCCCACAATAAAGCGTTATTTTCTTCAATATTTTCGGAAGTTGGTTTTTGAAATTTAGTGAATTTAATACCCAATTCTTTTTCAAAAACTGCAATTTCAGTAACTTCTTCCTGCTGTAAAACGGTTAGCGATAGTCCATTGGCTCCGGCTCTTGCAGTTCGGCCGCTACGATGTACATATACTTCATAAACATCGGGCAAATGATAATTCACCACATAAGAAATTGCCTCCACGTCAATTCCTCTTGCTGCCAAATCAGTCGCCACCAAAATATGGATGTATCCTTCTCTAAATTGCTCCATAATTCGATCCCGGATTCCTTGCGACAAACTACCGTGCAGCGCACCGGATGAAAATTTATTGATCGCTAGATTTTTTGCTAATTTATTGACCGCGGCTTTCGTTTTACAAAAAATAATGCCGCGTTCCCCTTCTTTAGAAGTTAGAAAATGCATCAAAACATTCAGTTTTTCAATTGGATCTACCACAATATACTGATGGTCAATTCTTTGATTTCCCACTGTTTGCATATCGGCACTTACTTGAATAACATTTTTGTTCAAGTAGTTTTGAATCAATTGCTTGATGCTTCCAGGCATGGTGGCTGAGAAAAGAAATGTCTTTCGGTTTTTGGGTAATTCAGTAATGATTTCGTCTAAACCTTCGTTTAAAATCGTAATCATTTCGTCAGCTTCATCCAGAACTAAAAATTGGGTTTCTTTTAAATTTATGGCTTTGCGTTGTATTAAATCAATCAGTCTTCCTGGTGTTGCCACCACGATGTGCGTTGGCAAAGTCAAGCGTTCTATTTGTGGTTTTATGGGAATTCCTCCGCAGGTTGCAGCGATAGAAACCTCTGGGAGATATTTGGCGAAAGCCTCTAAATTACTGAAAATTTGGTGACCTAACTCGCGTGTCGGCACCAATATTACAGCTTGAATAGATGCACTGTTCGTATCCACTAATTGCAACAATGGCAATCCAAAGGCAGCTGTTTTTCCAGTTCCCGTTTTAGCAAGTCCAACAATATCTGTAGTATTGGATAACAGTAAAGGGATGGTTTTTTGCTGGATTGCTGTCGGAACAACAAATTGCAACGCTGTTATAGCTTTTACTAAAGGGGTTGAAATTCCTAAATCAGCGAATTGGTTTGACATTGGGTGGATTTATTAATTTAAAAATGGTTGTTTTATAAACAGCTTCTTGACACAATTTTAAATTATAAAGCTGTCGCATTATTATTTAAAATCACTCGAACTGACAATTGTAACTGAATACTAAAAACCGAACACTGATTACTCTTTTTAATCCGCTTCGTTCATGATTTTTTCGCGGTACTTCTTCCCTATCAATAAAACCAGTTTTTGCTTGTAGTCATCGACAAGCCATTCTCGGTAATTTTTACTGCACTGGCTCAAACATTTGGCATAACGTTTCAATCGGCATTCTATATCTGGATCTAATTCTTTAAATAAGGCTTTGGCATCCCGCAATTCTTGGGTGTTATCCACACACATTGCGGCGTGTTGTTCTAGGGATTTGTCTAAAACAACTTTCGATCTTAAATTTTGGGCGATGGCGAACTTGTGTTCTTCATCCACATCAAAAGTTACTACTTCTGTTTTGGAAAATTTAGCACGCAATTCTAGAGGCATGGTGTACTTAAAATACAGTTCGATTTCAGTGTCGTCTCTTAAGTTTTCTAAATAGAATTCCGGGGATTTAAAGATATGTTGCCAATTAACCGGTTCATTCCACAACCCAAAACGAGCCGCATTATTTCCCAAATCAATCACATTGAAACTGTCTTTATTAGGCAATTTTCTGGAACCACGACCAATCATTTGAAAATACAACGTCAATGATTTTGTGGCTCGATTTAAAATAATGGTTTCCACCGTAGGTTCGTCAAAGCCCGTGGTGAGAATTCCCACTGATGTCAGTATGGCATCGGGTGTTTTCTTAAACCAGCTCAAAATGTCTTTCCGTTCTTCGACGCTGCTCGTGTTATCAAGGTGCCGAATGCTGTATCCCGCTTCCCTGAAAGTTTCGTATACATATAAAGATGTATTGATTCCGTTATTAAAAATCAGGGTCTTTTTACCCAATGATTTTTCGGTGTAGGCGTGCAACAGTTTTTCCTGCATCGCCATATTGGTGTACAAATCATCCGAGGATTTTACAGTGTAATCGCCATTAATTCCTACTTTCAGTGAAGTTAAGCCCACGTCGTAACTGTAAGTTATTGCTTTAGCTAAAAATCCTTTGTCAATCAAGGAACTTATATTGTCTCCCACGATCAATTCGTCATAATTCTCGTGCATGGGCAACTTGATGTTTGAACTTAATGGGGTTGCCGTCACGCCTAAAATGAAGGCGTTTTTAAAAGAACTTAATAATTTTCGAAAGGAATTGTAATGCGCTTCATCAATAATAACCAACCCAATGTTGTCGAGATGCAATTTTTCGTCATTGATACGGTTTTTCAGCGTCTCCACCATGGCTACAAAACAGGAATAATCGTTTTGGTCTGGAAGTTCTTTTACCTTACTGTTGATTATTTTATTTTTTACGTCGAAGCCTTTTAGCATTTTTGAAGTCTGCTTGCACAACTCTATCCGGTGGGTCAAGACTACCACTTTCTTGTCATGTTTAGACAAGTATTGCCGGACAATTTCCGAAAACACCACTGTTTTACCACCACCCGTAGGTAATTGATATAACAAATGATGATTGGTAGGCGCATTATCTAAGCGTTCGAAGATGGTTTCTATATCGCCTTTTTGATACGAATACAGTTCTTTTCTATCTTCTATTTCTGTTTCTAGCGTGTTTTTAGACATTCCCTTTTGTTGGATTTTTGCAAAAATACACCTAAAAAAGAGTTATAACACCAAATATAATTACAAATAAAGATAAATATTTCAAAAAAACCGTTATGACTTGCTATAAGCACTCAAAGCGTTCTTTAATGATAATTTATGCAATAAGAATGATCAACATATTGTGTCACATTTCAAACCAGTCAAAATAGTGTAACGGCTTGATTTTGATTCGCTATTTACAAGATTAAATTATTTGACACTAAGACTTTTAAACTTTTGACGTACTTATTTTTATGTAATGTTTTTTATGAGTAGATTATCTCACTTCCCTACTCGAGTATAAAACTCACGCTTACATTGGCAGTAATTTCTATTTCTCCAACTGCCAAAGTTTCTCTTGGAGCTTCTGCCCCATCCATCGCCATAGACCTCATGGCATACATTCGCGGTTGTGGATTGTAGCTTTGTGAATTGTCTGATATAAGAATGGCTTTCCCCACTTTCTGTCCCAAAACAGACACAAAATCTTCTGCTTTCGCTTTGGCTTCTTTTACTGCCAACTTTCGGGCATCGGATTGCAGCTGGACCATTTTAGAAGACTTGAACTCCACATTATCAATTCGGTTAATTCCTTCGTTAACCAAGCCTTCCATCAATTCGTCATATTTGGACAAATCCTTCAATACAATTTGTAGCGATTGGGTAGCAATATAATTGTGTTTCTTTTTCTCATAATCATAATTGGGTTGTAAAGAAACACGCTGGGTTTGGAAATCCTCTTTTGCTAGCGTCGCCTTTTTAATGAATTTCAATATCGCATTCATTTTTTTATCATTTTCCTCTTTCACATCAGATGCCTTAGTTCCTTTGGATTCAATAGAAACCGAAATTGAGGCTTGGTCAGGAGTCACTTTTATCTTTCCTTCGCCAGAAACATTTATCATGGGAACTTGTTTTTGTTCCTGTGAGTAAGACATGGTTATAAATAAAATCCCCAGAATCAATATTGCTTTTTTCATGTTTTTTTTAATTTAAGTTGGTTTTTAAATAAGTATTAAATCTTGTGTTAGTTAGAGTTTTCCTGCTTTAGAGAGTATAAAAAGTAAGATTATGGGAATCGCCAAAAGTACCACCATAGCCGTATTCTCCACCAGCATTGCAGGTTCTTTTAAAAGGGTAATCAAATACCCGCCGATAGCGCCCCCAAAATGAGCCGTATGTCCAATGTTGTCGTTCTTAGCTTTCATTCCGTAAATAGAATACAACAGATACCCAATTCCAAAAAGATAGGCTGGTATGGGGATTGGAATAAAAAACAGATACAAACTCATGCTGGGCTCAATCAAAATAGCGGAATATAAAATTCCCGTAACGGCTCCGGAAGCTCCGATTGCCCTATAACTGGAGTCATTTTGGTGCATCAACAAGGTTAACAAACTACCAAAAACAAGACTTCCAATATAAATAAAGAAAAAGGAGGCGCCCCCAAAATAGTTGATAACCACGGGGGCAAACATAAAAAGCGTAAACATATTGAAAAACAAATGTCCCGTATCGGCATGCAAAAAGCCTGATGTCAGCATCCGAATTTGCTCACCGGCACGGATACTCCCGATGTGAAATTCGAATTTTCTAAAAAAGGACAGGTCGTTGAATCCTTTAAAGCTAAACAAAACATTGGCAATAATAATTGCAATTAAAATAGCACTCATGACTAATTTCCTTTTTAAATTGCAAATTTACTCAATTTAATGTTCATAGAAATGGGTTAGAAACCATAAACTATCAAACGAAAGGTTTTTTTGGATTATATTTGCCAAAATATTTTATTTCATGCGATTTATCATTTATATTATTACCTATCCCCTATTATGGTGCTTCTCGATGTTGCCTTTCCCTATACTTTATTTTTTTTCAGACTTCATTTACCTCATCGTTTATTATGGCATTGGCTACCGAAAAAAAACGGTTCGAGAAAACTTAGCATTGGCATTGCCTAATTTATCGGAACAAGAAAGATTGGCAATTGAAAAGAAATTTTTTCGTCATTTATGTGATATTTTTCTAGAAATGATAAAGACTATGACCATTTCAAAAAAAGAAATAAATAGTCGTTTTGTATTTACTAATCTGGATGTTTATAAAAATTTAGAAGAAAAACAAAAAAGCATCGCCATAATGATGGCTCATTATGCCAGTTATGAATGGGCTGTTTCTATAAATTCATTCGTAGATTTTGAAGCATATGGTATTTATAAAAAAATAGCCAATCCTTATTTTGACAAATTAGTTCGCAATATTAGATTAAAATTCAAAGCCAAACTCATTACCACCAAAGAGACAATTCCAACAATAATTAAAAACAATAAAATAAACAAATTGTGTACCTATGGTTTTGCGAGCGACCAATCTCCTAAATTAGATTCCACTTTTCATTGGCAAAAATTTATGGGAATTGAGGTTCCTGTTCATATTGGAGCAGAAATGCTCTCAAAAAAATATAACATGAATGTAATTTTTATCAAAATAAAAAAAATAAAACGAGGGTATTATGAGGCCAGTTTTGAAGTGCTATCCGAAAACGTTAGCCAAGTACCTAAATTCGAAATTACGAACCGTTTTATGCAACTAGTGGAGCAACAAATTTATGAAGCTCCAGAATATTATTTGTGGACGCACAAGCGTTGGAAACACCAAAGATAGATAGCGCTTGTTGTCACAATGACAAAAGGGCTATTTTATAATAACGAAGGTAAAACACATGAATAATTGTTGTACTAAACAGCCATTTTATTTTCAAATTTGCTGAAAAGCTTATTACAAAGTAATCCTTAAAAACAAAAAAAAACTTTCAAAAGTTTTTGAATTTATAAATGGTCCTTAAATTCCGGCGACCGCTTTTATTTCGTCAATAATCCGTAGCGCCAAAGCATCGGCTTGTTGTTGTGAAGGAGACTCAGTATAAATACGAATAATAGGTTCCGTATTGGATTTTCTTAAATGCACCCACTCCTTGGCAAAGTCAATTTTCACGCCGTCAATTGTAGATAGTGAGCCTGTTGAACTATCATTTTTGTATTTCTCGGTCATTTCCAACAGAATCGCATCCACGTCAATTTGTGGTGTCAATTCGATTTTGTTTTTGCTCATATAGTATTCCGGATAGGAAGCGCGTAATTTGGAAACAGTCATTTTCTTGTTGGCTAAATGGGTCAAAAACAGCGCCACACCCACCAAACTATCCCGGCCGTAATGCAGCTCCGGATAAATAATACCCCCGTTTCCTTCGCCGCCAATGATGGCATTATTTTTCTTCATCAAATCCACCACGTTTACCTCACCTACTGCGCTGGCTTCGTAATTTCCATTATGTTTGTTTGTCACATCACGCAAAGCACGGGAAGAAGACATATTCGAAACTGTATTTCCTGGCGTTTTGCTCAACACATAATCGGCACAAGCTACCAAAGTATATTCTTCGCCAAACATTTCACCGTCCTCACAAATGAAAGCCAAACGATCGACATCAGGATCGACAACGATTCCTAAATGCGCTTTTTCTTTGACCACTAATTCTGAAATGTCCGTTAAATGCTCTTTTAACGGTTCTGGATTGTGAGGAAAATGTCCGTTGGGTTCGCAATATAATTTTACCACTTCAACGCCCATTAATTCCAATAATTTTGGAATAATAATTCCTCCAGACGAATTCACCCCGTCAACAACAATCTTGAATTTAGCTGCTTTAACAGCTGCAATATCTACCAAAAACAGCTTCAACACTTCATCGATATGAATGTCCATATAAGCATCATTTTCAATGATTTCGCCTAAACTATCTACATCTGAAAAATCAAATGCTTCATCTTCGGCAATTTGGAGAATTTTCTCCCCTTCGATACCATTCAAGAATTCTCCTTTTTCGTTCAACAACTTTAAAGCATTCCATTGTTTTGGATTGTGTGAAGCTGTAAGTATAATTCCGCCATCAGCGCTTTCTAAAGGAACGGCAATTTCAACAGTAGGTGTTGTTGAAAGTCCCAAATCAACAACGTCAATTCCTAAACCAATCAAAGTATTTACCACTAAATTATGAATCATCGGTCCTGAAATCCGAGCATCGCGACCTACCACTACTTTTAGTTTTATTAGGTTTTGGGTTTTGGGTTTTGGGTTTTGGGTTTTTAACCAAGTCCCATAAGCCGCTGCAAATTTTACAGCATCAATTGGCGTGAGATTATCTCCTACCGTTCCGCCAATAGTTCCTCGAATTCCGGATATCGATTTTATTAAAGTCATTGGATTTTATATTTTTGAATTCAGATTTAAGATTTAAGATTGCAAATATAATAAACACAGTTTATAAAAGTCATTAAAAATTCATAGTTTAGGCGAATGAATTTCCTGGCCCACCTATACCTTTCCGGAGACGATGATTTGATAAAAATCGGCAATTTTATGGCCGATGGCATTCACGGAAAACGCTTTGACATGTTTCCGACGAACATTCAAAAAGGGATTGTTTTGCATCGCGCCATCGACACTTTCACCGATGCGCATCCTATATTTAGACAAAGTACCAAACGACTGCACGCCAATTACCACCATTATTCTGGTATCATCGTGGATATTTTTTACGACCACTTTTTGGCAAAAAACTGGAGTACGTATTCCGATGAAAAACTGGCCGTTTTTACGGAACGTTTTTACCAATCTTTGAAAGATAATTATGATTCGCTGACTGCCAAAACCCAAATGATGATGCCTTACATGATTGACCACAACTGGCTGGTGAGTTACCAAACTATTGAAGGAATCGAAATAATTTTAGGAAAAATGGATACTCGAATGAAACGAAACTCGAATATGCGGTTGGCTGTTGCAGAATTAAGAACGTACTATTCCGAATTTGAACAGGAATTCAGCTGCTTTTTTGAAGAACTGATTATTCATTCAAATCATAAAATACAAATTTTATAAAATTAACAGACTAGCTTATGCATTTTATTGAATCCTTAGCAACCGCTTTTGTTGAAAATGGCAATCCTGAAAACGCCGTTCCAATGGCAAAATACATGCGCAATCATTTTAGCTTTTTTGGAATAAAGACAGAGGAAAGAAGGCGCATTTTCAAAACCATTTGGAAAGAACACGTAAAAGAGGTTGACCAAAATGCGAGAGCAATTGCATTACAACTTTACGCAAAACCACAACGGGAATTGCAGTATTGTGGCATAGAAATTCTAATAAAACAACTCAAGGGAAATTATAAAAAAGACGATATTCAACTCATAGAAAAACTAATTATTACAAACTCTTGGTGGGATAGTGTCGACACGATTGCCAAATTTATTTTAGGAGACTATTTACTGGAATACCCATCTGAAACCCCGAAGGTAATCGAGCGTTTTTCAAACGCTGACAATATGTGGCTCAACCGGAGCGCGATTCTTTTTCAACTGGGTTACAAAGCAAAAACCAATTTTGATTTACTGCAATCCGAATGTGAAAAACATAAAAATTCCAATGCCTTTTTTATTCAAAAAGCAATTGGATGGGCATTGCGAGAATATGCAAAAATAAATCCAGAAGCCGTGAAAAAGTTTGTAACAAGCACAAATTTAAAATCCTTAAGCAAAAAAGAAGCATTGAAAAACATTCATTAAACTTCAAAAAATGGTACTTTAGCATTTTCTTAAAAAACAAAATGTTCAAAAAATACATCCGCAAACTAGAGAATTTAATCGTTTGGTCGCAAAGTAAACTGACCAACAAACAGTTTATCTTCTTATCTAGTATATTGGTTGGGATTTCAGCTGCATTTGCTGTGATTGTTTTAAAAACTTTTGCGCATTGGGTTTTTCTCTTTGCAACCTCTGTTAAAGGGATTTTAAAATTGAGTTTTATCAACAGTATTTTGCCTATCATTGGGATTTTACTAACCGTTTTTGTGGTCAAAAGAGTTTTGGGAGGCACCATAGAAAAAGGAACTTCACAAATTTTATATGCGGTTGCCAAAAAAGCCAGTATCATTCCCAGAAAACAAATGTATGCCCAAATCGTAACGAGCTCACTCACCGTAGGGCTAGGAGGATCCGCAGGATTAGAGAGTCCTATCGTAATCACCGGAGCTGCTTTTGGTTCAAATTATGCCCAAAAATATCAATTACCCTACAAGGACCGAACGCTCCTGATAGGTTGTGGCGTGGCTGCTGGAATTGCGGCTGCATTTAATGCTCCCATTGCAGGAGTTTTGTTTGCTATTGAAGTACTACTGGTAGACGTCAGTATTTCTGCCTTTACACCGATTATGATTGCCGCGGCAACTGGAGCTTTGGTTTCTAAGATTGCTTTGGACGAAACCATTTTATTGTCCTTCAAACAACAACAGACCTTCGATTATCACAATATTGCTTACTATGTTGGACTTGGGGTATTCACCGGATTTATTGCTATATATTATTCTCGCAATTTTCGAAAAGTGGAGCGTCTTTTTGCCCGAGTTAAATTCGCTCCTTACAAAAAAGCATTTTTTGGCGCAAGCATTTTATCCATTCTTATTTTCATTTTTCCAACACTTTTTGGCGAAGGGTATGAAAGTATTAAAACTTTATCTGAAAATGATCCAGGTCAATTACTTAAAAACACATTGTTTAGTAGTTTTAGAAATAACAGTTGGGCGCTTTTAATATTCATTGGATTAACGATGATGCTTAAAGTATTTGCCACGGGGATAACCTTGGGAAGTGGCGGAAACGGAGGTAATTTCGCCCCTTCCCTATTTTTGGGTTCCTATGTTGGTTTTTTCTTTTCCAAATTTTTAAATTTAACCGGACTGACCCAATTGCCCATCAGCAATTTTACCATGGTGGGAATGGCAGGAATCCTAAGCGGATTGTTTCACGCACCACTAACCGCAATTTTCCTTATTGCCGAAATAACGGGAGGTTACGACTTAATGATTCCACTAATGATTGTCGCTTCGATCAGTTTTGCGATTTCAAAACGATTTGAGAAACACTCGATGGACGTGAAAAGTTTAGCTAAAAAAGGACACGCCTTCACAAGCAATAAGGACACGAATATCCTTTCTACATTAGACACCAATTCCATCATTCAAACCGATTATTTGACCGTTTCACCCGATGAAAACTTGGAAAAATTAGTTGATTTGATTTCACACTCCAATCAAGTAATTTTTGCCGTAGTGGATAAAGAGACGCAATTGCTTGGCGTGGCTCATTTCAACGATATCAGGGAAATTATTTTTAACCAATATCGCGTAAAATTTACTTTGGTAAAAGAAATAATGTCAACACCAATCGATATTATTTACCCCGCTGACAGCATGGAAATCGTCATGGACAAATTCGAAAAATCAAAAGTTGCTTTTTTACCTGTTATCAAAAACGGAAAATATTTCGGTTTCATCTCCAAATCAATCGCACTCGAAGCCTATCGAACCAAGTTAAAATCGATGACGATAGAATAAATTGCAATAAGTAACTATTTGAAAGTCTCCTAAGGTTGTATATCATACCTAATTCGAACGTTTAAAAATCCAAATAGAACTAATGTAGACTTCACAAATAAAAAAAAGAAATAGGTTTAATTGTTTTCTATTTTTTTAGTTATTTGACCATCCTTATTGTAAATAGTAACAAAATAAGTTCCTTTAGGATATTTGGTCCAATCAATATTTAAATCAACCGATTTTTGCTTTTTCTCAAAAATAAAATCTCCGGCAGCATTAAATACTTTAAACCCACTCATGGTTTCATTCGAATGAATATTCAGTGTTTTGGGACTACTACTTCTTTGTGTAAGCCTTACATCATCACAATCAATTACGTTATTAGCCGTTAGGTTAACTTTATTTGAAATTATCCAACTTGTTGCCAAATTATTATCAAGTGATGTATTAATCAATTGCAAATAGCTACCCGCTCCATCAGCTTCAGTTGGCCAAGGAGCAACATCAAAATATTCAACCGAATCAATAGTGTTTCCAAAGGCATCTGCTAAAATAATTTTTTGCGAACTATTGGATAAATTTCTTGAAAACTGTCCATAAGCCACTACTCCATACTTGGTTTGAAAAGCTGCTGGATTACTGGCTAAATGTATTGTTCCTCCAGCAATAATCGTTGAATTTGATGGAAATTGATAGGAAATTCCTAATTCCTTAAAATAATAACCCGCTAAATTTACAGTCGTTGAACCCGTATTTTTAATGGAAACAAACTCTAATCCATCACTCAACGTGGTAGTTGCCGCTTGTGGATTATAATTGATTCTATTGATGACAAGTGAAGGGGCTACTGATGAACTACAACTTGAGAAAGAACCCAAATTTGTTGTCATCCAAGAAATTCTAGTTGACAACCATGTTTTTAAATTATTGATTTCAGTTGTCGGAAATTGCACTGAAGGATAATTAGTTGTAGACCATCTTTGTTCTTCCCTGATTTTGGCCTCAGCGATCAAAGAAACCGTTTGATCTATAAATTGAGTCAAACTTGCATAATTCAAAGGTTGTCCAGTTTGAGTAAGTTGATTCCATCTTTTGGCAAAATTACATTTATACGTTGAATTGTTAAATAAATCCTTCCAGAATTTAGCCCCTTCATTATCTCCATTAGCAAATTGCCAAACATCAGTATGACTACGATTAAAACCCCATAGAAATAAATCGTTGCCATAGGTTAAATTAAAGTCCCAAATAGGTCCTGCTTTCAATTTACCCCCTCTATCTTTGTGAAAAAATGTACTGAATTGATACGCATCTGGATTTGATGCAATTTCATTAATCAACATAAAATCGACAAAAGAAGGAACATCAATCACAGAAGGAAAACCGTTCACAACGCTAGCGTTACTAGCACTCGCTGTTGCTTGTAAATTTAAAAACTGATTATAAATATAGGTGTTTTGTTGTGGTGTAACAGCTGATGGCTTAGGCAATTCATGAATGAAATTAGTACTACCGGCATAAGAACTCATCGTCCAGGCGATAGGATCTCCACCGGTATCTTTATCCGCTTTAGTAATATACCCCCCTGACAAATTGGGTTCCGTATTATCTGTTGATGCGATTTTTGTAACATTTACTCTGTTCGTACCCGATTTAATTTTTTCTTGCATCACATACAATCCTCTGTAATCTCCATTAATAACCACCTCACAATAAACAGTCCGAGTGGCATAATTTCCTATTTGTCTCGATAAGTTATAAGACAAATAATCTCTAATTAAGGAAGGGTCAAACGCTAAACCATTTAAAATCCAGTCATTTTCACTTGGCATTCCTAAAATAGACACGTTATTGTTACTTACATTATCTGCCTTTAATGTGGTTAATGCGTAGGCTTTTTTAGGAAGCGATTGAGATGATGAACCTCTAATTTCGATGCCTATTCTTCCATTATAATTCAGATAGTCTGAAGTATTTTGATCAGACATATAATTTCTGCTTCCGTCAGGTCTTTTGATAATTTTCATTGATGCTAATATCTTAGGGTCATCGAGAATTTCAAGTGGTTGGTTGTTTGCATTCAAATCGGTGGTAATTATTACAATAGGCAAATTACTGTCGGTGAATGTTTGTGCTTTTGAAACATACGATAACAAGAAAAAAAATAATATAAAATTATTTAGTGCTGAACGAAAATTGAAAGGGGTAAATTTTGACATTTTGAATAGGTTAAATTTTTAATTTTTTTCAAATCTAAGTAAAAATTAGACAAAAAAGTGATATTCAATTTACAACCTATTAATTGAAATACTTATATTTTATTTATAATCAACTAAATAACAGCACCCAATATAAAAAAATCGGATTTTACAGAAATTTTTGATGTGTTTTTGTAGCGTATTTTTATAAAAATAAATTTAATTTTTTCTTAATTGGATTAATATTTAATCCAAACTGTCAATTAAATTAGAAATAGAAATAGAAATAACGATAAAAATGAAGTATACTTTAAACCGCCTATCGGAATACAAAATCGTTTTAATAAAACTTAACAAATTTTGCTCTTAAACATAAATACGAATAAAAAAAGCCCCGTCGGGGCTTTTTCAATATACAAAACTCAAACTTATTTGCTCAAATACATTTTTCTTCGAGAATACAATTCATAAAACTGGTCGTCTTTCAAATCATCAATAAACAAGATACTTTCACCTGTTGATTTCATTTCAGGCCCCAATGCCTTGTTCACATTATGAAACTTGCTGAAAGAGAAAACCGGTTGCTTGATGGCATATCCTTTCAACTGAGGATTGAATTCGAAATCCGTTACTTTATTTTCCCCTAACATTACTTTCGTGGCATAATTTACATATGGTTCGTTATACGCTTTTGCAATAAAAGGTACAGTTCGAGAGGCTCTAGGGTTGGCTTCAATGATATAAACAATATCGTTTTTAATGGCAAACTGAATGTTGATTAAACCAACAGTACGCAAAGCCAAGGCAATTTTTTTGGTATGGTCTTTAATTTGAGTCATCACAAATTCACCCAAGTTAAACGGTGGCAAAGTCGCATTACTATCACCTGAGTGCACACCACAAGGCTCAATGTGTTCCATTATTCCAATGATGTATACGTTTTCACCGTCGCAAATCGCATCGGCTTCGGCTTCAATGGCACCATCCAAATAATGATCTAAAAGCAATTTGTTTCCTGGAATTTGTTTCAATAAATTAATAACGTGCTCTTCTAATTCTTGCTTGTTGATGACGATTTTCATCCCTTGACCACCCAAAACATATGATGGACGAATCAATAACGGGAAGTCTAAAGTATCTGCCAGAGCAGAAGCTTCGTCAGCTGTTTCGGCAATTCCAAACTGTGGAAAAGGAATTTTCAATTCGGTCAAAAGCTCCGAGAATCTCCCTCTATCTTCAGCTAAATCCAAAGCATCGAAGCTGGTTCCAATGATTTTTATACCATATTTAGCCAATTTCTCAGCGATTTTCAAAGCCGTTTGTCCACCTAATTGCACAATGACACCTTCCGGTTTTTCGTGTTGAATGATATCGTAAATATGTTCCCAAAATACCGGCTCGAAATACAATTTATCAGCAGTATCAAAATCGGTGGAAACCGTTTCCGGGTTACAGTTAATCATGATAGTTTCGTAACCACATTCTTTGGCTGCCAAAACCCCATGCACACAAGAATAATCAAATTCTATTCCTTGTCCAATTCTATTTGGTCCTGAACCCAAAACAATTATTTTCTTTTTATTGGTTACGATACTTTCGTTGTGAACGTAACGTTCTCCATTTGCTTTTTCGATTTCTGCCTCAAAAGTTGAGTAATAATAAGGAGTTAGTGCCTTAAACTCGGCGGCACAAGTGTCTACCAATTTGAATACACGATTGATGTTCATCGATGAACGCAAATTGTGAATTTGGCTTTCCAGACAACCCAACATGTGAGCAATTTGTCTGTCGGCGAACCCTTTTTGTTTGGCTTCCAAAAGCAATTCTCTTGGTAGAGTCTCCAATTTCAAATTGGATATTTCTTTTTCCAAGGTATATAATTCCTCGTATTGTTTCAAGAACCACATATCAATTTTGGTGATTTCGTGAATGCGACTCAATGGAATTCCCAAAGCAATAGCATCATAAATCACAAAAACACGATCCCAACTAGCAAAAGTCAGTTTTTCGATAATTTGTTCGTAGTTGGTATATCCTTTTCCGTCTGCGCCCAAACCATTTCTTTTAATTTCTAAAGATTGGGTTGCCTTGTGTAGCGCTTCTTGGAACGAACGCCCAATTCCCATTACCTCACCAACGGATTTCATTTGAAGTCCCAAAGTTCTGTCAGCACCTTCAAATTTGTCAAAATTCCAACGTGGTATTTTTACGATTACATAATCCAAAGTTGGTTCGAACAGCGCCGAAGTCGACTTGGTAATTTGGTTCTGCAATTCATCCAAATTATAACCTAAAGCCAGTTTTGAAGCAATTTTCGCAATAGGATAACCCGTCGCTTTTGAGGCCAAAGCCGAAGAACGAGACACACGAGGATTGATTTCAATGGCAACAATATCTTCTTTATCGTCAGGCGAAACGGCAAACTGCACGTTACAACCTCCAGCAAAATTTCCGATAGAACGCATCATCAAAATGGCATAATCCCGCATTTTTTGGAAAGTCGTGTCAGACAAAGTCATCGCTGGCGCCACCGTGATAGAATCTCCGGTGTGAATTCCCATTGGGTCCATATTTTCGATAGAACAGATAATAACAACATTGTCATTTTTATCTCTCAACAATTCCAATTCGTATTCTTTCCACCCCATTAGAGCCTTATCAATCAATACTTCATGTATTGGAGAAGCTTCTAATCCACGAGTTAAAAGTTCGTCAAAATCTTCTTTTTTATATACAATGGCAGCTCCAGTACCACCCAAAGTAAACGAAGGGCGGATCACTAATGGGAAACCAAATTCCTGTGCAATTTCTTTACCTCGAAGATAGGATGTGCATATTTCCGCAGGTGCTGAAGGCACTCCAATTTTCTTAAGCAATTGCTTGAACTGCTCTCTATCTTCGGTAATATTGATGGCATTGACGTCAACACCAATTAATCGTACTCCAAAATCTGCCCAAATTCCTTTTTCGTCGGCTTCTAAACACAAGTTCAAAGCAGTTTGCCCACCCATTGTTGGCAAAACAGCATCAATTTGGGGATGTGCTTTAAGAATTTCAATAATAGATTTGGTGGTTAATGGTTTCAAATAAATATGATCTGCCATCGATGGGTCGGTCATAATCGTTGCAGGATTCGAGTTAATTAAAATCACTTCGATACCTTCTTCACGAATGGAGCGTGCCGATTGGGAACCTGCATAATCAAATTCGCAAGCTTGACCAATAACGATTGGACCTGAACCTATTATTAAAACCGATTTTATGGAATTGTCTTTTGGCATTTTTTGTAGTTTAAAGTTTAAAGTTTACAATTTCCCGTAATACTTTAAAAAATAGTGTATAGTTATTTGTTAATCTTTTTTAACCTCTCCACTTGTAGTAACGTTGGGTGGGGCTTGGGTATAAAAAAAGGCGAAACTGACAACAGTAACGCCTTTATGTATGTTTATAAAAACATTATTTTTTGTGTCTTGGTTCGCAAGAAACAGTCAATTTGTGTCTTCCTTTGGCTCTACGACGAGCAAGGACTTTTCTTCCATTTGCAGAAGCCATTCTGTCCATAAATCCGTGCTTATTTCTTCTTTTTCTTTTCGATGGTTGAAACGTTCTTTTGCTCATTGCTTTGTATCTTTAAAAAATGTATTTAAGTATCTTTGTGCTTTTGAATTTTGATATTCTAAAACCGAGTGCAAATATACAAAGACTTTTATTTCTGACAAGTGGTTTTATAATTTTTTTTTTAATTCCTTTTGCTATCTTTGCTGACTTAAATATACACACTATGTTTCATAAAAACATCAAACTTATTATTGCTGGACTTATCATAATTACTGGCATTTGGAGATTTACAGAAAGTGAAATTGGCAATGGAATCTTTCTTATAGTATTGTCTGCCATTCCAATATTTCTATACTTTAAAAATGAGTTCATCTTATTAGCTTTCCTAAAACTACGAAAACAAGATTTTGAGGGTGCCAAAAAATGGTTGGCTCGCATCAAAAAACCAGAAGCGGCTTTAGTAAGAAAGCAACAAGGTTACTTTAATTATTTGCATGGCATTATGCTTTCACAAACAAACATCAACCAATCCGAAAAATATTTCAAGAAAGCAATTGAGTTAGGATTGTCGATGGATATGGACTTGGCTGTTGCCAAATTGAATTTGGCTGGAGTAGCGATGACCCGCAGAAGAAAACTGGAAGCAACAAATTTACTGAATGAAGCCAGAAAATTGGACAAACAGAATATGCTGGCCGATCAAATCAAAATGATGAAAGAACAAATGAAGAAAATATAATTTAAAAAGGCGATTAGAAAATATCTAATTGCCTTTTTTATTCCAAAATAATTTTGGGTAAATTTTCATTAAACCATTTGTATTTGCTCAAAATCATAATGTGGGTACCTCCTTTGACCACGATACAATTTTCAATATTTTTTATAGGAAAAATGGCATCGGCATCACCGTGTATGTGAATCACATTTTTGTCCACCTCTACTCTATCCCACAAAACCATTTGTTCGATTGCCCAATCCAAATACGTTTTTTCCAACACAGACAAGTATTTTTGGTACAATTTTATTCGCTGCTTGAGGACATTTCCAAAGGAGAATTTCGGCAATGAATCCATATTTTTAAACAAGCCTGTCGGCATTAATTTATACGCTCTTGTTGTTTTGGCGATTTTCATCGTCAATGGCAATTCCAGATTTGATTTTACGCTAGAGATGATAATCAATTTTCTCAAATCCAAATAACGAGCCATTTCTTGAACCAAAACACCTCCAAAAGAAACCCCTATCAAAACTGCTTTTTGGTGGGTTACCAATTTTGACATTCTCTGGGCATATTCCGATAAGGTTTCACTACTTTTAGGAGTTTCCCAATCCAAAAAATGAATTTTAAAAATGGATTCTGGTAATTGTATTCTTTCGAAAATTAATGAATTAGCGGCCAATCCAGGCATAAAATAAACAGGAATTTTACTCATTTTACTAATTTTAATGCTTTCATTACAATGTCAATCATTTATTATCCCGAAATTTGTATAAAATTAATTTTTTTATTGAAACCAACTTGGATTCTAACTCTATATTAGCAAATAAATTATGAAAACAAAACTGTTTGAAGCAAATTCACGAGGCAAGGCCGATCATGGTTGGCTTAAAGCCAATTTCTCTTTTTCATTTGGGAATTACTATAACCCTGAGCGCATTCAATTTGGCATGCTACGTGTTTTAAATGACGACACCATAGCAGGCGGTACAGGTTTTGGAACCCATCCACACGCCAACATGGAAATTATCACGATTCCACTCGAGGGAGGCTAGAAACATCGGGACAGTATGGGCAACGAAGGTGTTATTCGTTTTGGTGAAGTGCAAGTAATGAGCGCCGGAACCGGAATTCAGCATTCTGAGATGAATGTGAGCCAAAATGATTCGGCAAAAACATTGCAACTATGGATTTTGCCTGACAAGGAAGACGTAACACCAAGATACGACCAAAAATCATTTGATATTGAAAATCAAATCAACAAATTTGTAACTATTGTTTCCCCAAAAGATAAAAATGACGGTACTGCATTATGGGTTTACCAGCAAACGTTTTTAAGTCTAGGAATCTTCGAAAAAGGGACTGCCATCACTTATAAAGTGAATATTCCTGAAAACGGCGTTTATCTATTCTTACTTGTAATTTCAAATTCGTGCAATAATACATACTGTGCAATAAACCCTACCATTGCAGTAATACCTGATTATTATTGATATTAATTAGGGTCTGCTGATAAACTCAGAGATATGTTTATTTTTAATTTTCATAAAAGACATTGTTCATAGGTGTGATTTTCATTTAAATCGCACCTATTTTCGTTTGTTGCTGTTTTTTGGATAAAG
>JBIILD010000060.1:0-10329 GCA_044232845.1 Flavobacterium sp.
TACATGCCCAAAGTTCTTCTGGACTAATGTAATCGTTTAATAATGTTTTATTATCTGGAATAAAAATGCCTTTGTTGGCATCAATATTTCTTCCCACTTCTTCAATTCTGTCTCTGGTATCCATCATTATTTTACGCGGAGATAATTTTTTTCCTGTAATATTGGCGGGGCATGAAGAGGTACAACGGCCACATTCAGTGCAGGTATACGCATTTAGTAATTGTACCCAGTTTAAATCCTGAATGTCACTGGCACCAAATTTACTTGGAGTAGCATTTTCGGCTGCGGGTGCTGCAGCATAAGGATCAGCGTTTGGATCTATCATTAATTTCACCTCATTAGTAACCGATGTTAAATTATCAAATTGCCCTTTTGGATGTAAATCAGCAAAATACGTATTTGGAAAAGCTAACAAAATGTGTAGGTGTTTTGAAAAATACAAGTAATTCATAAAAATCAAAATTCCAATAATGTGGAGCCACCAAAATAGTTCCGAAAGAAGCATCACCATCTCGTTGGAATAAGAATTAAACAGAGGTTCGATAAATTGGCTAACCGGAAACGAACCTGCTTTTGTAAAATGGGAAAAGCCGCCAGGGACATTTTGCAAATGCAAATCGGAAGCATTCATTAACAAGAATAATGACATTAATACCACTTCAAAGTACAGAATGTAATTCGCATCTTTTCGGGGAGAACCATTCAAATCTTTACTGGTAAAGCGTTTAAGTTTTATAATATTCCTTCTTGTCCAAAAGGCAAAAACAGCTAGTAAGACCAATATTGCTAATATTTCAAAAGAAGCGATCAAAACATCATAAAATGCACCTAAAAAAGAGAAAACTCTATGCGTTCCAAATACCCCATCGATGATTATTTCTAGTAATTCTATGTTAATGATAATGAATCCCACATAGACAATAATATGAAGAATACCGGCTATGGGTCTTCTAATCATTTTGGATTGTCCAAGAGCAATTAGTGCCATATTTTCCCAACGTGCTTTAGGATTGTCTTTGCGATTTACATCAATGCCAAGATTTATGTTGCGGATTATTTTTTTAACATTAGAATAAAAATAGCCAAATCCTAATGCGAGTACAATTGCAAACAATATGTTATCCAAATAACTCATCATTGCTAGTTTTTAGCTTTTACAACCGAATCGCTTACAGGGGCGATATAAGGTTTATTTTTCTTTCCAAAAAGAGAGACGTTTACGTATCGAGTAGGATAAAGTCTCACGTCTTGCAATAACAATTCAAGTTCTTTTGTAGTTCTATCTAAGTTTTTATACAAACCCTCGTCCTTCAACATCTTGCCCATACTGCCATTCCCAGCATGGAGGTTAGCCATTATTGCATCGACATCATTCAAAGTTTTTTGTAGACTTTTAGCAGTTTTTCCCAAATCAGCTTTATTCAATGAATCAGAAATCTTGGAAAAATCATTCGATATTTTATTAAAGTTAGAGACCATTCCATTTATTTGATTTTTATTATTATCTAAAATGATATTTAAACTAGAAGATGCTTTGTGGAATTCTATACTGGTTTTACTCAATTCTGAGAGACTTGTTTTTAAATTTACCTGTCCCTCCTGGTCTAATACATTATTTAAACCCATTATTAGATTGTCTGCGTTAACGATTAACTTTTCTATTTTGGATTGAAGTGGTTCTAATTTTTGATTTATAGAGGCCGTTAGGCTTAATTGAATCTCCCCTAGTAATTTCTGACCGTCAACAGCCAAGGTTTTATCATTAAAATTATGATTAATTGCAATTTGTTTGCCTGCTATAAAGCCGGGCTCATAAATAGTAGCCACACTAGATTTAGAAATTGGGAAATCTGTTTTTATTTGTAACTCAACCAACAACTTCCCTGTATTTTTATCTAAAGTGATGCTGCTAATTTTACCAATATTTAACCCGTTTAAAGTTACCGGGGCGGAAGATGCTAATCCCTCCACATTGTCATATTCTACATAAAATGTTTTATAATCCGTAAGAAGATCTTTTCCTTGAAGAAAGCTATATCCCCAAATAAATAGTAAAATAGCAGAAATGACTAATAGGGCTGTTTTAATTTCTCGTGTTAATTTCAAAATTCAAATGTTTCTACAAATTTAATATAAAATAATCAAACTTGTCATTAATACTATTTAAGGGAGTCTTGAACACTGATGCTTTTACCATCTTTAAAGGCAATTAAATAAGCCGTTTTGTATCCTTTAGATTTAGCTTCTTGTAATAATTTTTTTGCTTCTTCATAATTTGAAGTTTCCCCATACATGTATTTGTAAAGATTATTTGTTTGAGAACTTGTAATATTTTTTAATCCTTTAAAATTTTCAGGGTCTAATTCTACCTTTTTAATACTTGCCGAAAGCTGTACTTTAAAGATTACTCTATCCTCCATAACCTGATTTGTTGAAGGCTTTTTTGTCGCAGGCATATCTACATTTAAATTTTGCTTTACAGAATTGGCGGCGTCATTTGAAGGCTTTTCTACTATTTTTCTTGAGGGTTTATCGGTATTATTATCTGAATTGCCATTGCCAAAGTATTCTTTTTTATAACTAATAATGGCATTCGCTATGGCATTTGCTATATCATCCTGTCCTTCTTCAGAGTCTAAAATATTACCTTCTACAGGATTAGATATAAATCCAGTTTCTATCAATATTCTTGGCATATAGGATTTATGAAGAACCATAAAAGGCGCTTGTTTTACTCCGCCCTGTCTAATTTTTTTACCCAAAGCAGCAAATTCTTCTTGTACTTTACTTGCCAAGGAAATACTGTTGTCTAAATATTCTTCTTGCATCAAGGTCATACCTATCATCGATTCTGGAGAATTGGGATCAAAACCTTCATATTTTTGCTTATAATCTTTTTCTAAGGTGATAACCGAGTTTTCTTTTTTGGCAGCTTCAAGATTGGATGCCACTTTACTCATCCCCATCACATAGGTTTCTGTACCGTCGGCTGCGGTATTTTTATTCGCATTGCAATGAATGGATACAAAAATATTAGCGTCTGTGCGATTCGCAATATTGGCTCTTTCTTCTAAACCTATAAAAACATCAGTTTTACGGGTATAAATGACATCAATATTTGGATTCTGTTCTAATAATCTTCCAACCTTGAGCACTAATGCCAAGTTTATATTTTTTTCAACATGACTATTATAGACGGCTCCAAAATCATGATCACCATGACCCGCATCCAAAGTTACTTTGAATACATTGGATTGCCCAAAGCTATAGGAGGAAACAATCAATAAAAAGAAAGGAAATATTAGTTTAGTTCTACTAATTATATACATAAATATAAAAGTTAATTATAATTAAGGTACTACAGCTATAAATCTATTATTTGACTATTTTTGCAAAAATTTATATGTAATTTTGAAATTTCAAAAAACAAGCCATATTTTACAAAAATAGCATTTAAACCTTTGCATACAAACTTATTTAATATCGTTTTATTATCAATTTTCCTAACAATGGGTTCTTGTAAATTATATTCCCAAGATATATCCAAAAAAAAAACAGCTATACTATCTAAAAACCAAATAAATAGGACGGCAAACGATGATGACACTTCCGAAAAATCAGCTGTTTATATCAATAATACTGAATCAGACACTATAAAAAAGGACAGCATCAAACCAAAAAAAGCATTTCTTGACGGTAAAGTAAAATACAAAGCTGATAATTACGCTAAAATTGAGCAAAAGAAAAAACGGATTACCCTATATGATAAGGCCGAATTGTACTATCAAGATATTGAATTAAAGTCGGGAATCATTGTAATGGATTATGAGAAAAACGAAGTGTATGCTGGTCGAATAAAGGATTCTACTGGAGGTTACAATCAATATCCAAGTTTCAAACAAGGCACCAATCTCATAGAACCCGATTCAATTCGGTTTAATTTTAAGACAAAAAAAGCATTAATTTGGAATTCCAGAACGGATCAAGGTGAATTTAAAGTAAAAGCGGCAATCACCAAAAAGGAAAACGATTCCGTTTATTTCTTGAAAGGTGCTCGATTTACAACTTCCAAAGATGTGGATCATCCCGAATATTATTTTCGAACTAGTAAAGTAAAATTTACTCCCGGCAAGAAAGTCGTTACCGGATTGACTAACATGGTTATTGCCGACGTTCCTACACCCCTGGCATTGCCTTTTGCTTTTTTTCCAATGAGTAAAGAAACCAGTGTTTCAGGAGTGATTTTACCAAGTTACAATGACTCTAATAATCGTGGGTTTTCATTACAAAACGGAGGGTATTATTTTGCACTTGATGATCATTATGATTTAACTGTTTCTGGCGATTATTATACCAATGGGAGTTATGGAATGCGTTTTGAATCCTCCTATGCAAAACGATATAATTACCGAGGTAATTTAAATTTTCGTTTTGAAAATTTGATCAACAGCGAAAGAGGCTACCCCGATTATTCGAAGCAAAATATTTATAACATTCAATGGTCGCATTCCAAAGATTCTAAATCTAACCCGAATTCAAGTTTTTCTGCATCTGTAAATCTTGGTAGCAGCAAGTATTTTATACAGTCTATAAATCAAGCTAATATTGGCTCTAATCTTAATAATACGTTAAGCTCCTCCGTTTCCTATTCTAAAACATTCAATTCGGTGCCACAAGTCAGAATGTCTTTGGCTGCAACACATTCTCAAAATACACAAACCGAGGAAATAAATATGACATTACCCACACTTCAAGCAAGTGTTGACCGAATCTATCCTTTCGTTGGAAAAGACGGAATTAAAAAAGGGTTTTTCAAAAATATTAATTTGCAATATAATTTAAATGCCAGAAATAGCTTCACCACAAAAGATTCGTTATTCTTTAAACCTGAAATGTTTAAAGATGCTAAAATAGGTATGGAGCATTCTATTCCTTTGAGTACTAATTTTAAATTGTTCAAGTATTTCAGTGTCTCAACTTCTGCAAATTATAAGGAAGTATGGTATGTGAAAACTATCTCCAGAAATTTTGATGCGTTTCAAGGTAAGGTAGTTGATAACACCGTAGATGGTTTTGATGCATACAGAACCTATTCCTTCTCTTCCGGCATTGGTACCACAATTTATGGAACGTTTAATTTTAGTGAAAAGAAAAAAATTAAATCAATTAGACACGTAATGCGCCCATCAGCTTCCTTTGGCTATACACCAAGTTTTGAAAAGTATTATGACACTTATGCCTCTGATGCCAGCGGTACAATGACAAAAGAATATTCTCGTTTTGAAGACGGAATTTTTGGAGCCCCCGGAAAAAGTAATTCAAACACACTTGGATTTGATTTAAGCAACACTTTTGAAGCAAAAATAACTGACAAGGACAGCACGAAGACCGAAGCTAAAAAAATTATGCTTCTTAATAATTTAAATCTTTCCACAAGTTATGATATCAATGCTGACGGAATTACCTCTTTAGCATGGTCGCCAGTAAGAGTAAGTGGAGGAACACAGCTTTTCAACAATAAAATGAATGTAAATTTTGGGACTACTTTAGACCCTTACACTATAGATAATTCTGGAAAACGAATTAATGTTTTTAATATTGATGATGGAGGGGGACTGTTTAGAATGACAAGTGCTAATATGACCTTAAACTACTCTCTTTCAAGTAAAGAAAAAGAATCAGGCGATAAAGATAAAAATGATCAAGGAAAAAGAAATGGTGGGAGAGAAGATGATTTATTCGGTACAAATACAGATTTAAGCGATCGTAGAAAAAGTCAATTTGACGGAAGTGAAGACGAGGGTGAAGATGCAATTTCGGAGTTTTTTACCGCCAAATTACCATGGGATATGACATTTGCCTATTCCCTAACTTATGGAAATAACAATAAAGAAAAACAAATTACTGGAAATTCTTTAATGATTTCTGCCAATGCTGATTTAACGCCTAAATGGAAGACGGGAATATCAACTGGATATGATTTTGTACAGAAAGGGGTTACCTTTACACAACTGCGTTTTGAAAGAGATTTATTGAGTTGGAGAATGGATTTCAACTGGATGCCGTTCGGAACCAATGCCAATTGGAGCTTTTTCATCGGAATAAAATCAGGTGTATTGAGCGATATAAAATGGGACAAACGAAGTACTTCCAATAGATAACATTTTCGTTGAACTCAAAATTTATAGAAATTCAAAATTATTTTATGAAAAAAATTATTTTTACTGAAAATGCACCAGTACCAATAGGACCGTATAATCAAGCTGTCCTTAAAGGAAATACACTTTATACTTCTGGACAAATTGCCATACATCCAAAAACGGGTGAATTGGTCACAGCCAATATTGAGGAAGAGACGCAACTGGTAATGGAAAATATAAAAGCTATTTTAGAAGCCGCAGGCATGACATTTGAAAACGTGGTGAAGGCCACTATATTTATCACGAACATGAATGATTTTGGAACTATAAACACCGTTTATGGATCTTATTTCAATGAAAAAACTGCTCCTGCCCGTGAAACGGTTCAAGTAGCTTGTTTGCCAAAAAATGTAAGTGTCGAAATCTCTATGATTGCGGTGCTATAGCATTCAAAAATAATTGTGCCGCTGACTCATTTGTAGCCAATGGTACGTTATGCACATCGCAAACACGCAACAACATATTCACATCCGATTCGTGTGCGTGACTTGACAAAGGATCTTTAAAAAACAAAACCATCTTTGTTTTGCCTTCGGCTACCCTACCCGCAATTTGTGCATCTCCACCTTGTGGGCCTGAAAGCATTTTCTTTACTTTAAAACCTGCGTTTTCTGCTTTAGAACCAGTCGTTCCAGTGGCAATAAGTTTTATTTTATCCTGCTGTAAAATACGCTTGTTTTTGTTCAAAAACTGAACCATATCGGCCTTTTTCCCATCATGTGCAATAATTGCAATTTCCATTTTTTTTGAATTAAATATTTATAAAAAAACCCGATTTTTTAGATCGGGTTGTAATAGATTATTTATTTTTTATATGATAAGCAATGAGCCCATCAATAGGTCTTCTTAAAACATTTCCTAATTGCAAACCATATTTATCAAAGGTTATTTGTAATTCATCCTTCAAATAGAATGCAATAGAACCAACAAAATTTATCGGAACTTCCTGATAGTTTTCATATTGTTGGATGTAATTTTTCACAAAAGATTTCATTTCCTTGAAGATGATTTTTTTACAAAAATCGGTTTCTTTGTGCTGGATTAAGAATTTTGCATAGGTGGCTAAATAAGCATTTGGATTTGGTTTTTTATACAATTCATTTTTAATAGAATCAGGATTTAAATCATATTCCTGTTCGAATATAAGAGCCAATTCCTTTGGCATTTTATTAAAGTAATATTTTCGGATTAATTGTTTTCCAAAGACATTTCCACTACAATCATCCATAATGATGTAACCCAATGACTGTACTTTTTGTTGCAATACTGTGCCATCAAAATAACTACAGTTTGAACCTGTTCCTAAAATCGCAACAATCGCTTTTTCTCCTTTTGGGGTCGTAGCATAAACCGCTGCATAAGTATCCTCTTCCACAACAATAATTGCATTAGAAAAATATTCCTGAAAAACTCTAGAAAGCATAATTTTCATATTGTCCGTACCACAGCCTGCTCCGTAAAAGAATAAATGAGTGGTTTTTTCCTTGTTTTGCAAAATATCAAAACGATCGTTTAAACGTTCAATAATATCCTCTGGTTCAAGTATTTCAGGGTTTAAACCTAATGTTTGTGTCGTAAACAAAACTTTTCCATCCTCGTCTATTGCAATCCAATCTGCTTTGGTGGAACCACCATCAACTAATAATCTCATGTTTATATCGGTTTTTATTTAATTTTTTTGTCCTATTAATTCTTAGATTAATAAAATAAAAAGATTATTTTGTATGTTAAAAAAAATCCCAATTAAACTCATTTAAAGGGATTTTATAAATATTTTAAATTATTTTAAACTTGTTATATGCACAGCAAGATCAATTAATTTACTAGAATATCCATATTCATTATCATACCAAGAAATAATTTTAAAGAAAGTTGAATTCAAACCAATCCCTGCATTAGCATCAACAATTGAAGTCCTTGAATCAGAAACAAAATCTTGAGACACCACTAAATCTTCGGTATATCCTAAAACCCCTTTCATGGTAGTTTCAGAAGCTAATTTAAATGCGGCCATTATTTCAGCATACGAAGTTTCCTTAGCCACTTTTACTGTTAAATCTACAACTGATACATCAACAGTAGGAACACGCATAGACATACCTGTCAATTTCCCATTTAATTCAGGAATTACCAGTCCTACAGCTTTTGCAGCTCCAGTAGATGAAGGAATAATGTTGCAAGATGCAGCACGTCCACCTCTCCAATCTTTTCTAGATGGTCCGTCACAGGTCATTTGAGTTGAAGTTGTAGCATGAACAGTAGTCATTAAAGCTTCAACAATACCAAAATTATCATTGATAACTTTAGCGATTGGAGCTAAACAGTTTGTGGTACAAGATGCATTTGAAACTACAGTATCAGTTACCAAAGCTTTTGTATGATTTACTCCCATAACAAACATTGGAGCATCAGCGGATGGAGCAGAAATAATGACTTTTTTAGCTCCTCCCTTTATGTGTGCACTTGCAGTTTCTTTTGTTGTAAAGAAGCCTGTACATTCAGCAACCACGTCTACTCCTACTTCATCCCATTTTAAATTTACAGGTTCTCTTTCGGCAGTGATTCGAATATTTTTACCGTTTACATAAAGTTTTCCTTCTTTTACTTCAACGGTGCCATTAAAACGACCATGCACAGAATCGTATTTTAACAAATAAGCCAAGTGATCAACATCCAATAAATCGTTGATTGCTACAACTTCTACATTATCTCTGTTATAAGATTCTCTAAAAACAATTCTTCCAATTCTTCCAAAACCGTTTATTCCTAATTTTACTTTTGACATTCTTTTTTTATTTAATCGTTTATTATTATTATTTAAACATAAGTATTTTCTGTAACTTAGCTCTTAATTATACTGACATTATTTCAGAAACTCGAAGCAATTCCCTATCTATTTCTGTGCGCCCTTTTATAGCTTTTAGCAATGGTGTGAGTTCAACTTTATTATTCAAGATTCCAACCATGTAATTTGACTTCCCCTCTAACAAGGATTCGACCGCTTTAACGCCTAATCTACTGGCTAAAACTCTGTCAAAACAAGATGGTGATCCACCACGTTGCATGTGACCCAATACAGAAACACGAACTTCATATTCAGGCAAATTGGCTTCCACGTAATCTTTTAGTTCGAAAACATTTTTACCAATTTTATCTCCTTCAGCAATTACCACAATACTAGATGATTTCCCAGCGGCTTTACTTTTTTTAAGTGAGTCCAATAATCTTTCCAAGCCTAAATCTTCTTCCGGAATCAGAATTTCCTCCGCTCCTGCACCGATTCCAGCATTTAAAGCAATATGACCCGCATCACGACCCATAACTTCCACAAAAAACAGTCGGTTATGTGAACTTGCTGTGTCTCTTATTTTATCTATACATTCTACAACTGTATTTAAGGCCGTATCATATCCTAAAGTATGGCTTGTTCCAAAAATATCATTGTCTATAGTTCCGGGTATTCCTATTACTGGAAATTTGAATTCTTTATTAAAGATTTCCGCTCCTGTAAAACTTCCGTCTCCGCCAATAACCACAAATGCGTCTATTTCAGCATTAAGAAGTTTCTCATGTGCTTTTTTACGACCTTCGGCAGTCATAAATTCTTTGGATCGAGCAGATTTAAGTATTGTTCCTCCTTTATTAACCGTATTGTGAACACTTCTTGGGCCCATTTCTTTGAAATCACCCTCAATCATTCCTTGGTACCCTCTATAAATACCTACGCATTGAATGTTGTGATAAGCACATGTTCGAACTACTGATCTTATGGCAGCATTCATACCAGGTGAATCGCCTCCTGAGGTTAGAACACCAACCTTTTTTATTGTTTTTGGCATTATTTTAGTATTAAAGCGTAAAATTAATAAACATTCAACAATTTAAAAGCGACGTTACTCATAAATTGTTAAAGAACATTTCAATTCAAACGTTTTAGTTAATAAGTTAGTAATCTATCGCCATAAAAATGCTGCTAATTTGAAAATGTATAGAAATTACGCTGTAAGTAGGGTCTGCTGATAAACTCAGAGATATGTTTATTTTTAATTTTCATAAAAGACATTGTTCATAGGTGTGATTTTCATTTAAATCGCACCTATTTTCGTTTGTTGCTGTTTTTTGGATAAAG
>JBIILD010000061.1:0-10058 GCA_044232845.1 Flavobacterium sp.
AGAAAATGATTCTGTAGCGGCATTAAGAATTAGTCAAAAGAAAGGCTACAAAGTTCCCGAAGAAGTATCTATAATTGGTTTTGCCGATGGGATTCTAGCCTCCAGAAGATTGTCTCCAAGCTTGTCTACCTTAAGTCAATATGGAGTGGAAATTGGCGAAGCCGCCGCTAAATTAATGATCGATAGATTAGAATCGAAAAAAGAAAATCTGCCTTTTGAAACGGTAATCATTAAAACCGAACTAAGGGAACGAGAGTCGACAAGAAGGAAGTAAATAATACTTGTCATTTTTTTCTCGGGTGAAATCACATAGAATTGAATCTAAAATCAATGCGCTTCCAACCAATCTCCTCCAGCTCCTAAATCTACTTCTAACGGAACGTCGAGTTGGAATACGTTTTCCATTTCGTGTTTAATTACGGCCAAACTTTATAAACTTTTAATTTTTAGTTTAATTTCATCCCAATGAATTGGATTTGTCATTTCTGGCATTTCTTCTAAATCGGCATCATCAAAATAATGTAGGCTTTTTAAAACCATAAATTCTGATCCGTCGGAAAATTTTTTATTGAAAAACGAAATCATTTCTCGAAGGGAATAGGTTTGCAAAAGAAAATATAAGTCGATAAAATCTTTTTTGCTTCCTCGACCTACAATAGCATTTAACTTCATTGCTGCAATATCAGGTTGCGAAACCAAACGAATATTTTCTATGACTTTTACATTTTCTAGCAATGGATATTTGTAGTTTACAAAATCTACTTTGATTCCATCAACAGAAAGGATTAAAATATTTTTACTCTTTTTTAGAGTGATTACTTTTCCGAAGCCTGAAAGTATTTCAATAAAATCATCACTGTAGATTTCCGAATTTCCAAACAAATCAATACCAATCGATTTTCTATGCCCTTTTTGCAAAGCAAGCGATGTGCCACCAACAAGATTGAAATCGGAAAAAGAATCGCAATTCATTATTTTTCTTAAGAGTTCCAAGAGTTTTGGGTCAACTGACTGTGTTTGTAGCATCTAAATTTTGTTTTTTCAATTTTAAATAAGTCAGATAAGAAGGCCAATGTCACAACATCCAGCGTTCGTAGTTTTAAAGAAACTTTTTTGATGGTTTCTAATCCATATATTTCTTGAATAATTTTCCAATCAGAAATCAATCCAAACTCTAGCACTTTGTATATGATTTGAACTTTTGATTTTTCAAAATCCAAGGCATTTTTATCCACATCCCAGAAAAGGTGTGTCGACAAATCGTTTATGTTGTAAGAATTTTTCATGAATCAAAATTAATTAAAAATTTTCGATTTGCTGTTTTTCTAATGTAAAGTAACTTTTTTGTTAGCTAGATACAACGGATCACTAAAACCTGCCAACTGAACACTATTTTTAATGTGCTTCTAGCCAATCTCTTCCAGCGCCTAAATCTACTTCTAATGGAACGTCGAGTTGGAATGCATTTTCCATTTCCTGCTTAATCATGGGTTGAATTTTATCTAGTTCCGAATTGTGAACGTCAAACACCAACTCATCGTGTACTTGCAACAACATCTTCGATTTCCATCCCGAGCCGTCGGGATTCACAGAAGTCAGTTTTCTGTGAATGTTAATCATCGCAATTTTGATGATGTCGGCTGCACTTCCTTGAATTGGAGCGTTTACGGCATTGCGTTCGGCGGCACTACGAACTACCGCATTGGCCGAATTGATGTCTTTTAGATACCGACGTCTTCCTAAAATAGTTTGCACATACCCATGTTCTCTCGCAAACTGAATTTGCTCATTTATATACGTTTTCAATCTAGGGTAGGTTTGATAATACGCCTCAATTAAGGTAGCGCTTTCGCTTCTGGACAAGGAAGTTTGGTTGCTCAATCCAAAAGCCGAAACACCATATATAATTCCGAAATTCACGGTTTTGGCGTGACTTCGTTGTTCGCGAGTCACTTCTTCCAACGGAACATTAAAGACTTTCGAGGCAGTCGATTTGTGAATGTCTTCGTGATTTTTAAAGGCGGCAATCATATTCTCTTCGCCAGATAAAGCGGCGATAATTCGCAATTCTATTTGGGAATAATCCGCAGAAACCAAGGTGTAATTTTCATCTCGGGCGACGAATGCTTTCCTGATTTGGCGACCTCGTTCGGTACGAATTGGGATATTCTGCAAGTTGGGATTATTGGAGCTCAAACGACCCGTCGCAGCGACAGTTTGCATATAATCGGTGTGAATGCGATTCGTGACTTTGTCCACCTGATTTGGCAAAGCTTCCACATAAGTATTTTGCAGTTTTATCAGTTGGCGCCAATCGAGGATGTCCTTTACAATGGGATAATCGACGGCCAAATAGCTTAAAATTTCTTCCCCTGTTGCATATTGCCCAGTTTTGGTTTTCTTTTGTTTGGCTCCGCCAATTTTCAATTTATCGAATAAAACTTCGCCCAATTGTTTTGGAGAAGCTAAATTAAACGAATGACCTGCGGTTTCATAAATGGCTTTTTCCAATGCTTTGATGTCGTTGTCCAGTTCTTTTGACAACGATTTCAAAAAATCAACATCCACTCGAATCCCTTCTTTTTCCATATCGGCAAGCACTTTTACCAATGGAATTTCAATCTCTTCAAACAGTTTTTTAGTTCCTGTTTTGTCTAGTTCCAAGGTGAAAATTTCCTTTAGCTGCAAGGTCACATCGGCATCTTCAACAGCATATTCCTTGATTTCTTCCAATTCGACGTCCCGCATCGATTTCTGCTTACCTGCCGGCGAGGCAGGATTTCTGCCTTTCTTGCCAATTAAATCTTCGATAGATTTCGGGGAATAGCGTAAGTAGGTTTCCGATAAAATATCCATATTGTGTCGCATATCCGGGTTGATGAGATAGTGCGCAATCATAGTGTCAAATAATTTTCCTTCTACCTTAATATTGTAATTAGAAAGAATTTTTAAGTCGTATTTTAAATTCTGGCCAATTTTTTCGATGCTTTGATTTTCAAAAAATGGAATAAATTGGTTAATTAAAACTTGCGCTTCTTCCTGATTTTCCGGAAACGGAACGTAAAAACCTTTCCCTTTTTCGAAAGAAAACGAAATCCCGACCAATTCTGCGTGCAAAGCATCCAAACCTGTGGTTTCGGTATCAAAGCAAACTGAGGATTGATTTTGTAGATTTTGCAACAGCAATTTCACTCCTAAATCACCTTGGATAATTTGATAGGAATGCTCGGTATTTTCTAATGAATTGTAATATTGGTGTCTGGTTTCATCCGAAGTTTCATCGTGAATAGCACTGCCAAAAAGATCGAATTGTTCTTCACTTTTGGGCTGCGGTTTTTTATATAATTTGGCTTCGTCTATAGGAGCGTTTGCTGTCGCCGTTCCTCCTTTTTTGAAGATGGCGTCAAATTGTTCCGCCATCCTTCGGAATTCGAGTTCGTTGAAAAGCGCATCGGTTTTGTCAACATCGGGTGTCGATAATTCATAATCGGTTTCATCAAAAACTACCGGACAATCTAATAGAATGGTAGCCAAAGTTTTGGATAATATTCCTTTTCCCTTGTTGGCTTCGATGTTTTCTTTCATTTTGCCTTTCAGCTTGTCGGTATTGGCCAAAAGGTTCTCCATGGTGCCAAATTCCTTGAGTAATTTTTTGGCAGTAACTTCGCCAACACCGGGAAGTCCTGGAATATTATCGGCAGTGTCTCCCATCATTCCGAGGAAATCAATCACTTGATCCGGACGTTCAATTTCGAATTTTTCTAACACTTCAGGAATACCCCAAATTTCTATGCCATTCCCCATTCGAGCAGGTTTGTACATAAAAATATTTTCGGAAACCAGTTGCGCAAAATCCTTATCCGGAGTAACCATAAAGACTTTGTAGTTTTGTTTTTCGGCTTGTTTGGCAATGGTTCCAATCAAATCATCGGCTTCATAGCCTTTGACTTCGATGATGGGAATGTGCATGGCTTTTAATAATTCCTGGATATAAGGAACGGCGATTTTTATCGCTTCGGGTGTGGCATCGCGATGCGCTTTGTATTCAGGAAATATTTCGTTTCTTAAATTGCTTCCGCCATTGTCAAAAGCTACAGCCAAATGGTCTGGTTTCTCGCGTTTGATTACATCCATTAGGGAATTCATAAAACCCATAATCGCCGAAGTGTCCATTCCCTTGGAATTGATTCGAGGATTTTTTATAAAAGCATAATATCCGCGGAAGATTAGCGCGTAAGCATCGAGAAGAAAAAGCCGTTTTTGTGCCATAATGGAATAAATTATAAAGGCGTAAAAGTAACGAAAGTTTGTAACTTCTTGGGATGTTTTTTGCCTTAGTTTCAATTGACATTACTTTGCTATTTTTTGAAATGGCAAGGAAATATGTCATTTGTAAACCTTGTTGTAAAAGAATATTTTGAATAATTTTGGTATGGTTTTAGTTAAGTTTGAATTAATTAAAATTCGTTTCAACTAATTAATTCGTTATTTTGCACAAAATTTATATCCCAATGATTTTACGCATAGTACTATTATTTCTTTTCCTTTTTGTTGTTGAAATTTATGCTTATCAAGTACTAAGGACTTTGGTAAAAACAAAAGCTGTTTTGGTTTCCTATCAAATAATAAGTGCGCTTCTATTAGTATTTATTGTTTATTCCTTCACGCAATTTGACCGTTCAGTAGGACAAACGAGTCAAACGATGCGAACGATGGGATTGCTGCTGTTAATTTACCTTCCTAAAATTATTTTGACTTTAGTCCTTTTTGGCGAAGACATTTTCCGAATCGGAGCCGGCTCTGTAAATCATTTTGCAAAATTTAACGATAGCGTTGATTTTTTTGCTTCTAGACGAAAGTTCGTCAGCCAATTAGGATTGGGATTAGCGGCCATTCCGTTTTTATCCTTACTTTATGGCGAAACCATAGGAAAATACAACTACAAGGTAATCAAACAACGCATATTTTTCCCCGATTTGCCAGATGCTTTTGATGGTTTTACCATTACGCAAATATCCGACATTCACAGCGGGAGCTTCGACAAGCCAGAAAAAATTAATTATGCCATAGACTTGGTTAACGAGCAAAATTCGGATATGATTTTGTTTACTGGTGATATTGTAAACACACATGCTAAGGAAATGGATCCTTGGATTGAGACTTTCAAAAAAATCAAAGCGCATAAATATGGTAAATATTCCGTTTTAGGCAATCATGATTATGGCGAATATATTACTTGGCCATCTGAGGCTGCGAAAGAAGAAAATTTCCAAAATATTAAAAATTTATATGGACAAATTGATTTCAAATTAATGTTGAATGAACATACTTTGATTGAAAAAGGAACGGATAAAATCGCCTTGGTCGGCGTTGAGAATTGGGGTCATAATTTTAAGAAAGTGGGAGATATTAATTTGGCCTCTGCCAATTTGACCAAAGAAGACTTCAAAATATTGATGAGCCATGATCCAAGCCACTGGGATTACGAAGTGAAAAATCATGAGAAAAATTTTCATTTGACTCTTTCGGGTCATACCCATGGAATGCAATTTGGTATTGAAATCCCAGGAGTAATTAAATGGAGCCCGATACAATACATTTATAAGCAATGGGCGGGATTGTATGAAAATATGGGGAGGTATATCTATATAAATAGAGGTTTTGGGTTTCATGCTTATTCTGGCAGAGTCGGAATTATGCCCGAGATCACGGTGATAGAACTAAAAAAAGGCAAGAATGTGGCTTAATTCGTTTTAAATGCTACATTTGTAAAAAATTTAACTATTTACAATAGATTTATAAAATTAAATTCGTTGGTTTTATGTCAAAATTTGGAGAACTTATAAGCACACAAGTCCCTGTGTTAATTGATTTTTACACAGATTGGAACGAATCATCTATCTTAATGCATCCTGTAATTAGGGATGTGGCCGCAGCCCTTGGCGATAAGGCAAAAGTAATAAAAATTGATGTTGATAAAAATCAGGAATTAGCAGATGCTTTGCGCATCAAGGGACTTCCTACGCTAATGATTTATAAAGAAGGTCAAATGATCTGGAGACAATCTGGAGAATTAGACGCCAATACTATAATTAGTTTGGTTCAAGAGCATCTTTAATCCATTCATTGCGAGGAATGAAGCGATTTTATCTTACTTAATTGCATCGCATACGAATCCCTTTGCTGTCCAATATTCTAGTGCTTTAGGTAAAGTATATTCCAAATTAGGAAATGCTTTTACGCTGTCGTGAAACACAATTATACTTCCCGATTTTACATTTTTCAAGACATTTTCCAAGCATTTTTCTGGAGAAATACGTGTGTCAAAGTCGGCGCTCAAAACATCCCACAGAATTATCTTGTATCCTAATTGGCGGAGTCTTTTAGACTGTAATAATTTTATTTTGCCGTAAGGCGGTCGAAACAGTTTAGATTGCAGATTTAAGATTGTGGATTTTAGATTGAGGATTGAAGATTCGCATAAATTCACATTTTCTAAATATTCTTTAGTAGAAGTTTTCCATCCATTCACATGATTAAAGGTGTGGTTTCCTACGCTATGTCCTTTGGCTATTATTTTTTCGAAAATAGCAGGATGTTTTTCAACGTTGTTGCCAATGCAGAAAAAAGTGGCTTTGGCGTTGTGTTTTTGCAATTCTTCAAGAACCCATTCGGTAACATCAGGCGTCGGACCATCATCAAAAGTGAGGTAGATTTTATTTTCTGCATTGGGAATAGCCCAAACATAATGAGAGAATAATTTTTTGATGAGAACGTTTGTTTTTACCCAGTAGCAACTCATGGCTTGATTTGAAAATTTGAAAATTTGAAAATTCAGGAACAGCAGCATTTTTATTGACTTCTTCCCAAATTTTCAAATTTCCTAATTAAAACTACTCTCTTTCGCGTTCAAAATGTTCAAACACTTTTATATAGGTGTTGAATACGACCCTGTTTTTAGAATAAAAAGGCATATCCCCATTTTCCTTCATCACTTGCAATAAGCTTCTATAACGTTCGATATCGGTAATGACATCCATCACAATATCATTTTGTTCAGAAGAATTGAGACTGCCGTAATAATTGAGGTTTTCCTTGTATTTTGTCATTAATTTTTCCAGCAGTTGTCGGGCTTTTTCTTTTTCCCCAATTTCATAATATCCTTTAGCAAAAGGTTCTATCACGGAATAATAATTAAATTTATCCAAAGGCATCTTTGTCATGGCTAGGTCGATAATTTTTTCTGCCCTGTCATTTTTACCTTCGGCGATAAGCTTGTCCATAAGTCTGGCTAGATTTGTTCGATAGGTGATACTGTTTCTTCTGGTTTCTGGGTCGTGGTATATCTTGTTGCTGTCGCTGTTTCCCCAATCCCACTTCATGACATTCGCATACATTTTATCGGCATCAATCTGACCCATGTCCATAGGGCCCGACTCTTTGTCAATTGGGGTTTTTATGGGAACTAATTTATAGACCATTCCGTCCAACTGAAGGTAGTCTTTCATCCATAAATAATCTTCATTATCAAAGGCGCCACCACTAAAGTAAATTGGTCTTTTCCAATTGTTGTTTGCCAAGATGTCCAGCATCATCAATCTGTTTTTGTATAAAGCATTTCCTTTGATGTCAATATCAATATAAGGTACTATGGAGTCAAAATATTTTTCGGCGACCACTTTATTCTTGATAATGGTATTTTTGTCAATCGGAATTCTAATTTTATTGGTGGGATAAAAATGAATAGTTTGTCCGTTTTGCATTTCAACGGTAGATTTCGGATTCTTAATAAAATTGATAAAATCCTTTATTTCCCATCGGCTTTCTATTTTCGGAATATGAGCCACATAATCTAATTTGTCACCCACATATTCGTCGTGTTGAAACGAAATAGGCAACGGATTTGATTCGTAGGTTTTGGTTTTCATTTGGTCAATATACCAATCGGTCATAAAAAGACTCGTGTTGACGATTTTAACATCGGTACGCACTTTTTCAATCTCTTGCGCATACCATAGAGGGAAGGTGTCATTATCTCCAATAGTGTATAGTATGGCGTTAGGGTCGCAGGAAGTCAGGTAGGCTTTTGCCATGGCTACTGCTGTATATTTTCCGGAACGATCGTGATCGTCCCAGTTTTGTGCCGCCATTAGAACAGGCACTGCCAGCAAACTTGCCGCTATTACTATAGGTCCGGCTATTTTTGGTTTTAAATAGGCACAAGCGCTTTCATACAAGGCATATACTCCGAATCCAATCCAAATGGCAAATACATAGAAGGAGCCTACAAGCGCATAATCTCTTTCACGAGGTTCAAAAGGGCGCTCGTTGAGATAAATCTTTAAGGCAATACCCGTAAATAGGAATAAGGCCATGAGCACATAAAAACTTTTTAAATCTTTATTGGCATGATACATTAAACCGATGAGTCCTAATAAAAATGGCAAAAAGAAATACACATTGCGCCCTTTATTATTCAATACATCAGAAGGTAAATTATCTTGGGGACCCAAATGCAATTCATCAATAAACGGAATCCCACTAAGCCAGTTCCCGTCTTGGTAATCGTACTTTCCTTGATTGTCACTCTGGCGACCAACAAAATTCCACATCAAATATCGGAAGTACATATACCCAAATTGGTATTCAAACATGAACCTTAAATTGTCGGTGGTGGTTGGTTTTTCTACGATCAAATAATCACCATAACTTTTTAAGAATTTAACGTAGCCTTCATTGTCAATTTGTTTTTGGGCATAGGCCTGTCGGAATTCGGTTATGGTTTTTTCGATTTCATTCTTCAGTTGGGCAACCGCTTTGTAATAATCCTCCTCGCTTAGTTGGTTTGGGTCAACACCATATTTTGATAAATCGTCCTCGAAAGGATAATTAGGATTCAATTTGAACTCAGGCGGATTTGTAAAGTTGATGTAGTTTTCAATGTTTTCGCTACTCCATAGTCTTGGCAAAATTGTTTTTTGATTGTCATCGCTGTTTTGTTCAGCGTTTTTAAAATTGTTGACAATTTCATATTTTCCGGATGTATAATTCCTTTCATAGTTGGGCGCCTTATCCAAATAAGGATTTTTTTTATCTAGACCTGCAAAGGCTTCAGTGTATTGGGGCCCGTAAAACAAAGGGTTTGAACCATATTGCTCTCTATTGTAATATGCCAAAACTTCCCGCGCATCCGAGGGTTTATTCTCATTTATTACCGTGTCGGCATTAGCGCGAATGGGCAACATCAACCAAGTGGAAAAACCTATTAGTATAAATAATACGCACAATAGTAGTGTGTTGTAAAATACAAGTCCTCTGTTATGGGTGTATTTTAGACCAAAATAAAAGAAAGCTATAAAAAGCAAGGCGACAAAAATAGTTCCCGAATCAAATGGCAAGCCCAATTCGTTGACCATAAAAACTTCGGTTTTACCAAAGAAGGCCATTGTCAAAGGCAATAACATTTTGAAAATAAACAACAAAATGGCTACAACAACACCATTGGCAAGGATAAAATTCTTGACAGTAACTTCTTTGTAATGTTTGAAAAAATACAGAAAACCTATGGCGGGTATGGTTAACAGAGCCATAAAGTGAACACCAAACGAAAGGCCAATTACTAAGGAAATGAGCAACAACCATCGATTCCCTCTTGGAGTGTCCATGTCTTGCTCCCAGCGCAAACCGAGCCAAAAAAGCATGGCAATAAATAACGAGGCCATAGCATAAACTTCAGCTTCTACGGCATTAAACCAGAAACTATCTGAAAAAGTATAAGCCACTGCTCCCACAAAAGAGCTTCCTAAAATGACAATAGCGTTTTGTTTATTGAGCTCTGTAAATCTTGAAATCAGTTTTTTTAATAGGAGAGACGAAGACCAGAAGAGGAACAAAATGGTAAAGGCACTCGAGAAAACCGACATCATATTGACCATCAGGGCTACATGCTTGTCATCAGAGGCAAATAGGGCAAAAAAAGCGCCAATCATCTGAAACAAGGGTGCTCCCGGCGGATGTCCCACTTCCAGTTTTGCCGCAGTGGCAATATATTCGCCGCA
>JBIILD010000146.1:0-2645 GCA_044232845.1 Flavobacterium sp.
GAAGTTGTTTTGGAAAAAGCGATTGGGTTGATGGTGATGTTCGAACCAATGAATTCATCCAAAAAGGAGGAGTTGCAGAAGCATATATTGATTACATAAGGGTTTACCAAACCAAAAATTAATTTAATTAAACCAAAAATGAAAATAATATACCAACTCTTTTGTGCATTGCTTTTAGTTTTGACTATTGCTGTAAACGCTCAAAAAAAAGCAATCAAAAAACCACAGCCCAATGTAATTTTCATCATTGCCGATGATTTAGGTTATACCGATATAGCAGCGTACGGAAGTAGTTTTTACGAAACGCCAAACATTGACAAACTGGCCAGTAACGCCACTCGCTTTACCAATGGATATGCCAATTGTCCCGTTTGTTCGCCATCACGTGCTAGTTTTCAAACAGGAAAATATCCTGTAAATACAGGTATTACCGATTGGATAAAAGGCCGAAAAGTGGAACCAGGAATAACTCCTAATGACCGATGGATCGTGCCCGATACGGAATATGATATGAAATTAAGCGAAACTACCATTGCCGAAGCATTGAAACAACAAGGTTACAATACGGCTTTTCTAGGCAAATGGCATCTTGGAGAAACCGAAGCATTTTGGCCTGAAAACCAAGGATATGACATCAATATTGGAGGATGGAGTGCTGGAGGTCCACAAAATTCTAAAGGAAGTAACGGGTATTTTTCACCTTATGGTAATCCAAAACTAAAGGATGGCCCCGCAGGAGAATATTTGCCCGAAAGATTGACCAATGAAGCCATTGCAGTTTTAAAATCGAATTCGGATAAACCAATTTTCATGTGTTTATCTTATTATTTAGTACATACAAAACTGCAGGCAAAAGAGGAGGATATTGCCATTTATAAGGAAAAAAGAGCAAAATTAGGAATAACCGAAAACCAAGAATTTTCAGCATCGCAACCTTGGATGAAAACCGCTTCTGGCAACTCGAAAAATTACAAAGAACGTATCAAACAGGGAAATCCAACATACTCCGCAATGATAAAAGCTTTGGATGACAATGTAGGTCGATTGATAACTCATCTCAAAGAAACAGGAACCTACGACAAGACCCTTATCATTTTTGTATCGGATAACGGGGGATTATCCACCGCAGAAGGCTCCTCAACTTCAAACCTACCCTTGGCAAAAGGCAAAGGTTGGATGTACGAAGGCGGAATCAGAGTGCCATTTATCATTAAATCCCCACATTCAAAAAAAGCAAATATCGTTGATATGCCAGTATCTGGAGTAGATTTTTTCCCTACAATTTTGGGTTATGCCAACAATTCAGCAAATGTTTCAACTACTGATGGAATGAATTTAAAACCATTTATAGATCAAAGAAAAACAGCAAAAGAACGTCCGTTGTTTTGGCATTATCCTCATTATTCCAATCAGGGAGGAAATCCTTCGAGTGCCATCCGCTTGGGAGATTTCAAATTAATTCACGATTTAGAATTGGATACTTATGAATTGTATAATTTAAAATCAGACATTGGCGAAACTAAAAATTTAACTGCCACTTTGCCGGAAAAAACAGTTGCCTTAAAAAGAATGTTGAACGACTGGGTATCCAAAAATTATAACAAAAAACTGGAACCAAATTCATCTTGGAATGGCAGCGATTTGAAATAAAAATAGCAGAATTTAATCCGATAGTATACCATTTAAAAAACAGAGGATACAAAAAATTAAACCCAAAATACCACTATGAAAAAAAAATCAATTTTAATCCTACTATTGTCACTGTCACTGGGATTAAATCTTTTTGCTCAAATCAAGCCTGAGGAGAATAAAAAAACAAATGACGCATTACAAACTGCTGCTGTTCTTGAAGCTCCCAAAGGGGAAACTTCAAAAGAATTAGAACTTTCTGCTAATGATATGCAATGGTGGCGCGACGCAAAATTTGGTATGTTTATCCACTGGGGATTGTATTCCATAGTAGGTAAAGGCGAATGGTATATGTTCAATAAAAGTGTTGATGTTCGAGAATATCGAAAATTGGCAGCCGAGTTTACAGCCGAAAAATTCGATGCTAAAGATTGGGCACAATGTGCCAAAGATGCCGGAATGAAATACATGGTCATGACTTCACGTCATCACGATGGTTTTTCGTTGTGGGATAGCCCGAGTAGTTATGACAATTTTACAAGCATCAACAGTGCAGCCAAAAAAGATTTTGTAGCCGAATATACTAAAGCATGCCGAGAAGCCGGTTTAAAAGTAGGATTGTATTATTCCCCACTCGATTGGCGTTTTCCAGGTTATTTCTTCCCCGATATGTATCGAGAAAATGCAGAACAACTCAAAGCACAAACGTATTCACAAGTAGAAGAGTTAATGAAAAATTATGGAAAGATTGATGTTTTGTGGTACGATGGCGGTGGCGATGATTGGCTCGGATTGGGTGGGCTACAATGGAGTGGTAAAGAGGGATGGAATAAGCGTCCAAAAGATCAAAAATACAAAGGAATACCCCTTTTCGAGCCTCTAAAACTCAATGCTATAGTACGCCAATACCAACCCAAAGTTATTATGAACGATAGGTCCGGCTATGAGGGCGATTTCTCCTCCAGAGAAAAAGAATTGGGCGGTTTTGACAATCAAAAAGCTTGGGAAAAATGTGG
>JBIILD010000062.1:0-9815 GCA_044232845.1 Flavobacterium sp.
TCTTTGGAAACAAAGTATCTTCACCCATTTGCATACTGATGTCATAATGTTCTTTTTCGTATCCAAAAGATCCAGCCATACCACAACAACCCGAATTGTATATAGTAACGTTACTGTTTTTGGGTAAATTTAACATTGCAAACGTGGCTTCGACAGAACTCATAGATTTTTGATGGCAATGTCCGTGGATTTTTATAGATTTTTGCACATCTGAGAACTGTTCGGAATGTATTTTCCCTAAAGTGATTTCTTTTTTGAAAAACTCCTCGATGGTCAACGCGTTTTCAGACAGTTTTTCGGCACTTTCTTTGTCTTTTGCGAGTCTCAGGTATTCATCCCTGAAGGTCAATATAGCGGATGGTTCGATTCCAATCAATGGCGTGTTTTCTGAAATTAAATCCTTAAAAACGGCAACGTTTTTATTGGCTACAGCCTGTGCTTCTTCCAGAAAACCTTTTGAAATCAAAGCTCTTCCACTTTCTTCATGGGCAACAATTTCTACTTTATAGCCCAATTCCGTCAACAGTTCAAAGGCATCGATTCCTACTGAAACATCATAATAATTGGTAAACTCGTCACAAAAAAAATAGACTCTTCCGTTTAGGAACTTCTGTTTGTGGGCTTTTGCTTGGTGATTTTGATACCATTTTCTAAAAGTAGTCTTGGCTAAAAGTGGTACTTCCCTTTTTGGGGCAACCCCCATACTTTTCTTTACCAAAGGCAGGTTTACCATAAAATTTGTAAAACTTGGAAACAAGCTTCCCAATTGGTTCAGTTTGGCGTTATTGGCAAATATTTTGTTCCGAATGGAAAATCCGTTTGCCTTTTGGTATTGATACAAAAACTCTGCCTTCAAGGCGGCGACATCGACATTGCTGGGACATTCACTTGCACAAGCTTTGCAACTCACGCACAATTCAAAAACTTCATATAGCTCTTTGTGATTGAATTTGTTGTCTTTTTCAGAATTCGTGAGGTATTCCCTTAGCGCATTGGCTCTTGCCCGGGTGGTATCTTTTTCGTTTCTCGTGGCGCGATAACTAGGGCACAAAGTGCCTCCGGATGAAGGTGGTTTTCTGCAATCACCAGAACCGTTACATTTTTCGGCCAAGCGTAAAATTCCCAAACTATCCGAAAAATCCTGAATCGTTTGGATGTCGGGCTCTTCTCTACCAGCCTCTACCCGAAGATTTTCGTCCATTTTTGAAGTGTTCACGATTTTTCCAATGTTCAGAATGGCGTTGGGGTCAAAAGCAAACTTGATTCGTTTGAGCAATTCGTAATTTTTGTTGCCAATCATAAAAGGTAAAAACTCCCCACGCACAATGCCGTCGCCGTGTTCTCCACTCAATGAACCTCGATATTTTTTAACCAAATGAGCTACCTCTGTGGCGATGGTTCTAAAAAGCACTACATCTTCTTTTTTCTTTAAATTCAATACCGGACGAAGATGGATTTCGCCTGCTCCAGCATGAGCATAATAAATAGCCTCTTGGTTGTACCGCTTCATCATCGCAGCAAATTCGGCGATGTAATTGGGCAAATCACTTAATTCTACAGCAGTGTCTTCAATGGAATCGGCAGCTTTATTATCGCCAACGATACTCCCTAAAAGTCCCAGACCTGCTTTTCGGAGTTCGATAATTTTATCAATATCGGCGCCATATAATTTTATTATTGCATATCCAAAATTATTGTTTTGCAAGTCTTCTACTAGAGCATTAGCCTGAATTTCTGCATCTTCTATTGAGTCTGAAGCGACTTCAAACATCATAATCGCCTTGGGATTTCCCTGTATAAAAAGCCTGTTTTTGGCTTGTTCACGATTATTTTTGGTGCAATCCAAAATCGTGTCATCCATCATTTCACAAGTGTACAAATGATGTTTCATCGCTACAATAACGGCTTCTAAACTTTCTTGAATAGTATGAAAATGCGCCACTACCATCACATTGTTGGTTGGAGGCAAATCATCCACTTTCAAGGTAATTTCCGTAGTAAAAGCCAAAGTTCCTTCGCTTCCGCAAAGTAATTTCCCTAGATTTATGGTTGGTTCAGTACCCGAAAAAAGTTCCGATTTCAATAATAAATCTACAGCATACCCCGTATTTCTTCTGTGAATTTCAGGTTTTGGAAACTCGGCAACAATTTCTTTTTGGGCTTCTGTATTCGAAAGTTCTTTATAAATTGTTTTATATATGGTGTTTTCTAGCGAATTCCCTTTTCCCTTTTCTAGAAACTCCTTCGAAGTAAGCTCTTTAAAAACGGCCGATGAGCCATCACTTAAGACCGCTTTAATTTCCACAATCTTATCCCGAGTTACTCCATATCGAATCGAGGTCGTTCCTGAAGAATTGTTTCCTACCATTCCTCCCATCATGCAGCGATTAGACGTAGAAGTATTGGGGCCAAAAAACAATCCGTACCGTTTTAAAAATAAATTGAGTTCATCACGAATAACGCCTGGCTGAACCGTGATTGTCTTTTTATCAGCATCAAACGAAATAATCTTGGTGAAATATTTCGAAACATCCACAATTATTCCATTACCAACGGTCTGTCCTGCCAATGAAGTTCCCGCAGTCCTTGGCGTAAGCGCTATTTTATTTTGGGTTGCAAAATGTATCAACCTAACAATATCCTCGTTGTTTTTTGGATAAGCAACGGCAATTGGAATCATTCTATAAGCGGAAGCATCAGTAGAATAGATTGTTTTATGGAGATCATCAAATAAAAGCGTGCCTTCTAAAGACGCCGCTAAATGTTGTAATTGAAATTCGGTTGGCATAACTGTTGTTGTAATAACGACAAATATAAAAACATTAGCGCTTCAAAATTTAATAAATTAAAGAAAGAATACCCGAATTTTAATACGCATTCGTTTATTGGCAGGTTTTTTCAAAAAAAAGAAATTCAAAAGTATTTGGCAAAGAAATTGCTTCAGCATAAAATGTTGAATTTTATCAAAACTTTATAGGATAAACTTCTCCAAAAAAAACTACTTTTGATTTTTATATAATTTAGAATTAAAATGAACAATTATAAGTCCTTATTAGCGCTTATTTCCTCTTTTATACTTTCGTATTGGAACGGAAATGCGCAGGAAGCAGCCACAAACCCCAAGAACGAATTTAGGGCTGTATGGATTGCTACTGTTGCCAATATTGATTGGCCAAAGAGTAATATTGATGCCGTTGAAAAACAAAAAATTGATTTTATTGAAATTTTGGACACTTATAAAAAAATGAATTACAATGCTTTGATTGTCCAAATCAGGAGTGCTGGTGATGCCTTTTACCCTACCAATTTATCGCCTTGGTCACGGTATTTGACAGGAAAGGAAGGAAAAGCACCAAGTCCATATTTCGACCCGTTGGAATGGATGATTACCGAAGCGCACGCCAGAGGTTTTGAGTTTCATGCTTGGCTTAACCCATACCGCGCCACAATGGACGGCAGAACAGAGATATTAAGCCCAACACATGATTTTTACAAACATCCCGAGTGGATGATCAAATATGGTGGAAAATACTACTACAATCCCGCCTTGCCGGAAGTTCAAACTCATTTGGTTACGGTCGTAAATGAGGTGGTTCGCAATTATGATATAGACGCTATTCATTTCGACGACTATTTTTATCCTTACAGAATAAAGGGCGAAGAATTCAATGACACAGCATCTTTTAAAAAATATGGAGGTGGGCTAAGTCTTGAAGATTTTAGACGCTCGAATGTGAATAACTTGGTAAAATGCATTTCCTATTCCATAAAAAACATCAAGCCATGGGTACAATTTGGTATTAGTCCGTTTGGGGTTTGGCGAAATAAATCAGTAGACCCAAAGGGTTCTGAAACGGAAGCCGGTCAAACTAATTATGATGATTTATACGCAGATCCGTTGGCTTGGATGGAAAATAACTGGATTGATTATTTGGTTCCGCAACTGTATTGGAGTTTAGATCATCCTAAAGCTTCTTATTCAAAACTATTGAAGTGGTGGTCGCAAAACTCAAAAAATACGGCTATTTACATTGGAAACGGAACTTATAAAATTAATGCCGATTCTGATAAAAAATGGAATAATCCTTATGAGATTCCGAATCAGATTGACTGTACCCGAACCTATAAAAACATTCAGGGAAATGCCTTTTTTAGTGCCAAATCATTTGTGAATAAAAATCAAGCGGTAGCGCAGTTATTGGTGGAAAACCAATACAAATACCCTGCTGTACCTTATGCTGTGCCCAATTCAAAAAAAATACTGATTGAATGTCCAGCAGTAAATAGTATTTCGAAAGACTCAAGTAATTCTAGTTGTAGCATAAAATATCCATCGAATTGCCAAGTTCGATATGTAATGGTTTATCGCGCCAAAAAAACACATACAATTGACATAAATAATCCAAGCCAAATTGTAGATAAGATAACTCTAGGGGAAAAATGTGATACTTTTAAGGTTCCTATTCCCATAAAAAAAGCAGATGAAAATAATACTTGTGCCATTACCTTTATCGATTTTTATGGCAATGAAAGTGAAGCAACTATTGTAAATTTACCTACAGAAACTAATTAAAAAAAACAAACTAGATGAAAACTGACTCTAACCCTTGGTATTGGATCCCTGTTTTAAATTTTGCCTCCGGCCTGCCTTATGCTATCGTAATTTCGGTTTCGGTAATCATGTACAAAAGCCTTGGAATCAACAATGAAGATATTGGAATTTACACCAGCTTACTGTATTTACCATGGGTAATTAAACCCTTATGGAGCCCTTTTATTGATTTATATTCCACCAAAAGAAATTGGTTTTTAGCCATGCAATTGTTAATTTCGATAGCTTTTCTTGTGGTTGGATTAACGATACCAACGAGCCGTTTTTTCATTTTGAGCTTGGCAGTATTTTGGGTTGCTGCCTTTGCCTCCGCTTCAAATGATGTGGCAAGCGATGGTTTTTATATGTTGGCTTTAACCAAAGACCAACAATCCTTTTTTCTAGGAATTAGAAGCACCTTTTATCGCCTTTCTATGCTTACAGGAAATGGATTGATTGTTATCATTGCAGGTTATTTAGAACAACAATATGGGAACAATACAAAAGCCTGGTCTTACACCATGATTATTGTTGGATTCATTATGGCTGTAATTACAATTTACAACTATTTCTCCACTCCAAAAACAGAAACGAAAACCATAGGAAACGAATTAGAACTGACTCCAAAAGTTAGTTTTGGAACTGTTTTTTCCTCTTTCTTCCAAAAGAAACAAATTGGCCTAGCCTTAGCTTTTATCTTGCTTTTTAGACTAGGGGAATCCCAATTATTAAAAATGCTGACTCCTTTTTTGATTGATGAAAAAGCGATTGGCGGAATGGGTATAACTACACAAGACGTCGGAATTATTTACGGCACTTTTGGCGTATTGGCACTTACCATTGGCGGGATTTTAGGCGGAATAGCCATTTCCAAACATGGATTGGGGAAATGGATGTTGCCTATGATTCTAACCATGCACTTGCCCATAATTGGATTCATTTTATTATCCCATTTTCATCCTGCGTCTATTTTCTATGTTTACGCCACCGTAATTGCGGAACAATTTGGATACGGATTTGGCTTTGCTGCTTTTATGATGTACTTGATTTACCTTGCCGATGGAGAGTCTAAAACTTCCCATTATTCTATTGCCACAGGGTTTATGGCTCTAGGAATGATGCTCCCCGGAATGTTAAGCGGGTATATTCAGGAATATTTGGGTTACGGTAATTTCTTTATTTGGGTATTTATAGCCACAATTCCAGGTTTGATTTTGTCACGATTCTTGATTTTTCCAAAAGATTTCGGAAAGAAATTAGAAGCCTAAATTCTAACTAATGACCTTAGAACAAAAAATAGGACAATTCTTTTTTCCAGCCGCCTTTATCAACGACACGGAAGAAAAAAATCTGGAAATAGAGCGTTTAATAAAAGAACACAACATTGGTGGGCTAACTTTTTTTCATAGTCGGGCAAGTGCCGCAACCAATTATGAAAAGCCAATAAAAAAGGCATCATCAGATTTGAAAAAAGGCTTTCCTGACGACCCAAGGCAAAAAATAGATCTTCCGAAAGAATCCAAGAAAAAAGTACCATTCAACGACGGCAGTTACGAACGATTGAAGGAACTCGTTATCCGTTTTCAAAAAACTGCTTCTACCCCACTGTTAATGAGCATTGATGCCGAATGGGGTTTGGCGATGCGTGTCGAAAAAACGCCACAATACCCTTATGCCATTACACTTGGCGCCTTGCCGGAAAGTGAAATCCATTTGGTTTATGAAGTAGGAAAGCAAATTGGCTTGGACTTAAAATCGGCGGGAATTCATTACAATTTGGCGCCTTTGGCCGACATCAACAACAATCCGAATAATCCCGTAATAGGCTATCGTTCTTTTGGTCAAAATAAAGAAAAAGTAGCTCTTTTTGCATCAGAATATTTACGAGGAATGAATGAAGTTGGCGTTTTAGGTTGCCTAAAACATTTTCCTGGTCACGGCAACACCAATGTCGATTCGCATTTGGGATTGCCCATTTTGGAAGAAACTTTGGAGCAATTAATGGAAAACGAATTATTTCCTTTTATCAAAGGAATCGAGAACAATGTCGATTCGATTATGATTGGACATTTGGCAGTTCCAGCTTTGAATGAAGGAAAAAACACCTCGGCAACCTTATCAAAATCAATAATTGAAGACCTTTTAAGAAAGCAGTTGGGCTATGACGGCTTAGTGATTTCGGATGCTTTGAATATGCACAGTGTTTCAAAATTGTATAGCCAAAAAGGACAACTAGAATGGGAAGCCTTCAATGCAGGAAATGATATCTTATGTTTTGCCGAAAATGTAGCCGAAGGCATTCAGGAAATCCTAAAAAATGCAAATCCAAAAAGGATTGAAGAAAGTTTCAACCGTTTGTGGAAATGCAAACAAAAAGCGGGGATTTTAAACAGAAATTCAAATCCTCAAGGCAATTTAAATTTTGAAAGCGCATCATTTTTAAACCGTAAACTAGCCGAAAATTGCATTACCAAAATAAAAGACACACTGAATAGCTTGACAGTTTTTGAGGCTAAGAATAATGGTAAATTGGCCAAATTAAGCCTTTACAAAAACACGGAAAACCTCTTTTTCAAAACCCTATCCAATTCGCTTCCCTCTCCAGAATTTGCACTTGAAACTGGCGATGAAAATGCTATCCAAAAACTAGAAAAAGACTTGGTGAATTTTGACACCCTAATTGTTTCCTTGTTTGTTCCAAAAGCAAAACCCTTGAATAACTTTGACATTGAAGATTCCGTTTTATCTTTTTTAAAGCGATTATTCACTACCAAAAAGTGCGTTTTGTACGTGTTTGGTAATCCTTATGCTTTGCAAGTGATTCCAAATTTAGAAGCTGCTTTAGGAATTATCCAAGTTTATCAGGATTTTGCCGAATTTCAGGATGTTGCGGCACATCAACTACTCGAAAACACCCAATGCAAAGGTACTTTACCGGTAATTGTTAGAGGTATTAATGACTAATTTGAAGTTATGTTAGGTACATCATCGAATGTAAAAACTGTAAAAAAACCGCTCAACTTCTACTTTCCCCAAACCACCATTTTGGTTTATAATGGATTTTTCTCAAACCAAATTTTTTAATCGCGTGTTTTTCGATATGCGCAACCAAATCGGGAACGGAATCTGTCACGAAAAGCAGTTTCATATCATCAGGACTGATACTTTCGTGTTGTACCATCATACTTATATGTTCGCACAAATCTTTATGATATTCGGTATCAAAAATCACCACTGGAAAACCTGCTATCATTTTGGTTTGAATAAGCGTTAGGGATTCAAAAAGTTCATCCAAGGTACCTATACCTCCTGGCATTACAATAAAGGCAAAGGAATATTTCACAAGAATCACTTTCCGCACAAAAAAGTAGGGAATATAAATCCATTTGTGAAGATAAGGATTTGGGTTTTGCTCCACGGGCAGCACAATATTGCAACCCACAGAATAGCCGCCTGCTTCATAAGCACCCTTATTGGCGGCTTCCATAATTCCTGGACCGCCCCCAGTCATTACAGCAAAACCTAGTTTTGCCATTGCAGCTCCAATTCGTTCGGCATCATTATAATGATCCATGTCGGGACCAAAACGCGCCGAACCAAAAATAGTGACGCAAGGCCCAATAAAGTGCATTTTACGAAAAGCCTTGATAAAGCTAACCATCACTTTAAGTACAAAAACCAATTCCCGAAATCGGGACAAAGGCCCTTGTACAAATTGAGATTCGCTTTTTGAAAGTCTATAATTTGATATCTTTTTCATAGCAACTATAAAGTTACTAAATAGTTTTTTATATAAAACTTAAATACCCGTTTAAACTAGAGAAACGGCTTATTCTTTGTTGTGAGATTCGATAAACAATTCAGAATTGGCTCTTTTAAAAATAGAATTTTGACACAATTCAAGTTTTAAGACATCGAAATGATCCTTAAAAAGTTGCTCATATTCGGCTTGGCTTCCTCCAAAAGGGGGACCGCCTTCAAAATTTTTATTAAATAATAATCCGGCTAATTTTCCGCCTTTGGATAAAAGTTGATGCGTTTTGAACACATACTGCTCCCGCATTGCGGGTGGCAAAGCACAAAAAAAAGTTTGTTCGATAATCAAATCGTAATTCCCTTGATGGATAAAGAAATCGCCCAGAACAATTTTAATATTGGGATTGTTTTTAAATTTTTTCTGAAGATTCTTTACTAATGTTGGTGCAAAATCAATAACGGTAACATTGGCAAAATGATTTTTCAAGAGATATTCGGCTTCATAGCTATTGCCACACCCTGGAATTAAAATACCAATATCCTTGTCCTCTAAAGTGTCTATGTATTCTTTTATTGGCGGGGATACTTCACCTAAATCCCACCGGTAGCGTCAGAAATGTATTGCGTATCCCAATATTCTTGATCTAATGGTTATTTCATATAAAGACAAATCGCTTTGCTCATTTTCCATAATATTCATTTTTATAATCTCCAATATTTTTTTCGTTTTCAGCAATCATTTTTTTCTGCTTGAGATAATTTAAAATTCCTATCATAAAAACATAAATGGTATAAGATTGGAGTTCCATAAAAACCCGAGGCCGAAGGCCGGACGGGCGAAGCAAATCTTCCTGCCGTCAGACAGGAGCCCCCAATAGAGTCCAACGGAACAAACACGTCGTTCAAATAAAAAAAGAACCCCAACCTTTTCAGGCTGGGGTTCCATAAAGAAACCTGCCTGCCGGCAGGCAGGGGCGACGAACCGAGCCGCTAGGCGAACACGTCGTTCCAATAAACAAAAGAACCCCAACCTTTTCAGGCTGGGGTTCGATAAAGAAAGGCGACGACATACTCTCCCACATAACTGCAGTACCATCTGCGCAGGCGGGCTTAACTACTCTGTTCGGGATGGGAAGAGGTGAGCCCCGCCGCAATAACCACCTTAAGGCTATTTGTCTAAGGTCATAATGCCTAATGTCATAATGTCCTTGGGGACACTTTCGACTTTCGACTTTCGACTTTCAGACTGTCCGCGCGGCGGACAAATATCTTAACATATTGAGATAAAGAAAAAAATTTAAGTATCTTCCTTTGTCATTCCCGCGAAGGCGGAAAGCTAGGAGAAAGTTTCTTCCCGAGCCTTTCGGCTCGGGAAAAGGTGTACATAAGCTTACGGGTTATTAGTACTACTCGACTATGACATTACTGCCTTTACATCTATAGCCTATCAACGTGGTCATCTCCCACG
>JBIILD010000063.1:0-9716 GCA_044232845.1 Flavobacterium sp.
AACATCTCTACAAACATCGGTATAAAACTCGCCCTTGTTTGTTCCTTGCAAAGCAAAGATATTTACTTATTTTGTATATTTGTAAAACTTAAAATGTTAAAGTCCGATTATTAGGGGGTTAGACCAAAAGATTCCCAGAGTAATAAAGTTTGCTAGAAAGCCGGTAGTGAAGTATCAATCATTTTTATCTTTTTGGGAAATAATGTTTAAAATTCATTGATTTAATTTCAATAGCAATAGATATCTAGTTGTATATCAAGACAAAAATATTGGTTTCAAAAGTAAAATAAGCCACAAAGTGACATAAAAACGGCATGGTATATTTTCCAAAAATATACCAAAGGCAGCTGATAAAGGGGTGATTTGTTACAAAAAAATGATTGGTGTGTTTGCCCTGTCATAAACAGTAGTTCTGTTTTTAACTCCACTATATTTTTGTACTTTTGCAAAAAATAAAAACACATTCATGTTATCAATTAATAATTTATCGGTTCAGTTTGGCAAAAGAATTTTGTTTGATGAAGTAAATACGGTCTTTACAAACGGGAATATTTATGGTGTTATAGGAGCTAACGGAGCTGGAAAATCTACTTTTCTAAAAATAATTGCAGGCGAGCTGGATCCCACTTCGGGACATATTCATCTTGAACCTGGAAAACGGATGTCGGTTTTGAACCAAAATCACAACATGTTTGATGCGCACACTGTTCTCGAAACAGTGATGATGGGCAACAAGGTTTTGTTCAAGATTAAAACCGAAATGGATGCTTTGTATTTGGATTATACCGATGAGAATGCGGATAGAATAGGGGAGTTACAAGTGCAATTCGAAGAATTAAATGGATGGAATGCGGAGTCAGATGCAGCCTCAATGCTTTCAAGTCTTGGAATCACCGAGGAGCATCATTATACGCTGATGAATGATTTGGAAGGAAAAGTGAAGGTGCGTGTGCTTTTAGCACAAGCGCTTTTTGGAAATCCTGATTTGCTTATCATGGATGAGCCTACCAATGATTTAGATTTTGAAACTATTGCTTGGTTAGAAAATTTCTTGGCAAACTATGAAAATACGGTTATCGTAGTTTCTCACGATCGTCACTTTTTAGATGCTGTTTGCACCCATATTTCCGACATCGATTTCAGTAAAATCAATCATTATTCTGGAAATTATACTTTTTGGTATGAATCAAGCCAATTAGCGGCAAAACAGCGTGCGCAGCAAAACAAAAAAGCCGAAGAAAAAAAACAAGAATTAGAAGAATTTATTCGTCGGTTTTCTGCAAATGTAGCCAAATCAAAACAAGCTACTTCTCGTAAAAAGATGATTTCTAAATTGAATATTTCTGAGATTAAACCCTCGAGTCGCCGTTATCCAGCTATTATTTTTGACCAAGAGCGGGAAGCTGGAGACCAGATTTTGAATGTACAAAATTTAAGTGCTTCCATAGAAGGAGAAGTTTTGTTTAAGGGGGTTGATTTAAATATGGCTAAAGGTGACAAAATTGTACTTTTCTCAAAGGATTCTCGTGCCACAACTGCATTCTATGAAATTCTGACTAAAAATAAAAAACCAGATTCAGGAACTTTTGACTGGGGTGTTACCACCATTCAATCGTATTTACCAGCAGAAAATCATTCGTTTTTCGAAAGTGATGATTCATTGGTAGACTGGTTGCGCCAATGGGTAAAAACAGAAGAGGAGCGAGACGAAGTAAATATTCGAAGCTTCTTGGGGAAAATGATTTTTTCAGGAGAAGAAGCTTTAAAAACCTGTCGTGTTTTATCGGGGGGCGAAAAAGTACGTTGCATGTTGTCTAGAATGATGATGCAGCGCGCCAACGTTTTGATGCTTGATGAGCCTACGAATCACTTAGATTTAGAGTCTATTACCGCATTCAATAACTCGTTAAAAAACTTTAAAGGTTCTGTAATTTTCACAACCCACGATCATGAGTTTTCTCAAACAGTTGCCAATAGAGTAATTGAACTTACTCCCAAAGGTGCGATAGACCGTTATATGACTTTTGATGATTATTTATATGATGAAAAAGTTCAAGATTTAAGAGTAAAAATGTATTCTTAAATAGCTTCAGAAACATGCTTTACTTTATACTAGCATAAAATATAAGGAAAGCATTTTTTTTATTTGGAACAAAAATACAGATCTCTTACAAACAGCTATCTTATTCTAGTTTAGTATTAATCTCAAGAGATAAATTTATTTAGGACTATATTCTAAAAACTAGTTTGTAGGTTTTTCGGCTTTATGAACATTTACGGTCAGTTCTTGCGAAGTGTCATCTAAATCCATAAAAATTTCATCTCCGACTCCAACCTTAGAAGTAATAATTTCCTCGGCAAGGGCATCTTCAACATATTTTTGTATGGCTCTTTTTAACGGTCTAGCACCAAATTGCCTATCAAAACCTTTCTCTGCAATAAAGGCTTTTGCTTTATCGGAAAGTGTTAGTTTATAGCCTAATTCTTTGATACGATCGTATAATTTTTCCAATTCGATTTCAATTATCAAGTCAATATCGTGTTTTTCTAGTGCGTTAAACACAATCACATCATCAATTCTATTCAAGAATTCGGGTGCGAAGGTTTTCTTCAAAGCGTTTTCAATAATACTTTTCGAATTATCGTCTGCTTGGGCAACTTTGGCAGCGGTGCCAAAGCCAACACCTTGACCAAAATCTTTCAATTGGCGTGCTCCAACATTTGAAGTCATAATTATTATAGTGTTCTTAAAATCAATTTTTCTTCCCAAACTATCGGTCAAGAAACCATCGTCAAGAACTTGTAACAACATATTAAACACGTCAGGGTGTGCTTTTTCAATCTCATCCAAAAGCACCACGCAATAGGGTTTACGACGCACTTTTTCAGTTAATTGTCCGCCTTCTTCATAGCCAACATATCCCGGAGGTGCTCCAACCAATCTTGAAATGGCAAATTTTTCCATGTATTCGCTCATGTCAATTCGGATTAACGCATCTTCAGAATCGAATAATTCTTTGGCGAGAACTTTGGCCAACTGTGTTTTTCCAACACCAGTTTGTCCCAAGAAAATGAAGGAACCAATTGGTCGATTTGGATCTTTTAGTCCGGCGCGATTTCTTTGGATGGAACGCGCAATTTTCATTACGGCCTCTTTTTGACCAATCACCTTTCCTTCAATTAGTTCTGGTAATTTAGCTAGTTTGTTACTTTCTGTTTGGGCAATACGATTTACAGGAATTCCGGTCATCATAGAAACCACATCGGCAACATTATCCTCTGTAACTTCAATTCGATTATTTTTCGCATCTTCTTCCCACTTTTCTTGAGCTAATGACAAATCCTTTTCGATTCGTTTTTCATCGTCCCGAAGTTTAGCGGCTTCTTCATATTTCTGTTTTTTAACCACTGAGTTTTTTAATTCACGTACATCTTCTAATTGTTTTTCCAATTCTAGAATTTGTTTTGGAACATCGATATTTACGATATGTACTCGAGAACCCGCTTCATCTAATGCATCTATGGCTTTATCTGGTAAAAATCGCTCTGACATATACCTGTCTGTCAATTTAACACAAGCCTCAATAGCCTCCGGCGAATACGATACGTTATGATGGTCTTCGTATTTATCTTTTATATTATTCAAGATAGTAATTGTTTCTTCTATAGAAGTAGGCTCAATGATTACTTTTTGGAATCGTCTTTCAAGCGCGCCGTCTTTTTCAATATATTGACGGTACTCATCTAGAGTAGTAGCACCAATACATTGAATTTCCCCTCTGGACAAAGCGGGTTTGAACATATTAGAAGCATCAAGCGAACCCGTTGCGCCACCTGCTCCTACAATAGTGTGAATTTCGTCAATAAAAAGAATGATATCGTCGTTTTTTTCCAATTCATTCATCACGGCTTTCATTCGCTCTTCAAACTGTCCTCGGTATTTTGTTCCTGCAACAAGACTGGCCAAATCAAGAGTTACCACACGTTTATTGAATAAAATACGGGATACTTTTTTTTGAATAATTCGCAAAGCCAATCCTTCGGCAATAGCAGATTTACCAACTCCAGGCTCTCCTATAAGCAGAGGATTATTCTTTTTTCGGCGGCTTAAAATTTGTGAAACGCGCTCAATTTCTTTTTCTCGCCCTACTACTGGATCTAATTTTCCATCTTCAGCCATTTCTGTTAAATCTCTGCCAAAGTTATCCAGAACTGGAGTTTTGGATTTTTTGTTTGATTTGTTAGCGGGATTGTTAAAAGTCCCTTCCTTTAGACTGTCATCTTGTCCCGAATCTTCATTATAAGCATCGTTTCTTGGCAAGTTTTCAATAAAATCTTCATCGCTAGGTGTCATATTTAGATATTGTTCTTTAGCCGTATCATAATCAATTTTCATTTTATTTAACAGCTTAGTTGTTGGGTCGTTTTCGTTTCTTAAGATGCACAATAATAAATGTGCCGTGCTGATTGAAGTACTATGAAATACTTTTGCTTCAAGAAAAGTAGTTTTCAATGCACGTTCGGCTTGTCGCGTGAGGTGTAGGTTTTTCTTTTCGTTGTTGGTTTCTAGGTTTGGGCTTGCGGGGCTTAATATTTCTACTTTTTTTCTAAGATGGGCTAAATTAACAGACAAATTATTTAATATATTAATAGCTTTGCCATTACCATCTCTTAAAATCCCTAGCATCAAATGTTCGGTTCCTATGAAATCATGCCCTAAGCGCAAGGCCTCTTCCTTACTGTAAGTAATAACATCTTTTACTCTTGGTGAAAAATTATCATCCATAATGTGATTGTATTATAACGTAAATTTAGTGAATTTGTATGTGAAAAACAAAAATCATACCCTTTAAGAACTTCTGTCAGCTAATTGACAAAAAAAGAATGATGAAAAAACTAAACGAAACAAAATTTATTAACCAAAAATCAACTATAATTTGTTAATAAATCATTGAAATTAGAACTCTAAAATGTATAAAAAAAAATCAAAAAGATGTATATTAGCCACCTTTGAATTAAAATAAATTTATTAAAATAACAACTTATGTCTGAAGGAGAAAAGTTAATTCCTATTAACATTGAAGATGAAATGAAATCAGCTTACATCGATTATTCGATGTCGGTAATTGTATCACGAGCACTTCCTGATGTTAGAGATGGCTTGAAACCAGTACACCGAAGAGTACTTTACGGAATGTATGATCTAGGAGTAACTTCAAAATCTGCCCATAAAAAATCGGCAAGAATTGTCGGAGAAGTTTTAGGAAAGTACCATCCACACGGAGACACCTCTGTTTATGACGCTATGGTTCGTATGGCTCAAGAATGGAGTTTACGCTATTTATTAGTTGATGGTCAAGGTAACTTTGGTTCTGTCGATGGGGATAGCCCGGCTGCGATGCGATATACAGAAGCTAGAATGCGAAAAATTTCGGAAGAAATTATGGCCGATATCGAAAAAGAGACCGTTGACTTCCAACTGAACTTTGATGATACTCTTTATGAGCCAAAGGTAATGCCTACACGAGTTCCTACTTTATTGATAAATGGTGCCACGGGAATTGCGGTAGGGATGGCTACGAATATGCCTCCACATAATCTTACTGAAGTTATCAACGGGACATTGGCCTATATTGACAACAACGAAATTGAAATAGATGAATTGATGAACCATATCAAAGCTCCGGATTTTCCAACTGGAGGTACTATATATGGTTATGAAGGTGTTCGTGAAGCCTTTAAGACAGGTAGAGGGCGTATTGTAATGCGTGCCAAAATTGGTTTTGAAGAAGTGGAGGGTAGAGAATGTATCATCGTTACTGAAATCCCATACCAAGTCAACAAGGCTGATATGATTAAGCGTACCGCCGACTTAGTTAATGATAAAAAAATTGAGGGTATTGCCAATATCCGTGACGAATCGGATAGAAACGGTATGCGAATCGTTTATATATTGAAACGGGATGCCACGCCAAATGTGGTTTTGAACACACTTTATAAGTTTACACAATTACAATCATCCTTCAGTGTCAACAATATCGCATTGGTAAAAGGACGCCCACAAATGTTGAATCTGAAAGATATGATTCACTATTTTGTGGAACACCGTCATGATGTGGTTATTCGCAGAACACAATTCGAATTACGCAAAGCGGAAGAAAGAGCGCACATCCTGGAAGGACTCATTATTGCATCGGATAATATTGACGAAGTGATTGCCTTAATCAAAGCTTCAAGAAATACTGAAGAAGCTAGAGAAAAATTAATCGAAAGATTCAAATTATCGGATATTCAGTCCCGTGCCATTGTAGAAATGCGTTTACGTCAACTAACAGGTTTGGAGCAAGACAAATTAAGAGCGGAATATGACGAAATAATGAAGTTAATAGCTCATTTACAAGCATTATTAGCTGATGTCAATTTAAGAATTGCCCTAATCAAAGAAGAACTTGTTGAAATTCGTGATAAATATGGTGATGCTCGTCGTTCTCTAATCGAATATTCAGGTGGAGATGTCAGCATTGAAGACTTAATTGCCGATGAAAATGTAGTGATTACCATTTCTCATGCGGGTTATATTAAACGTACTAATTTAACAGAATACAAAACTCAGAATAGAGGAGGAGTTGGTCAAAAAAGTGCCGGAACTAGGGATTTAGATTTCTTAGAACACATGTTTGTCGCTACGAATCATCAATATATGATGTTTTTTACCCAAAAAGGAAAATGTTTTTGGATGCGCGTTTACGAAATTCCTGAAGGCAGTAAAACGGCTAAAGGTCGCGCGTTACAAAATTTAATAAACATCGAAAGTGACGACAAGGTAAAAGCCTTTATTTGTACCCAAGATTTAAAAGATAAGGTTTACACTAATAGTCATAACCTTATTATGGTAACAACAAAAGGGCAGGTAAAGAAAACTTCTTTGGATAAATATTCTAAACCAAGAGTAAATGGAGTTGCTGCTATCACTATTAAGGAAGGTGATGAGTTGTTGGAAGCCAAATTAACCAATGGTGAAAGTCAAATTATACTGGCCGTTAAATCAGGGAAATTGGTTCGTTTTGAGGAAACCAAAACGCGTCCAATGGGAAGAACCGCTTCTGGAGTTCGTGGAATCACCTTAAAAGATGAGACTGACGAAGTAATCGGCATGGTTACAGTAGATAAAGATGATATTAACGATTCGCAAATTTTAGTGGTAACTGAAAATGGATACGGTAAACGCACCAAATTAGTCGACGAAGACGGCGAAGATGTTTATAGAATTACAAACCGTGGCGGAAAAGGAGTTAAAACTTTGAATATTACCGAAAAAACAGGAAAACTAATTTCGATAAATGCTGTAACTGACGCAGATGATTTGATGATCATCAACAAATCTGGGTTAACCATCAGAATGGCAATTGAAGATCTACGTGTAATGGGAAGAGCTACTCAAGGGGTAAAACTGATTAACCTCAAAGGGAATGATTCTATCGCTGCTGTTACAAAAGTAATGAAAGATGATGTGTCAGAAGTTCTTATCGACGAAGATGGAAATATTATAGAAACAGAAGCAATCGAAAGAGTAAAACCAGTCATGGAAGTACTTGAAGATGAGGGTATCGACGATGAAGAGGATTCAGATGACGAAGAGGACTCTGTCGATGAAGATGATTCTGACGATAATGATTCTGACGAAGACGATGAGTAGATTGCGAATCTATTAGACATTAAACAATAATTATACAATAATATAGTATGAAATGTAAATTGGCAATACTTATACCGATTTTTTTGATATCTGTGGCTGCTTTTGCCCAGAAAGATCAAATCAAAGCTGCAGAAAAAGCGCTAAAAGAGGGGAATTCACAGGAAGCAATTTCTATTTTACGAGGTGCTGAATCTTTAATTCCGAATGCTACTGATGCTGAAAAAGCGCAATATTTTTTTGTAAGAGGAAATGGGTTGTTAGACTTAGCAAATAAAAAAGTGGAAGAAGGAACAAATCTTTCTCTAGCCGCTAAAGCCTATCAAGATTTATTGGCGATTGAAAAAGCTTCAGGAAAAGATAAGTATTCTTCTCAAGCCACTGCTTCGATTCTTGACATTAAATATAAATTGTTGGATAGTGCCATCGCTGATTCCAAAACTGAAAAATATACCGAAGGCGCACATAAATTGTATGACGCTTATTTATTGGATAAGAAGGACACTTTGAATTTGTACTATGCCGCTTCAACTTATGTAAATGCTAAAAACTTTGATGCTGCACTAAAATTATATAGTGAATTGAAAGATTTAAATTACTCGGGAAAAGGGGTTAATTATTTCGCTATAAACAAATTAACTAGCCAAGAGGATTTATTTCCTAATTCCCAGAATAGGGATCGAGTGGTAAAAATAGGGACGCATGAAAAGCCAAGAAATGAAGTTATTCCTTCAAAAAGGGGTGAAATCTACAAAAATATCGCCTTGATTTTAATCCAAAACGGAAAAAAGGAAGAAGCTAAAATAGCCATTTCGGATGCAAGAAAAGCAAATCCTGATGACAGTTCTTTGATCTTGTCCGAGGCCAATTTATATCTAGAAGCAAAAGATTTTGAAACTTATAAAAAATTAATCGCCGAAGTTTTGGAAAAAAATCCAAATGATGCAGATTTAATTTTTAATTTGGGAGTACTTAGTGCCAATGCAAAGAACCCGTTAGACGCAGAGAAATACTATAAAAAGGTGATGGAAATTAACCCTAATTATATCAATGCCTATATCAACTTGGCTGCTTTAAAATTGGAGAATGAAAAGGTAATGATTGACGAGATGAATAAATTAGGAACTTCTCCTAAGGATACGAAACGATATGATGTCTTAAAAAACCAAAGATTTGATTTGTTTAGAAGCACTATTCCTTACCTTGTAAAAGCAGTTGAGATTGACCCAACAAATATTGACGTAGCCAAAACACTTATGAATGTGTATAGTGCCTTAGAAATGACCGAGGAATACAAAGCATTGAAAGCGAAAATAAAAAAATAGTTATCTATTTAGACATTATCCTAAAAATCCCGATTCTTGAAAAATCGGGATTTTTCGTAAAAATGAGTAATATAAGTAGAGGTCGAAAGTTTGCCAGTTGTAAGCCAAAAGTTTTTATATTGTCAATAGCATCTCAAAATTAAGCCACTACTTTATTTCGTCTGATTTAAAAGACTAAATTACATGTTTAATTGTTGAAGACATAATATAAAATATTCGCTCCCATTTTTAAAGCCTTATCACGAACTCCAATGGGGTCATTGTGCACTTCTGAATCTTCCCACCCATCTCCCAAATCACATTCATAGGTATAAAGCAACGCCAATCTGTTTTTGATAAAGATTCCAAAAGCTTGTGGGCGTTTTCCATCGTGTTCATGAATTTTTGGCAATCCACCAGAAAAAAGATACGGTTTTTGAAAGATTTGATGATTGGCTGGAATTTCAACCAAATCGTTATTTGGCAATAGACGAATGATTTCTTTTCTAACATATTGATCCATGCCGTAGTTGTCATCAATATGCAGAAAACCTCCCGACATTAAATAATTCTTTAAATTGCGGACTTCCGTATCGCTGAAAACTACATTGCCGTGTCCTGTCATATGAACAAAAGGGTAGGAAAATAAATCTGGACTACTAGGTTCAACGGTTCCGGGTTTGGGCTTTATTTTGGTATTGATATTTTGATTGCAATAT
>JBIILD010000064.1:0-9714 GCA_044232845.1 Flavobacterium sp.
TATAAGCCTTGGAAATTGGTTTATTTTGAAACATTTGAAACGAGAGACGAAGCCGTTCTTCGTGAGAAATATTTCAAAACAGGAATTGGAAGAGAATTTTTAAAAGGAAAATTAATGAAATAATGGCTGCGTAGTTCCTGCCTGTAGGCAGGCAGGCAACTGGATATACTTTAATATTTTTTACATAAATAATGGCCTTGTAGTTCCTGCCTGCCGGCAGGCAGGCAACTGGAAACACTTTAATATTTTTTTACATAAATAATGGCTTCGTAGTTCCTGCCTGCCGGCAGGCAGGCAACTGGAAACACTTTAATATTTTTTTACATAAATAATGGCTTCGTAGTTCAACTGGATAGAATTTCAGATTTCGGCTCTGAAGGTTGCAGGTTCGAACCCTGCCGAGGTCACTTACTAAAAAGCTTCAATGGGATTCCTTGAAGTTTTTTTTGTTTATGGTTAATATGGTTCTTTCCGGTAAACAGGCAACTGGATACCTGCCTGCCGGCGGGGAATATCAGATTTCGGCTCTGAGGGTTGGGGGTTCCCTGCCTGTCGGCGGACAGGGACTCCCTCCAAGGTCACAAAAAAATCCAAAGATATTTTCTTTGGATTTTTTGTTTAAATTTATTTGAAGTTCTTTAAAAGAATTTCCATTTGTTCGGTCAATTTGACTAGTCAATTAATTATAAGTTTATTCTATAATTAATTTTTTTACAATCCCTTCGCTAGTTTTTACTAAATAAATTCCTTTTGAAAGTTGACTTGTATTTATTGTATATGCTTCTTTTTCTGCACTAATTTTCTTTCCAGAAACATCAAACAATTCATAATCAGCTATTCTATTGAAATAAACAATCCCATTTTCAGACGGATTAGGGAAAATTGTAAATGTTTTAATTTCTGAATTAAAACTTGAATTATTTAAAGTATTAGTATCTACTTCAAAAATGGTTATTGTCCCACTGATTTCATTAGCAACTAATACGTAAGCTTTTCCATTAGAACTATTTTCTGGTTTAATATAAGTTATACCTTCAGGCCCATTATCTCCTGCCCAAGCTGATGTACTTCTGCTATTTTTATAATCTACAAAAGTTACATTGTTTGGATTTGTAATATTATAAACCATAACACCACCAACTCTTTCTAAAGAAATAAAAGCAAAAGTTTGAGTTCCTATTTGTGCTACAGCCACTCCTTCTGGTTCTGGTCCTTTTGCTCGGCTACGACCTTTTGATATATTATCAGAATGATCCGCATTGAATAATGTTGGCAAATTGGCAGCAGTATATTTTTCAAAATCATCACCGCTATCAAAAACAATTTGTTTTGTTGTAGCATTAAAAATTGAAAATGAACGCGATCCAACTGAACTGATTACTTCAAAATCGGTATCTGCGTCAGTATTTCCACTTAAATTGGACACTCTAAAACGTCCCATATTATAAGTTTGTTTTAGAACAGAAGCATTTGGAAATAAAGTAGCATCTAAAATATAGGTTGAAGCGCCAACAGTAGTTCTTTCATTAAAACCTGTATATTCTTTTTCATCACCTTCGTTTGCTGTAACTAAATAAGTAGTTCCACCTACAGTATAATTTGCAACAGCATCAGGCATATAAAATGCTTTAATTGGCCAATTTGCAATTAATACTTGACCATTATTATCGGAAATATCCATTCCGTTACCAGGAATACTAATATCTTTTGCTCCTAAAGCCCAAATGTCAGAAAAAGTTGAAGTTGTTAAATTTATTTCTACTATTGCGTTATTTTCTTGAAGTGTCACCCAAGCTTTTTGAGAATCGGCACTTATAGTAATAAACTCTGGTTCAAAATCTTGTGATAAAGTACTTGATAGTTTTAATTTTCTAATTCCAGAAGCTATCAATGCTGCTTCTTGTGCATTATATGCTGTAAACAATAATGTAGATACATTCGATTGGCTTAAACTAGGAATTCCTCCAGCAATGTTAATTATACTTACCGAACCTTCTGGATCAATTGAATAATCTGCATTTGGTTGGCCTTCATTGGCAGTCATTACTTTGGTTCCATCAGGTGAAAATGTAATCATATCAGGTAACGCCCCAACGGTTACTTGCTTAAGAAAAGTTCCATTTGTATCAAAAAACACTACGGAACCATTTAAAGTCGCATCTACATTTGGGGAAGCTACAGCAACAATTCCATTTTTTACAGCTACAGAAGTTACTCCGCCATAAGTATTCATATTAATTGATGAAACTAACGTAGGTGCTGCTGGATTTGAAAAATTGATAATATCTAAATATCCTGCCGTAGCACTTGTTGTAAATAATCTTTGCGAAACTGGATCGTGAACTACAATTTCACATGTACTAGTACTGGATCCAGATGGGTCAAAACTTCCAACATAATTTAATTCAATTTCTTGTGAAGGAACTGGCGCTAAATCATCATTATCTATAATATAAATCGTTGCCGTACTAGTTCCTGTAACACTTACTCCAACTGGATTTTCTAAACTTAAAACAAAATATTCCGCTTGTTGCTCTAATGCAGTATCATTTATAATTGGAATACTAATTGTTTGCGTTAAAGAACTAGAACTTGTAAAGTTTAGTGTTTGAGTAGCTAATGTAAAATCAGAAGCATTTGCAGTACTGAAAGGACTAGACTTAACAACTAAATCTAATGATGAAGTTGTAGGACTAACTAAATTAATAGTAAAACTAAGTGAACCTGCTGTTTCATTAACTGTAACAAAATTTGACGATAAAGAAACACTTGGAACTCCCGTTGTAAAAGTTGAAGTTTGTATTGTAGTTAACGCATTATTGCTTAAATCTTCAACTGAGTTAGGTAATAAAGCCACATAATATAATTGGCTAGTATTTAAAATTGTTGCAGGTGTAATTGTAATAATATTTCCTGCAATGGTAGCATCAAAAGGAACAATAGCGCCAGTTGCATTGCTTAATCGCAATTCAACTAAAGCATCTACATTAGTGTTTGTTATAGCACTATTATCAATTAATCGAACGGCTTCATTAAAACTTATAGTTGGATTAGTAGTTGTAGCCACATTAACCGCAGCGTTAGTTGGAACTATTGTAGCTGTTGGCGCAGTTGTATCTCCACCTCCAATAGTTGTTCCTTCTAAAGTAAAATTATCAAAACGATTATTCCCACCTGTTGAACCTGCTCCAGCTGAAAACTCAACTTTTAATTTAAAATTTGCATTATTATTTGCTCCTGCAATTGTAGAAAAGTCTAAAGTTGCTAATCCTGGATCACCATTATTTGGTGTAACAGTTGTAAAAGCAACATAGCTTGTGCCATCTAAAGAATAGGACCACGATTGAGTTCCTGCTCCAGAATTAGATCTACGGGTTGCAAATTTTACAATAATATTCTCATACCCAGTAGTTGGTAAAGTAAAAATTAGTGCACTACCAATGGGGTCATTGTAACGTAAATGTGTACCAAAGGCATCACCATTTCTAGCATTTAAATTTAAAACATTGAAGTTTTGAGCAGTACCACCTGCGAAATCAATCACACTAATTCCAGCATTAACAGCTGCTAATGATGCGCCCCCAATTGTTTGAGATGGTGTTGTAATTGTAGCAACGGAGGCATTATTGTTAAAGTTCCAATAATGAACTAAATTTTGTCCTTGACAAAAGGAAGAAAGCAGCAACATTATTATTAATGCTGATTGCTGGATGTACATTTTTTTCATATTAGTAATTGTTTAAATTTTTTACAAAAATATATTTCAATTACTAACTGAATGTGATGTTAAAGTTATTTTATCATTATTTCATCTTGATATTTCACATAAGAAATTTCCAAAATTAGCAGTTCAATGTTAAGCTAAAGTAATGCTAAAAAGACGGATCTTTTTTTTAAACAGATTTATAAAACAAAATCCAAACGTTCTTCTGTTGAACTCCACCAATATCCATTAGTATTTAATTGTCCGAAAGTACCCTGAAAATGATAGTGATTGCCTCCAGGAAGTCCAGTAAACCTATTAATATTCGACGAATCTGGATCATTCATTTGACCAATGTGAACTTCCAACTTCTTTCATTTTACCACCAGCAACGGATGCTCCTCCCAAGCAATTAGTTAAAGTAGTCCATTCTGTATCTGTTGGCACATGTCATCCTTGTGGTGCTAATCTTCCGAGGTCACTTACTAAAAAGCTTCAAGTACTTTCTTGAGGTTTTTTTGTTTACGGTCATTAGTTCTTGCCGGTAAACAGACAACTGGATACCTGCCTGCCGGCAGAGAATATCAGATTTCGGCTCTGAGGGTTGGGGGTTCCCTGCCTGTCGGCGGACAGGGAACCCTCCGCGGTCACTTAATAAAAAACTTCAAGGGGATTCCTTGAAGTTTTTTTTATGCTTTTCCATAAGGGAAAGACTTTACTACCAAAAAAAGCCACTACTTTCGTAATGGCTTGAATTTTTCAAATTAAAAACAACTTATTTTTTAATTATTTTATAGGTATTCTTTTTATTTTTTTCCTTGTTTTCAATAGTTACCAAGTACATTCCTGGAGTATAGGTTGAAACATCCAAAGGAACGTCTTTTTGTATTGTTCCTGAATACATTTTTATTCCGTTTAAATCTACAACCTGAATTCCTAATGAGTTTAATTCAGGTTGGGATACATAAAGCACTTGAGAGGTTGGGTTGGGATAAAGCGATGTTAAATTATTTTCTATCGTTTGGGTAGATAATGTCGTTTTAGTATAATATTCATAGGATTTATATACTTCCCCTACCAGTTCTTTCCAAACATTAAAGTTAGTATCGTATTGATAAGTAACTCCCATTCTGTGTAATTTGGTGTTTGTGTCTAAAATAGTTGCGTATTCCGTTTTGAAACGTGGCTTATATTCCCCTAACTCCGTGTCCCATTTATAAACCAAATGATTTATAATCAAACCAACACTATAAGTTCTTACGTATTTGTATACAGGAACAAAAGATTGGCTTGTGGAGTCCCAATTATAAGATATAGAAAGAGTTAGATTTCCGTTCGCATCATAAGTTCTTAGGTATTTGTATACAGGAACAAAAGATTGGGTGGTAGCTTTCCAAGCATAGTGTATGGAAAGGGTTTGATTTCCGTTCGCATCATATGCATATTCGTATTTAGCTCCTAAAAAAAAAGTTTTAGTGGTGTCGTCCCAATAATACTTTATCTTAAGGGTTACATTTCCGCTTGCATCGTAAGAGTATTCAGATTTATCATTTAGAACAAAAGATTGTGTGGTGGTGTTCCAATAATTTAATATTTTAAGAATTTGTTTTCCGTTCGCATCGTATGTGTATTCTGTTTTATAATATGAAACAAAAGATTGGCTGATGGAGTCCCAATAATAATTTATGTCAAGAGTTTGATTTCCATTCGCATCGAAAGCTGATTCGTATTTATAATATGGAACAAAAGATTGTGAGGTGGTGTCCCAATCATAGGATTTCGAAAGAGTTTTATTTCCGTTCGCATCGAAATAGTATTCGAATTTATAGCTTTGAATAAAAGATTGGGTGGTGGCATCCCAAGAATAACTTGTGTAAAGAGCTGGTTTCCCGTTTGCATCGTATGTGATTTCGGATTTTTCGGTTATTGAATTTTCATCAAATTCAATAGTAATATTTCTATCCATTCTTAATGAGGATGTTTCTTGCTGTTTTTGAGCCATTAAATCTTTTTGTAAAGATTTTGGTTGAGAATAAATAAACGAAATAAATAATAGTGAAGTAATGAGTAGAATTTTTTTCATAATCGTTATTTTAATGAAGTCCTTATAATAGCAAGCTAGAAAATACTTTAGGCAGCCAAAGATAATTTTTTTAAGTAAATATTTACTAAAATGTAAAACTAAATAATTGATATTAAATAAGTTTACGGTTTTCCACATTTGGGATAACTATTTTTTCAAATAAAAAAAGAAGCTGCTTTACTGCCGCAATTTTATTTAAGGATTGCCTTGAAAATTATTTTGGCTCCCCCTATTTTTGCTAATTAATTAAATGTTAAAGAATTTTGGTTTTCAAAAAAATAGTTATTTTTGCTATATTAATTACTCCAATGATTGATAGTCTGTTTTAAATGAATTTTTTTATGAAAAGAGTTGTTGTCCTTCTTTTGTGTTTGTTTTCTATTTGTGCCTCAGCCCAGGTTACTAAAAAACCGATGCCTAATAAACCGGGTTATGAAATTACCATTAATCTTAAAAACTGTAAAGATACCCTGGCATATCTTACCTTTTACCAGTTTGACAAAACCCTCATTAAAGAAACTTGTACCCCTATAAAAAACGGGAAAATTGTTTTTAAGGGGAAACAAAAGCTGGACAAAGGCATTTATTCCTTGGTAAGCCAACAAAAATCAATATACTTTGATTTTTTCATTGACGAAAACACCCAAAACTTGGAGCTCAATAGCGATGCAAGTACGGGTATTGCTAAGAGCTTAACGGCTGTCAATTCGGATCAGGAGAATAATTTTTTAAACTACATCAAATTTATTGGGAGACAAAACGAGGATTTTGAAGCAGTAAAGCAAGAATCCAAAGGATTGTCTAAAAATGATTCCATTGCCAAAATCAGTGCCAAACAGAAAATTTTAGACAAGGCCATTGAAGACTATGAAGAGCAATTTTTAGAGCAAAACAAAGGGACTTACATCGGGGACGTCTTGAACTTAAAAATGGAAAAAAGGCTCAAGGAAATCCCCAAAGCATCGAACGGCAGACCCGATAGTTTGATGGTGTATCAATACTATAAAAAACACTATTGGGACAATGTCGACTTCAAGGACGATGGCACGATTCGAAATCCGTTTTTCTACAACAAGCTAAAGAAGTATTTTGACCAGGTAGTTGTTGCCCATCCAGACTCCGTTTCGGTTGAAATTGACAGGATGATGTTAAAGACTGCACCCGAAAGCATACTCTATAAATTAGTATTGGCGCATTTCACCTACACTTATGAAACGTCTAAAATAATGGGATTTGATAAGGTTTTTGTACACCTAGCGGATAAGTATTTCAAAACAGGAAAAGCCCGTGGGATTTATGACGACGAGAACGTGGTGGAGCGCGTGATCAAACAAAGCAATAAATTGAGGCCACTTTTAATGGGTGCCGTCGCTCCAGATTTGTCGATGATTAACGCCTCGGATCGGGATATTATAGCTAAAATGGGATTTGAATCGGCCAAAACTAGCGAAGAGGTCACCAAATTATTCTATGACAACAATGCCAAAATAAACAGCTTATTTAATCGCTTATATAAAGTAAAGGCGGATTACCTAGTGCTTGCTTTTTGGGATGTGGATTGCAGTCATTGTAAGGTCGAAATCCCGAAGCTTCTCGAGCTATACCACAAGTTGCAGAACGAAAATAAAGATATAAAAGTATATTGTGTGTACACTTTAAATGAAGGGGAGAAATACCTCAAATATATCGCCGATAATAAATTAGATTGGATTAATGTCTATGACGGCGTGCATTATAATAACGTAGTCGAAAAATACGATGTGTATTCTACTCCGGTGATTTATGTTCTAGATAGGAACAAAGTAATCAAAGCCAAAAGAATAGGGGTGGAGCAACTAGATGATATCGTAAAATTTATGGAATTGGAATACCAAAAAGTAAAATAAAAGACGCTTCTGGATTTTGTGTGAAAAGCTAAAACATTTAAAATCTTGAAATCTTTTACACCATTAAGAGTGTTAAGAAAATTAAGATTTAAAATTTCTAGACAAACCTTAATTGACTGAATGGTTTTGAGAACAAAATGGAATGTTCACAATATTTCTAGTATAACCTAATAAAAAAAGCTCCTTTAGGAGCTTTTTTTTTATTAGATAGAAGCCAATTGCTTCAAATCGGCAATAGTTTGGGTTGGGTTTTCTGCTTTGAAAACATAGTTCCCAGCCACTAAAACATCGGCACCTGCCTCTACCAATTGTTTTGCGTTTTTATTGGTTACTCCGCCGTCAATTTCTATAATAGTAGAAGCGCCTTTGCGTTGTATTAACGCTTTTAATTTGGCCACCTTAGAGTACGTATTTTCTATAAAGGATTGTCCACCAAAACCTGGATTCACACTCATGATACACACCAAATCAATATCGTTGATAACGTCTTCTAGCAAGTCTATATTGGTATGTGGATTAATCGCCACTCCGGCTTTCATTCCCTCGGCTTTGATAGCTTGAAGCGTTCTGTGCAGGTGCGTGCACGCTTCATAATGAACGGATACTATATTGGCGCCCAAATCGGCAAAAGTTTTAATGTATCGGTCTGGATCCACAATCATCAAATGCACATCGATTGTTTTTTTGGCGTGTTTGGTAATAGCCTCCAAAACGGGCATTCCAAAGGAAATATTAGGTACAAAAACGCCGTCCATGATGTCAATGTGAAACCAATCGGCTTGGCTGTTGTTTATCATTTCGATGTCACGTTGCAAATTAGCGAAATCGGCAGCAAGGACAGAGGGCGCAATTAGTGTATTTTTCATTTTAGTAGTGTTGATTGTGCAAAAGTAGAATTTTAACCGCAAAGTTGGCAAAGTTTTTCGCAAAGTTCGCAAGGTTACTATTTTAATTCAATTTTTTGCGTGAAGGATAGGAGTGGAAATCCCACGTTATTGCGAGGAGGCACGACGTGGCAATCTCGTGGATTGTAACGGATAGCCTGACCCTTTTTTGGGTCACGCCCAAATAAATAATAATGAGATTGCTTCGTTCCTCGCAATGACAAAAGAAAAAACTCCAAAAGTGATTCCGGAGTTTTGACATTATGACATTCGACTTTAAGACGAATTTATCCTAAATAGGTTTTTAATATTTTGCTTCTTGAGGTGTGTTTCAATCTGCGGATGGCTTTTTCCTTGATCTGGCGAACACGTTCGCGAGTGAGGTCAAAAGTTTCTCCTATTTCTTCCAACGTCATTGGGTGTTGATCGCCCAAACCAAAATACAAACGAACGACATCAGCCTCTCTTGGAGTCAATGTTTCCAATGAACGCTCAATCTCAGTACGCAATGATTCTTGGATCAAAACTCTGTCTGGATTTGGCGACTCGCCAGAACGCAATACATCGTAAAGATTGGAATCCTCTCCTTCAACAAGTGGCGCATCCATAGAAAGGTGACGACCGGAGTTTTTCATAGACTCTCTTACGTCATTTACAGTCATATCCAATTCCTTAGCAATTTCCTCAGCTGTTGGCGGTCTTTCGTTAGATTGCTCTAGCAAGGCATACATTTTGTTGATTTTATTGATAGAACCAATTTTATTCAATGGCAAACGAACGATACGGGATTGTTCGGCCAAAGCTTGCAAAATCGATTGACGAATCCACCATACGGCATACGAGATGAATTTGAAACCACGGGTTTCGTCAAAACGTTGGGCTGCTTTTATCAATCCTAAATTTCCTTCGTTAATCAAGTCGGGAAGTGTCAACCCTTGATTTTGGTATTGTTTGGCTACCGAAACCACGAAACGTAAATTGGCTTTGGTCAATTTTTCTAGGGCAGCTTGGTCACCGGCTTTTATCTTTTGAGCCAATTCTACCTCTTCGTCGGCGGTAATCAAATCCACCTTTCCAATTTCCTGTAAATACTTGTCTAACGATGCCGTTTCACGGTTGGTTACCTGTTTGGTAATTTTTAGTTGTCTCATAGTGGTG
>JBIILD010000147.1:0-2558 GCA_044232845.1 Flavobacterium sp.
AACAAAATTTGGTGTTGATGCACGCTTTTTTCGGGTATTTGCCATTTTTCCTTGCACTTGGTTTTTCAAATATAACTCTTTTGCCATAAAGACAAAGAAAACAGGGTTTTTCAGCAGACCCTAAATAAGGGAAGAAGAGTAGTCCTAAATACTTTTTTAACCCCAAGCCGCTGTTATGATAAGTGTTATTGATTAATGCTGTTAACCACCCTCACAGGAATAATTTCAATTTTCATATACGGGTAATATGGCAAAGTTGAAAGTTTTGAATGCACATCCTCAGAATCTGTCGCCATCATTACCATAAAAATCCCAGACATATCAAGTTTAATAAAGGTAGCTACAATAGTCCCATTTTGTTCCAACTCTTTTACAACCTCCTGTTCTCTTGGGAGTAGTTTCATTCTTGTTTCGTTGTCCAATCCTTCTAATTGGATATCAAGCATAAATTTTTTCATTTTTTTTGTCGTTTGTTTCTGCCACTGTCGTCTTTTTATAATGAGGTACAACGTACCTCAGCTTTGAAAAGTTGCGGCTTTTGGAAACGTTTAGTTTCCGTTAAAGATAAAATTTCTTGCGAAACGTAGACGTGAATTTACCACAAAATTCGCAATCTTGCCAAACGGCTGTTGTGCGTTCGGCAAAATATAGGGTTTAATTTATCACTAAATTTTGGTCCATTAATTCCACATTAAAATTCACTTTTGCATTTAATGCTTTAAAAACTTTCAGAATAGTTTCAAATCTTGCGTCAGTTAAACTATTCTCAATTTTTGAAATCTGTGCTTTTTTTACACCAACTAATTCTCCAAGTTGTTGTTGCGTTAAATTTCTTTCTTTTCTTACGTTTTTTATTGTTTCTCCAATTATGTCAAGTTGCAATTCGTATTCAAATGCATCTCTTTTTTCAGTTCCAACTTTTCCAATATGCTTGTCAATTAAAACGTCTAAACTTGTTGTTTTCAATTTTCTATTTTCCATTTTCTTTAGTTTTTATTGTTCAAAATAAATAGTTCTTAAATTTTCGGCTTTCAGAATTTCGCTTTTTGGTACTTTTCCAGTCTTCTTTTCAATTCCGTGAGTTGAAATAACCAAAGTTTCTTGTTTATTGGTTTTGTACCAGAAAGCAAAAAATCTGTAATACGTTTTATTGTACAAAGTTCTGAATTCCCAAATATTGTCAGTCAGTTTTTTAAATAACCCGTTGTCATTTTTATATTGCGACAATTTTATGTTGTAATAAATTTTCGCTTTTGTCTTTTCATCAAGACTTTCTATAAATTCAACTGCTTCGTCTAAAAACGCAACTTTAAATTTTGGCTTCATTCATTTTTTAACAAAGATATAAGTTTCTTAATTAGGAAACAAAATTTCTGTAAATTATTTTGATTCTTGTCGTTTCGTTTCTGTCGGTCTTTACGCTTGCACCTAACGTTCCGCTGACAGACGACAGTCGCGGCTGCGGAACTGAGTTTTTTCTATTTTAGAAAAAACGAAAATAGGAAAATAAAATCACAAATCACCGAAAACCAGCGATTGCGTTTGTCAGCTGTTAGCAGTAGGCCAAATTATTTAGTTCGCTTTATCTTTTCTGGATTTTGTCTAGAATCAAACACATCAGCAATCTTGATAAACTTTGCTTTTGTGTCTATTGAATAAATTATTTTATAACTTTTACAAACTAAATATCGATATTCATTTTCTCGATCAAGCAGTAATTCTTCACGTTGACTGATTTCTGGATTTGAAAGTAGTTTACTTGGCTCTTCAACAATTTTTTGAATGAGATTTTTAGCTACTCGAATGCTTGCAAATTCTGAATAATATTCAAATATTTTATCTAATTCGTTTTCTGCATGATCTGACCAAATAATTTCAAAATGTTTCATTTGTATTTAGCCAAAAGTTGAGAACTTGTTTTGAATTTACCGTTTTTGAAATCTGCTTCAGATTTATCTATTCTTGAGTTCAATTCTTTAATTGACATCGGCTTGATAATAGATTCTTCTTTGGTTGATTTTTTCTTCAATAAATTCTCAAACTGAGAAATTACTTCCTCACTTTGAAGTTTCAAAAACTCTTGAATAAATTCTATTTTTCTAGTTTGTAAATCCATCATAAAATTATTTGAGTCAAATATACAAAATATACAATCTTGTAAAAGTTAATTTTCTACTTAGCAATTTTTTATGGCTTACTGCTAACGTTTTCGGGCTTGGCGAAGGTGGCGATTTTCACCACAAATGTTGATGCGGAGAACCAATGTTTGATTAACCACAAATGTGTCTGCGGAGCACTGAACCGCCACTTTTGCCAAACCCGTGTTATGCCTTCGTTGTTCTTTTCTTCAGTACAAAATTTGTTTGCTTATGCCATCCATTAGTAAACTTGTGTTTATACTCCTTTGAAAAATCTTTGGTACACTCAAATATTTTGGTGTAATGGACAAAATTAATGGTTTTTTCTAGACCTTTTGTTCAAGTGGACATTTTTAATGGTTTTTAATTTCATTGATTTGTTGTTTAATTTTATATTTCATTACTTTTGAATATCAAATA
>JBIILD010000065.1:0-9585 GCA_044232845.1 Flavobacterium sp.
TAAGATCGTCAATAATCGAAACCAAATTAGCTCCACTCTTTTGAATAATTTTTAAATACTCTAACTTTTCATTTTTGTCTAATTTGGTATGAATCAGTAAATCCGCAAAACCATTAATGGCATTCATTGGAGTCCTAATCTCGTGCGACAAATTAGCCAAAAAAGAAGATTTAAGCTTATCGCTTTCTTCGGCTTTTAACTTGGCATTTACCAATTCTTTTTTCTGTTTGTTATTTTCTTCGAAAAGGTTACCTATGGATCTAAATTCTCCCGTGGTCAATTTCAATTTTTGTATTGCTTTCCTATTTCCGGTCTGCAGAATTCTTGTGATTAAATCTAGCGGATTATAAATCCATTTTCTAACATAAATAAAATTTATAATTAGGTTGATGAAAAAAGCAATAAAAATTAGGTACAAAATATTTATCATGTTTTCAAAATAAATCTCAAAATTTCTTTTGAAAAATAATTTCGTTACCACTTTGCCATCATTGTCTTTAAGCGTTATAAGGCTATAAATATGATGTTGCTCGTATTCCTGGTTTTTAACATTTTCAATAAATTCAGCGTCTGAATTAGTTAATTTTTCTATTTTTTGCAAGAAGTTTTTATCCAAAAGTCTCGCCACAAAAAAATAACCTGAAGACTTCGTATTCTTTTTAAATGGATCATTTGACGGATGAATTGAGGCACCAAAAACTTCAATAATACCCTCCGGAATTTTCAAATAAAAGCGACTCAACTTAGATTTATTGAGTTGCATCATGGCCTTTTTCGGAATGAAATCAATTGATTTTATTTGGGGAGAAGCTACGCGGATTATGAAATTCCCCTCTAAATCATAAGTCCCCATATAATCGGCACCATAAATATCTAGCTCATTACCTATCGTTTCATTATACCAATTTATATCTCTCGTTTTTATGAACCATACAAATTCATCCCAATTCGAATCGTTAATTATGGCAACGTTAATAGGTTTGGAATCTAAAAGCAATAAATTGTTTAATTCTCTCTCGAATTGCTGAGTTGAGTCGTTATAAACCTGTTTTTGAACCCTATTAGTATAGGTATAAAGTCCAAAATAAAGTCCCACAAAAAAAATACTAGACGATAAGGTCAAAAATAAAATCTTGGGATAGGTACTTTTTAATAGCATTTTCATTTACAAATCATGTTACTTAGGTCTTTATAAAATAGCATAAATATAGCGTTTGCGAATATAATTTAAAAAAAAATATTTCAAACCAAAACTAGTTTATAAATTTGTGATATCCTGGGCAAAACTTTAAAAAAATTCATATTGCCTTTACTATCAGACGATACTATTTCTGAAATTATAATTTTGAAACTTGGAATTACTACTGGAAATAACATCTTTACCAATGACAAAAAGCCTCCGAGCTCATGAAAACAAACTGGCTAACAATTGGTTTTAAAACAAGCTTTGTAAAAAACTGGATTGGTATGAAATAATTGGAGTAGTTTAATCGACTCCGTTACTAAAAAAGAATAGTAGGAATAAATAGAGTAACTACGCTCAACTGGCCGTTTAGTAAAATACTCTCAAGGAATCATCTTCGCCAAGCAGCCTAATGTCGGTGGCAATTTTGGACCGACAAGCCGAAGATAGAAATTGCCTAAAAAAAATTCATTTATTTTGCATTTGTTCCATTATTATACCATTAACTAGTTTATTATAGTCCGATTATTTTTGTAACATCGAGCGCAGTCGAGATGTCATGATTGTTCTCGACTGCGCTCAAACCGAGCTAATAGCTCCTCAAAACCAGGAACTTCTCGCTTGGCTTGGTTTAAAATTTTGTTTTCCCTTAAATCATCTGGATGCTTTTTTTTGTAGCCATAGTTTACGAATTTTAATTACCTTCGTAAGGTACAAAATCATCTCGAGTGCTACCGAAGGTTTAGTTCAACAGAGCTACTCGGCAAGTTCGGCATCGTTAGTTTTCGGTATGTATCCCCTGCTAACGCAAGCGTCCCGCTCGTGCCTACAAAAGTCTCGTCCTAAAATAAGTTTACACAAAAGCGATAAATTATGGAATGGGTACGAGCGAGACGCTCGCACTAGTTAAGGATAAATCGAACGTATTATTAGGCGTTATGCAAAAACACTTCGGCAGGAATGCTGAAATAATCCTTAAGTTTTTGCGCCATTTTCAAAGTTATTTCGCGCTTACCGGAAAGAATAGAAGAAACGTGACCTTTACTTCCAATTATTGGCTCAAGATCTTTTGCTTTTATACCCATTTCTTGCATTTTATATTTGATAACTTCTAAAGCATCAAGTTCAGGCAATTCATAATGTTTATCATCATAATCTTTGATCAATACCATCAATAAATCTAACTCATCACTTTCTGGCGTGTTAGGTTTTGCATGAAATATTTCCATCAATCTCATAGAAGCTTTAGTATAATCTTCTTCTGTTTTTAATACTTTCCAGTTCATAGTTATAGTTTTTTAAAGTTTAGAATTGCAATATCAAAAGCAACAGTTTCTAGATTAATGGTATCATATTCTTTATGTGTTCCAAACCAAATCACATAACAAGCTGTTTGCAAAAAGTTTATCGCAACAACTAATCGAAAATCATTCCCTTTAATATTGAAAACAACTCTTTCATTATTTACGATACTGGCATTTCCATAGACTCGTTTCAGTTCATTGTAATTATGAAAATCTAACTTTGAAAATTCATTATACCAAATCAACAATTGAGTTTTTGCAATTGGATATTTTTCGGTGTAAAATAGAACTGTTTTCTTTACAAGGATTTTCATTTACAAATTTAAATAAAAGTTTTCAATTTGCAAACTTATTTAATTGTTAGTTTGAAATTATTTTTAAAATTGGTATATCATTTAACAAATTGGAATAAATTATGCATTAGCTTCAGCGGCAATCAAATTCAATGCCGAGCCGGCAACGAACCAACCAATTTGGCTTGCATTATAAGTATGATTTGCCAAGATACTATCTTTGGTTCCGTCAGCGTGAACGAATTCTAGTGTCAATGGTTTTCCGGGAGCAAAATCAACCAAGTCCACAAAGTTAATCGTGTCATCTTCCTGTATTTTGTCGTAATCTGCTTCATTGGCAAAAGTAAGGCCTAACATTCCTTGTTTTTTCAAGTTGGTTTCGTGGATACGGGCAAACGATTTTACCAAAACCGCTTTCACACCTAAGAAACGAGGTTCCATAGCGGCATGTTCGCGGGAAGAACCTTCGCCGTAATTGTGATTACCCACAACAACAGAAGGAATTCCAGCCGCTTTGTAAGCACGTGCTACGGCAGGAACAGTATCGTATTGTCCTGTTATTTGGTTTTTAACCGAATTGGTTTTTTCGGTAAAAGCATTCACGGCTCCAATCAACATATTGTTTGAAATATTATCTAAGTGACCGCGGAAACGCAACCAAGGCCCCGCCATAGAAATATGGTCGGTAGTACATTTTCCGAAAGCTTTAATCAATAATTTGGCTCCCATACTATTTTTACCGTCCCAAGCTTCGAATGGCGCCAATAATTGCAACCGGTCTGAGGTTTCGCTCACTACAATTTGAACTCCCGAACCATCTTCTGCAGGCGCTTGGAATCCGTTATCTTCAACTGCGAAACCTCTTTTTGGCAATTCATCACCGTAAGGCGCAGTCAATTTTACTTCTTCTCCATTATCGTTAATCAAAGTGTCCGTCAACGGATTAAAATCCAAACGACCGGCAATGGCTAAGGCAGCTACCATTTCTGGTGAAGTTACAAAAGCATGCGTGTTTGGGTTGCCATCGGCACGTTTAGAGAAGTTGCGGTTGAAAGAATGAACAATGGTGTTTTTTTCTTGCTTGTCTGCGCCTGCTCTATCCCATTGTCCGATACAAGGTCCACAAGCATTGGTAAATACTTTGGTTCCCATTTTTTCGAAAGTAGCAATGATGCCATCTCTTTCGATCGTATACCTAATTTGTTCTGAACCTGGATTAATACCAAACTCCGCTTTGGGAGTGATTCCGTGTTTAACAGCCTGGTTTACGATAGAGGCGGCGCGAGCCATATCTTCGTAAGAAGAATTGGTACAAGAACCAATTAATCCCCATTCTACTTTAATTGGCCATCCATTTGCGGCAGCTTCCACTTTCATTTGAGAAACTGGCGTTCCTCTGTCAGGAGTAAAAGGACCATTGATGTGTGGCTCTAATTCAGAAAGGTTGATTTCGATTAGTTGGTCAAAATACGTTGCTGGATTAGCATACACTTCGGGATCGGCAGTTAAGTATGAAGCTACTTTATCGGCAGCATCCACCACATCCTGACGACCTGTTGCAGAAAGGTACCTTCTCATGGACTCGTCATAACCAAATGTAGAAGTGGTTGCGCCAATTTCGGCTCCCATATTACAAATAGTTCCTTTTCCGGTACAAGACATTGAAGTGGCCCCTTCTCCAAAATACTCCACAATAGCTCCTGTTCCACCTTTCACAGTAAGAATATCGGCTACTTTAAGGATTACGTCTTTGGGCGCAGTCCAACCCGATAATTTTCCGGTCAATTTAACCCCTATTAATTTTGGAAATTTCAATTCCCAAGACATTCCCGACATTACATCCACCGCATCAGCACCACCAACACCGATAGCCAACATTCCCAATCCACCAGCATTTACAGTGTGTGAATCGGTGCCAATCATCAAACCTCCAGGAAATGCATAGTTTTCTAAAACGATTTGGTGAATAATCCCTGAGCCTGGTTTCCAAAAACCAATTCCGTATTTATTGGAAACGGATGAAAGAAAATCAAAAACTTCTTTTGATTGGGTATTGGCTACAGCCAAATCAGATTTAGCTCCGTTTTTGGCTAAAATTAAGTGATCACAGTGAACGGTTGTAGGAACCGCAACTGTTTTCTTTCCGGCGTGCATAAATTGCAATAAAGCCATTTGAGCCGTTGCATCTTGACAAGCCACTCGATCCGGAGCAAAATCCACATAATCGACCCCTCTTTTAAAAGTTGCAGAAGGATTTCCTTCCCAAAGGTGCGTGTATAAAATTTTCTCGGTTAAGGTAAGCGGGCGACCGACTAATTCGCGTGCTTTATCCACACGAGTTGTCATGTTTCCGTATACTTTTTTAATCATTTCAATATCAAAAGCCATAATAGAATTGTTTTGATTGTACAATATTTAACACCACAAGTTACAAAAAATTAAGCTATAAAAAAAAGCCTGAATTTATAAACTCAGGCTTTTGAAATAGGAATAAACTACCTCGGGGCAGAGCCCCAGAGGTGTTAAAACTAATTGTTGCTATTTTACTAACAGTTTATGTGAGGGCGCAAACTTAGTCAAATTGATCCCTTCTACCGCCGTTTTATATTCTTCAATTGTTGGAGTTCTACCAAGTATTGTCGACAAAACTACAACTGGTGTAGAAGAAAGTAAAGACTCTCCTTTTTTACCTTCAGTATCCTCAACAACTCTTCCTTGGAAAAGACGCGTAGATGTTGCCATAACCGTATCTCCTTTGGCTGCTTTTTCTTGGTTCCCCATACAAAGGTTACAACCTGGACGCTCTAGATACAGCATTTTTTCGTAGGAAGTTCGTGCAGCAGCTTTAGGAATAGTATCATCGAATTCGAAACCAGAATATTTTCTTAAAACATCCCAATCGCCTTCGGCCTTCAATTCATCTACAATATTATAAGTAGGTGGCGCTACGACAAGTGGTGCTTTGAACTCAACTTTACCATTTTGTTGCTCTATGTTCTTAAGCATTTGAGCAAGGATTTTCATATCACCTTTGTGCACCATACACGATCCTATAAATCCAAGATCAACTTTTTTATCTCCTCCATAGAAAGATAAAGGTCTGATGGTATCGTGCGTATATCGTTTAGAAACATCCGCATTATTTACATCAGGATCTGCAATCATTGGTTCAACAATTTGATCCAAATCAACGACTACTTCAGCAAAATACTTCGCATTTGCATCTGGTCTTAAAGCTGGTTTCCCACCTGAAATAATTTCAGCGATTCTCTTATCAGCTATAGCAATCAATCCTTTCAGCACTTGATTCTTATTATCCATGCCTTTATCAATCATGATCTGGATTCTGCTCTTTGCAATCTCCAATGATTCAATCAAAATAGCATCCTCGGAAATACAGATAGACGCTTTTGCTTTCATTTCTGCAGTCCAATCCGTAAACGTAAAGGCTTGATCCGCAGTAAGGGTCCCAAGGTGAACCTCAATAATTTTACCTTGAAATACATTCTCGCCACCAAACTGTTTTAGCATCTGAGCTTGTGTAGCGTGAACCACATCGCGAAAATCCATATACCCTTTCATATCGCCTTTGAAAGTCACCTTCACCGATTCTGGAATTGGCATTGAAGCTTCACCAGTAGCCAATGCAAGAGCAACTGTTCCCGAGTCAGCACCAAAAGCAACCCCTTTTGACATTCTAGTATGCGAGTCCCCACCGATGATGATAGCCCATTCGTTTACAGTAATATCATTAAGTACTTTATGAATTACATCCGTCATTGCGTGATAAACGCCTTTCGGGTCACGAGCTGTAATCAAACCGAAATCGTTCATAAATTTCATCAATCTAGGAATATTTGCCTTAGATTTATTATCCCAAACTGAAGCAGTATGACATCCTGATTGGTATGCACCGTCAACGATTGGAGAAATCACGGTAGCAGCCATAGATTCTAATTCCTGAGAAGTCATCAAACCAGTTGTGTCTTGTGAACCAACAATATTTACGATAACACGAACATCTGAACCAGCATGTAAAATTTTACCTGGAGTTGTTCCAACGGAATTTTTATTAAATATTTTTTCTACTGCAGTAAGACCTTGCCCATCAATAGAAACCTCTTTTGACGGAGCATATACAGGTACAATATCAATACCAAGAACCTTTGATGCAAATGTTTGCAATTTTTTTCCAAATACAATTGCATAGGAACCTCCCGCTTTTATAAATTCAATTTTCTGAGGCGTGAATGCCTTAGCAATATCAATCAATTCTTTGTCTCCCTTATAAAGTTTCTTCTTCTTTGTGTTGATTGTAAGCACCGTACCAGTAGCAACCGAATACACTTCCTCAAGAATAGGATCGCCGCTTTCATTGCGAACAACGTCTCCTTTGTCATCTAATTTTTTAACCCAGTTTTTAAGATCCAAACCAATACCACCAGTAACATCAACAGTGGTTAGAAAAATCGGAGAAATACCATTTGTTCCTGCCACGATTGGAGCAATATTAATAAATGGAACATAAGGGCTTGCTTGTTTTCCACTCCAAAGTGCCACGTTGTTTACACCTGACATTCTTGAAGAACCCACACCCATAGTACCTTTTTCAGCGATTAACATCACACTCTTGTCAGGATTCGCTTCTGCTAACGCTTTAATTTCAGATTGTGCTTCAGGAGAAATTAAACATTTTCCATGAAGTTCACGATCTGAACGTGAGTGGGCTTGGTTTCCTGGAGAAAGTAAATCAGTTGAAATATCTCCTTCACCCGCAATAAAAGTAACTACCTTAATTTCTTCTGCAATTTCAGGTAATTTAGTAAAGAACTCAGCCTTAGCATAGCTCTCTAAAATTGCTGCAGCTATTGCGTTCCCCCTTTTGAAAGCTGCTTCTAAACGATCTGTATCGGCCTCATAAAGAAAAACTTGTGTTTTTAAAACTTCCGCTGCATCTTTTGCAATTGTAACATCATTACCTAAAGCTAAATCAAGTAACACCTTTATAGAAGTTCCACCTTTCATATGCGACAACAACTCTAAAGCAAAAGCAGGGGAGATTTCAGCAACTACTGATTGGCCTAGAACGATTTCTTTTAAAAAATTAGCTTTTACATTGGCAGCAGGAGTAGTTCCTGGAACAACATTGTAAATAAAAAATTTGAGAGAATCAACTCTATTTGCGTTAGCCAAATCTTTAATTTGCACAATGATTTCGCTTAGTAATTCAGCGCCATCAATTGGCTTTGGGTGAAGACCCTGTCCTTTTCGTTCTTCAATCTCCTTGATGTAATCGTTATAAATAGTCATAATGATGTGATTTCAATGTTAAAAGTTGGATTTCCTTGATTATTTCAATATCAAAAATCCTAATTTTTCGGTAAATTATTTATGTATCCGTTCTTTTACTTAGTTATTGTAGGGGAGTCTTTGCGAAAAGAGAAACCACAATTTAAATTCGGTGCAAAATTAGGAATTTATGATGAGAATATAAAAGAAATAACAGAAGACCGCTTTCTTACAATTACTATTGCCAAATACTGATTTTATTTAGCTAATATTACGATATAGTGAACTTAAGACTGCATATATTTCACTATCATCAACGCCTGGGGCCGAAATTAATTTAATTGGTGTTCTAGTTCGTAAAGAGAAAAGGCGCTGAACTCATTTCTTGAGTTGCAGCGCCTTTTTAAATAGCGTTGTTTTGAATTAAACTAGCTTATCTATAATCATTTCTTCGGTAATACCGTCAGCATCGGCTTTGTAATTTTTAATGATTCGGTGTCGCAAAATTCCTGTTGCTACAGCCTTCACATCTTCGATGTCTGGAGAAAATTTTCCGTTGAAAGCAGCGTTTGCTTTGGCTGCCAAAATTAAATTCTGAGATGCTCTTGGCCCTGCTCCCCAGTCGAGATAGTTTTTCACAAATTCGTTAGACAAAGCGTTGTCAGGACGCGTTTTACTAACTAAGGTAACGGCATATTCAATGACGTTATCGGCAACTGGAATCCTGCGAATCAGTTGTTGGAAATCGATAATTTCTTGCGCCGTAAACAATGGATTTATAGTCTTTTTTTCATCTGAAGTTGTTCTTTTTACCACATTTACTTCCTCCTCAAAAGAAGGGTAATCTAACTTAATGGCAAACATAAATCGGTCTAACTGTGCTTCAGGCAATGGATAGGTTCCTTCTTGCTCAATAGGGTTTTGGGTTGCCAATACAAAATAAGGCAAGTCTAATTTATAGTTTTGCCCCGCAATAGTCACAGAACGTTCTTGCATGGCTTCAAGCAATGCAGCTTGTGTTTTTGGGGGTGTTCTGTTGATTTCGTCAGCCAAAATAATGTTCGAAAAAATAGGTCCTTTTATGAATTTGAATTGGCGATTTTCATCGAGAATTTCACTTCCCAAAATATCCGAAGGCATTAAATCAGGGGTAAACTGGATTCTTTTGAAATCAAGGCCAAGTGCCAGCGCTAGCGTATTAACCATCAGAGTTTTGGCCAATCCGGGAACTCCTACCAAAAGGGCGTGTCCACCAGAAAAAATGCAAAGCAAAATTTGGTCAACCACCGCATCCTGACCCACAATAATTTTTGCGATTTCGCTTTTGAGTTCGTTTCTTTTTTGAACCAAGCTATGTATTGCTGCTACGTCTGACATTTTAGAGTTAGGATTTTAGAGTTAGGATTTTAGAGTTAGGATTTTAGAGTTAGGATTTTAGAGTTAGGATTTTAGAGTTAGGATTTTAGAGTTAGGATTTTAGAGTTAGGATTTTAGAGTTAGGATTTTAGAGTTAGGA
>JBIILD010000148.1:0-2541 GCA_044232845.1 Flavobacterium sp.
GATGAAATCAAGACGTTTTACTTATTATAAACTTACTGAACACTAATTACTGTTCACTGAACACTAATTATTTAGATTGTTTTTTCATTTCTTTTTCAATCATACTGTAGAATTCATCTATTTTTGGCAATACAACAATACGAGTTCTTCTATTTCTGGCTTTATTTGCGGCAGAATCATTTAGTACTAGAGGAATGAATGAACTTCTTCCAGCAGCAATTAATTGCGCTGGGTTAACGCCTAAATCTTTTGTCAATACTCTAATGATGGCAGTAGAACGCTTTACACTTAAATCCCAATTATCAATTAATACTTCGTTTGGTCTAAAAGAATCGTCATCAGTATGACCCTCAACCATACATTCAAATGTAGGTTTGTCATTAACTACTTTGGCTACTTTGGCTAAAACTCCCTTGGCTTTGTCAGTTACATCATAACTCCCACTTTTGAATAACAATTTGTCGGCAATAGAAATAAAAACAACTCCTTTTTCAACATTGATTTCAATATCTGGATCCGAAATCCCAACTGAAGCTTTTAAACTTGTCACAACAGCAAGAGTAACACTATCTTTTTTAGTTAAAGCATCCTGCATTCTTGTGATCTTCAAATCCTTTTCTTTGATGGATTCTAAAGCTTTTTCGATGTTTTCAGCTCCTTTTGTTGACAGTATCGCCATGTCTTTAGATTGTGAAGCCAATGTTTGATTGAGATCTTTTAAACCCGCTACAGTAGCAGAAAGCCCTGCTTTTTCTTCCAAACAAGAGTTCAACTTTACAGTACAAGTATTCAATAAATCTTGTGTTTCTTTATTTTTGGCCTCAAGAGCAGTGTATTTTTTTTTAGTAACACAAGAAGTCAAAAGTACCAATACGGATAATGCAACAACAATTTTTTTCATAGAGTTTAAAATTTAATTAGGTGTTTTTTCAAATTTAGTTGATACTATTTAGTAGTGACAAATATACTACTAAATACTTTTATTTTATTTATGAAGTATAAATAAACGATACTTTTAGTCTTATAGTATTTTTCGGATTGAAATTCGCCTCTTTTTTTAAAATGCCGATAAAAGTGTCTATAAAAAGATAGGTGAGCTTTTAGTATTGCCCAAGTATGTTTGACCTTTCCTTGTAAAAGAAATTGAACTGCTGTAATCCCGTCTAGAACAAGGCGAAGAATGATAATGGAGAACAAATAGTTTTTAGGAAGATTTTTAATAAGCATCACTAATGAATTTCTAAAATTTAATTCCGTTTTTTTGGGATTCGCTTGTTGTAGCGTTGCCCCACCCACGTGATACACCACCGAATGTGAATTGTATTTTATTATATGACCTTTATTGAATGCGCGCCAGCACAAATCTATTTCTTCTTGATGAGCAAAGAAATCAACATCGAAACCTCTCAATTCCTTAAAGGCTACACCTCGAATAAAAAAACAAGCACCAGAAGCCCAGAAAATTTCACAATTGTCGTCATACTGACCGTTGTCTTTTTCAATAGTATCAAAAAGACGACCCCGGCAAAACGGATACCCATATTTATCAATAAATCCGCCAGCTGCACCCGCATATTCAAAGTATTCCTTATTTTTGAAATCTAATATTTTGGGCTGAATTATGACTGTTTTTGGTTCGTTTTCGAAAGTTGCCAAGATGGGTTTAAGCCAATTCTCCGTCACTTCAATATCTGAATTGACCAAGGCGAAAATGTCGGCATCAACGTGTTTCAAAGCTTCATTGTAGCCTTGAGCAAAGCCAAAATTACTTTCGTTTTGAATAATTCGAACTTTTGGAAAGTTGGTTTTTACAAATGCTATAGAATCATCGGTCGACGCATTATCAGCAACATAAATAGTGGCTTCAGGAGAAAAAAGAATAACTGAGGGTAAAAACTGTTCTAACAATTTCACACCATTCCAATTGAGTAGGATAACAGCAATTTTCATTTACATCTTTGTGTTTTTCAATTCGTAATTGGGCAGTTCTTTTAAAAAATTATATTTCTCGTTTTCAAAATCCATTTGGCAAAAGTAATGATTATGTCCATTGGTAACCATCAAAAATTGAGCATTCAAAGCCAGGTTGTAACGCGCAATTTGATCGAATGTGGCTTGTGCGGTTTTTATTTCTGGGGCCTTGCATTCCACTAAAACAAAGATGGAACCATCAGGATTGAAAACGACAACGTCGTATCTTTTTCGCAATCCGTTGACAATTAAAACTTTCTCAACATTTATTAATGATTTTGGGTATTTTTTATCTTCCAATAAAAACCGAACTACGTGCTGACGAACCCATTCCTCGGGGGTGAGAATGATAAATTTTTTCCTGATTTCGTCGAAAATAGAGACTTTATTTTCGCTATTTTTGAAGCGGAAGTTATAGGTTGGAAAATTAAGTTGTTGCATCAAGCAAAAGTAAGACTTTTAGAGAATAGATAAAAGAGATTAAACAAAATGGACGAAGTTTTAAAAATAGTCAATGACATCAACAACGGCAACATCAAACCCATCTATTTTTTGATGGGAGAAGAGCCC
>JBIILD010000005.1:0-30105 GCA_044232845.1 Flavobacterium sp.
ACATCGAACTTTACGATATTAAACCAGAACACGTTTTATATATGGGCGATGACATCCCTGATTATCACGTGATGCAATTAGTGGGATTGCCTTCTTGCCCCCAAGATTCCACGCCCGAAATCAAAGCTATTTCCCGTTATATTTCCCATAGGAATGGGGGTAAAGGTGCCGCCCGAGACGTCATTGAACAAGTGATGAAAGTACAAGGAAAATGGATGTCCTATTTTGACGGCAAGCTTGATTAGTACATCCTGCTTTTGTGGTTTTATTTTCCGGCCAAGACTTCAAAGAAAAACCCCGAAGGGGGTCAAATGTCCTCAGCAATATTAAGAAACTTTACAGCTATAAAAACAAAAATCCCTGCGATAAAAAAAAGCAGAGATTTTTAATTTGATTAATTTTCATTAGTGAATTTTTTCATCATAATCACCCATTAAGGAATAGTAACCAAACGTTCCTAAACCCAAAACTATTAAAGGCGTTAATACAAAAAGGATAATAATTCCAAATACCAAATCATCTTGTTTGCCTGAAGCAAATTTTGGTAATCCAAATTTAAAGATGCAAAAATAGGCTGCTGCAATTGCAAGCGCTATCCAAATCATTCCTAATACTCGTTTTAATTGATTCATAATATATATTTTAAACGTGAATATTTTTATCGTTATTTTTAATGTAAACCATTCCAATTACAAAGCAAACAGATGCTATTACAATAGGATACCAAAGTCCTTCAAGATAGAATTCTGGCATCTCAGCATCTTTAGCGTGTGTTACAAAATACGTTGAAACGGCTGGAAGTAAACCCCCAAAGATACCATTTCCAATATGATACGGCAATGACATTGAGGTATATCGAATTTTCACTGGGAACATCTCAACAAGGAATGCCGCAATTGGACCGTAGACCATTGTTACAAATAATACTTGGAAAAATATTAATAATATTAAAGCCCATTTATCGGTATCATTGATTAGTATTGTAGTTTTGACTTCCACTTTTGGTTTTCCGTCAACAACCATCGCTTTTCCATTTTCAAGAGATACTGTTTTTACCTCAAGCAATGTAGTTTCATCAGAATATACTTTATTTGTAGTATAAATGGAATCCATTGTTTGTTTTTTGTTCTCTTTCAATTCCGCTAATGAAGTAGTTTTTGCTACCATTTCAGTTTTATTTTTAACAGAAGTTGTTTCGTACATTGCCTTATATATTGGTCTGTATAACAAAATCGCCAGCAACATTCCTCCCATCATAATATATTTTCTACCCACTTTATCACTCAGCCAACCGAATAAAATAAAGAAGGGAGTTCCTAATAATAACGCAATTCCTAATAATCCATCAACTTGTGATGAATCAATTGACATTACTGTTTTCATGAAACTCATGGCATAGAATTGTCCAGTGTACCAAACAACCCCTTGTCCCATTGTTGCTCCGAATAAGGCCAATAATACGAATTTCATATTGTAACGATTTCCAAAACTTTCTTTTAATGGATTTGTACTTGTTTTTCCTTCAGCTTTCGCTTTTGCAAAAACAGGAGATTCATCCATATTTTTTCTAATCAGATAAGAAACTCCTACCATAATAATTGAAACCCAAAATGGAACTCTCCAACCCCAAGCGTCAAATTCTTCAGGAGTTAAAATATTTCTAGTTGCTAAAATTACCATTAATGAAATGAATAATCCTACCGTTGCTGTAGTTTGAATCCATGAAGTCCAATAGCCTCGTTGGCCAACAGGTGAATGTTCGGCTACATATGTTGCGGCTCCACCGTATTCTCCCCCTAATGCAAGACCTTGCAACAACCGAAGTAATAAAACTAATAAGGGCGCCATAAAACCAATGGTTTCATAACTTGGAACACAACCAATTAAGAAAGTTGCTCCACCCATTAATAAAAGCGTAACCATAAAGGTGTATTTTCTCCCGATTAAATCTCCTAGTCTCCCGAAGAATAAAGCACCAAAGGGGCGCACAACGAAACCTGCTGCAAATGTTGCTAATGTTGATAAAAAGGCAGCTGTTGGATTGTCAGAAGGGAAAAATTTTGTTGAAATAACTACGGCTAAACTCCCAAAAATGTAGAAATCGTACCATTCAATCATTGTGCCCATTGAGGAGGCGGATATTACTTTCCAAATTCCTTTTGTTGATTTTTCTTTCATAAATTAGTATTGTGGTTAATGTTGGTTAGATGTAATAATAAATAGTCACAAGATATCATGGCACGAAACTAACGCTCGAGTGGAGATTTGGAGCATATCTGAAACGTCGGTCCGCTTCTTCGTTTGAGGTGTTAACCCATTTTTTTGATACATTTAATATTTTTAGGTTTAATTCCTCGAAGCTCTGCTTCGATTTTTTGACACAGATTTCACAAATTTGCACAGAAAAATCTGCGTTAATTTGAGAGATCTTTGTTTTTTAATACCCCTGGGCTCTGCCCCGAGGTATTTTATTAATTAGATTGATGCATTCAATCTTGAATTCAACTAATAAATGCGAATTTTTGATTAATATTTAGTTTTTGTAAATATACTTCATTTGGGTTATTCAATTGATGCCTTTTTCTGGGTCTATTATTTAACTTTTCTACCATGTTTTTTATTTGTTCATCAGTTCCGCAACTATCGAAGCTACTTCTAAAGCGGCTTTTTTGGGTAGATATGCCGTATCGCTAATGCCCGAAATCACTCGTGTAATATCGTGATCGACTTTCCCACGGGAACTCCACTTTGTCGCTGATGCAGCGGTAATATAGACTGAGAAATTGCGGTGTATAGTGCCAGGGCGCTCGCCAATGATATGGATAATACAATGCTTACCCAATCCTTCTTTTCCAAAAAGCAACTCCCCAACTTCATAGCCTGCACGCACACGTCCGTTGCGAATGACAATGGGCACTTCAGCAATAGATAAGTTAAGAGAAGCCAAATTTTTGTATACGAAAGGAAGAAATGTTTCGAGATGCCCTTCATCCATAAGTGATCGGGTATTCAAGCCGTCGGAAATGACAATCTGCACCTTTGGGGAACTTTTATTTTGCTTATTGTACAAGCTTTGAATTATGGGTAAACTTTCGGATGAAATACGCTCACCGCTCGCAGGGTGGTATACATAGTCAATTCTATTGGCCGACGTAGATGCTATCACTACAGCATTTCTTATGGACTTAAGATAGGATGGCTCCCATTCAGTCCACAAACAATATTTTGCGTCTTTGTATAGTTCGCGAATTTCGCGATCTAGTGAAGGTTGCATTTGCCAGGTCTTTTCCCCAAACCCTTCGGCAATAGGCACGCCACGTTTGCGGACCCGATCTATAGCAGCCTTGCCTTCTAACAATATTGTTTCATCACTACGCATATCGCCTTTTGCTCTACAATAGCGCAAATAAACTTGGTTGGGCTGACCAAAAAGAGCTGTTGGTTTATTGTCTACACCAATTATATTGAGACGCTTAAAAAACTCCCACATCGCATCATTTACTTTGTAGCCAAATTGCTCACGCACCCGAACGTGGTCGGCAAAAGAAGTGGTAAGGTAGCTCAGCATAGGGTCGTTTTTCGTTGGCAGAGCCATTAAATAGGCTGGATTGGCGGGCATAATCTGATCAATACACCAATCAAGATCATCTAGGGTAACATCCATGTGCAGCGTGGTGCAAATATCTAGCCCAATAGTAAGTCCGTGAAGCTTGCCCATTACAAGATCTTCCAGGCAACAACGGACGAGTTGCTCTTTGGTGCGAAAAACTTCTGGACCGATGAATCCTGCTACATCATTAAGAAATACCCAAGGTTCAATAGTATTCACTTTTTGCTTATTCATGCGCTCCTTTAGAGCACGTAAAAAGCCGTACTTGCGGGACTCATGTACGACCATGTCAAAACCCTCGCCGTGGCCGTTCGTGGCGTCGGCTCCTTGTCCTGTTTCTGCATAGAGACCATATTGATTACCTTTGCGTGCATCAGCATGTGCTTGCATTTTTTCTATGGTTACATCGAATGTTTGATTGGCCTCAACCGTGCCTGCAAGGCTCTGAAACCAAATACCCGTGGTATCTGGCTGTGTACTTTCGACTTTCGATTGAATATCAATATGGGAAAGCACACAATTGGGCATCGTATTTTTCAACTGGAAGGTTACTAGCAAATCATGTAGAGCCGCTTCGATGCGCGCTACCACGACTGGGTCGCTCGAAACGGGATTGGTGCCAAGCAACAAATCTCCCACTCCATAAGACCAGGCGTCAAATACCTGCCATACAATATCTTCGATGTTATCGGTTGGCGAGTTAGGCTGTACTCGCGCACTAACATACCCTTTTGCTCCAATGTTACTGTTGGGTAGTGGATTAAAGACTTTACTGCTAACAGTGATTAATTCGCTATTAGTCAGTAGTTTTACAACCAAAGCAATAATGTCACTTGAGAGTGCGGGCATGATACGCTTGATGGCCTCTTCATCTGATTCAAGGAGGAAATTTTTTAGTTGACCGAAGTTCATGCTCCTAACCTCATTGTTGAATACAGTTGTGTTTTGAATGAGGTCGTATTGTTCGTCTTTAAAAAGCGAATGCTCGAAAACGTCTGAGAGCAATGTGTTCGCGATAAGCTCGCGTGCCGACTTTCTATCAGACTCATTACCAGCTGCAATACCTGCAATTTGATCACCCTCCTTGAATTCGTTTGCAGCACCGACCAACTGTTTGTAAAGTTTTATGTCAAATCCTCCAGAAATTCGGCGGATGTATGTAAAAAGATCTTCATCCTTTAGGGTGTCTTTTAAGTCAATTAGCTTATATGTTGGCACAGCTATTAAACCCAAGGCATGTGATTTGGTAAGCATCATCGAAATGCTTACTATTCCTAATTGAAGTAGAAAATTTCGGCGAGGAATAGAGTTAGAAAAACTTACAGCTTGGGTTTCTGTTTGCTTGGATCTATCTTGTTTGAGGTCAAATCTAGTTTTATTCATTATCTAGGAATATCATTTTTTTAGCATTGTTGGTAACGTTAGAGGGCTTCTGGTCTGTTGCTAATTTCGGAACGAATTATTTTCTGTTAAAGATAAAAATTCTTACGAAACGCAAATGTAAATTTTAGAAAAATTCCCATTTGCTCAAAACCGCTATTGGGCAGTTAAAATTTTATTCTGTATTCTATATTCGCAATAAAACTTCTTGTCAAGCCGTCTGGTCGGGTATCTCTAACAATAAAAGGCATTCCTAAATTTAATTGAATAATATTTTTGTTGTTTATTTCATAATCTATGTAAGCATTTCCATTAAGTGTAAGTCCTTGCGAACCTTTTATTGCTTGTTTAACATTAAATTCATCCGTGTATTTGTCATTGGTTAAGTGATAGATTGGTAAAATACTCGGTGTCAATTTAAGTTTTGAGTTTATATTTATTGGATATGATACACGTAGTAAAACATCACCACTTCTTTCAAATTTATTGGTTGATTGAAATGTTCTCAGTTCAGAATTAATTGGATAATTCTTAGCAATAAATTGATTGTCATTTTGTGTTAATGGTTGTTGAATGGCAGCTATGAATCGGATTTTCTTAATCTCATATCCAATTCCGAATATAAGATCAAATGTCCCCAAACTTGCTTGATAGTCCATTGGCAGAGGAAGATTGTCATAGGTTTTACTTGCGTTAGACAATGGTATTTTTGCACCTAACGTAAGTTTCACCTTTTCACTTGCTTTAAAATTAGCATTTACAAAAATGTCTGAAAGCCCGAAAGAAGATATTCCATTTCCGTTTTGAGCAAGTGTTGTCAATTTAGCATCAAGTCCAAATTTCTTATTTAATTGTCGGTTGTACTCTAAATAATTACCGTAAATAGAAATAGAGTTGTCAGCCTTGCCATAGTAGGCGCCAATTTTAAATTGGTTGTTCAATACCTCAGTGCTGACCGAACTGTTGGGCTTAAAACTATTAATTGTACAAAAGCCTGCGTCACTACACCCTTGTCCATAAGAATAGCTTGCTCTGATAGCAAACAAGATTGTTGCGATTACAATAAATTTAAATTTTGTCATATTTTGTTTTTTCTCGTTGAGTTTATCTTAATTGCCACTAACGTTTCCTTACTAGAGCTTGTGGCGGCTTATGGAAAGCTTTTTTTTTCATAACCTTCCAAGCGAAGTTATGAAAAGTAAACGTACAATTTACCGAAAAACAAGCCATGAGTTTTAGCAAGTGTCAGGTGTTGGTGCATTATCCCCAAAAACATCTGTATTCATCTTTCTCGATCAGCCTTATAAAATCAAGCAAATTTAGAACAATTGGATTTGGTTTGTATAAGTGCCATTTTAAATCTGCTCTTTTCCAATAAACTTTCCAGTTATTATCCTTCTTTACAAAAGTTGATTTAACAACATCAATTTCCATTTTTTCATTTTCAACTTGCCAATTTGGTCTAATTTCAAAAATAATCACACTTTGTTTTTCAATTCGATATGAAATATCAAGCTCATCTCTAATTTCTTCCGGCGGACGAATATAAGTTAGATAATTCTCAATTTCATCTATTTCTACATTGTCAATTGTACTTTTCATATTTTATTCTAATCAATCAATTTTGCGTTAGTTTCAATATTCTCATGGCACGCGCGGTGCTTGCACCTAACGTTTTGTAGCTACAAGAAGGTGGCGATTTTCACCACAAATGTTGATGCGGAGAACCAAACTTTGATTAACCACAAATGTGTCTGCGGAGCACTGAACCGCCACTTTTGCCAAACCCTAGCTGTTAGTGGCTGGTATTCTGTTCTGTCGTCTTTTGGTTCGCATAAGTGTCAATTCGTTTGTTACGTGCATTTATGAAGTCCATTACTCTTTTTTTGTAAGTCAAATATTCTTCAATGTCCGCAAATGTTGGTCTTGTTTTGAAATTGTCAAACGGTAAGTAAAACTTAATATTCTCATTCTCGTCAACAAGGTCGTTGAGTAAAAAGAAGTCAATGTAACCTTTAAAGTTCTCAAACAAGTCGAAGAAGTCCTTGTATCTTAAAAATGTGTCGTTAAGTGGGTTTTGTTTTCCTGAGTAAAAAAGTCTGATACATTCTAAAGTCAGGTCAAACCTGTCGTCAATTAAGCTGTTTATTCCACGAGCTTGATTGATTGTAAACTTGTTGTCTATTTTATTTTTCGGAAATAGTGTGTAAGCACCAATAGTTGAGCCTATGTCAAAAAGTTTGTTTGCTTCATTTGGAATTTGTTTTATCAACCATTGTTTTCTTGTCTGATTTCGGTATGAATGAGTTATGGCATCACTGCCTAAATTAAATTCTCCAAATTCCGATTTGTGATATAAATATGCTCCACTTTTTTTGTTGTCTAATTCAAAAGATTGTCCGTTTGGCAATGATTTACTCCATAGCATTTTATGATATGAGCGAAGTGTCGGGCTTGTGCTGTCCGGGTCGCCACCATTTGCGTCCGTGTAAACATTAAACGTTATATCTATTTTCATTTTTTATGTCATGTTATTCTATGCGTGACGGTCGTCCTATGCTTGCCGCTAACTCTCTTATATGCGCTACAAAGTAGCGCCTATCACCCAAAATTTGGGTAGATTGTCGCTACTCACTAGCGTATTTTGCTCAAATATAGTTATTACTTAATTACAAATCGTCAAATGGACTTCTAATTTGCTGAATACTTCTTGTACTAACATGCGTGTAAATTAAAGGACAATTACTCCACCACCACCTCGTATTTTGTTAATAGTCCCTTCAAACCAGCTAAGGCAAAAACGGCTTTTTTGATTTTAGTTTTGGTGGGGTCAATGCTGTAATTGTAACTGGTTTTGAAATTGGCTTTGTTAGCAATGGCTTTGGCAAATTCAGAACGATACAAATCGCAAGCGTCAAAAACGACTTCGGTTAAATCGGCGCTCATGAAATCAACGGCTATGAGGCTACAATTTACAAAGGGAGTGCCTTTAAGTTTTAAGGTGTAAAACTTGGAGAAATCCAGCACGCAATAGGTAAAGGTAATATCGAAAATCAATTTGTCGCACATGGCAAAATTGACTTCTTTCATCTCACAACGATTGAAAGTCACCGTTCTCAGCGCTACATAATTGATTTTGGTAGCATTGAAATTACAATCATTGAAAACACAATCGATAAAAGTGACTGCTAGAAACACACATTGTGAGAAATTACAGTGATTGAATGTGCAACATTCGAATTCCTTGAAATTGACTTCTTCCTCGCCATAAGTGAGGTTGTTGTATTCAATATCTAGGAAATAGTCCGTCATTTATTTTTGGGTTCGCTTATTCAAATCTGTTATGTATTTAAATGGATTGACTTCGTCGTTCCAGATAGAGCTCCGTAGTGGAAATGGAAAGTCTTTTCAATCAAAGATTTCAATCTGTTGTTTTTGGCTGGATTTTGCTCCGCAACATCCAATAAAGCTCCGCTTTGAAAATACTATTAACAAAAAAACGCTCAAGCGAGCTTTGTAGATTATTACTATTTTTTGACTGGATTTTGCTCCGCAACATCCAACAAAGCTCCGCTTTGAAAATACTATTGACAAAAAAACGCTCAAGCGAGCTTTGTAGATTATTACTATTTTTTGACTGGATTTTGCTCCGCAACATCCAACAAAGCTCCGCTTTGAAAATACTATTAACAAAAAAACGCTCAAGCGAGCTTTGTAGATTATTACTGTTTTTTGACTGGATTTTGCTCCGCAACATCCAACAAAGCTCCGCTTTGAAAATACTATTAACAAAAAAACGCTCAAGCGAGCTTGGCGTTTTTTCTTATAATAGTATTTATTCGTGACCTTGACTGGATTCAAACCAGTAACCTCTTGAGCCGTAATCAAGTGCGCTATTCAGTTGCGCCACAAGGCCTGTTTTGTGGGTGCAAATATAGGTATAATTATATGATTTGCAAATTGAAAATACAAATTAAGTCTATTTTTTTAAATTCCAAAATGGGCAACCACTAATCCTAAATCAACAATCTAATGCTCTTGAGGTTACCTAATACCGATAGCCAATAAGTGCCTTTTGCCTTTTCTTGGCTTTGGCCAAATCCAGTCCCAGTTTGGTAAAACTAGGCAACAGGAGTTTGTTTATTTGGGCTAAAATCTTAAACATAAATTCTATTTAAGTAGTAAGCAAAATAAAACGTCGTATTTTAAAAACATGAAATTTATTGTAACTGTTTGATTTTAAATAGTTTTTTACTATACAGAGACTTTTGACTTTACGACATTAAAACTTTCGACTTACTTATGTTCACTAAGATAAAAAACTTTGTAGCAAAGTAACTTTAGCCTATTTTTGCGCTATGCAATTCTTCAATTTACATACGCACCAATTCACGAATCAACCGGATGTGTTGGAATTGGTCAATCAATATCCACAAGAATTTGACGCCACGATTCCCTTTTATTCCATCGGAATTCATCCTTTATATATTGACGAAAATCGATTGGAACAAGATTTCGAAATCGTAGACCAGAAATTGGCTTTGCCAGAATGTTTGGCTCTGGGCGAATGTGGATTGGACAAACGCGGCGAAACATCGTTTGAAGTTCAGCAATCGGTATTTGAAAAACAATTGGTTTTGGCCGAGAAACACCAAAAACCAGTTGTGATACATTGCGTGGCGGCTTTTCAGGAACTCATCGAAATCAAGAAAAGAATGAAGATTACCGTTCCAATGCTCATTCACGGATTTTCAAAAAACGAACAGTTGGCCCAACAAGTAATTGATGCTGGATTCTATGTTTCGTTTGGTAAAAATTTATTGCGATCCCGAAGCCTCGGGACGGCATTGGAATCTGTTTTTACGAGTGTCCCAAACGATCGGTTTTTCTTAGAAACGGATATGATTGAAGAGGGAATTCATGGGGTTTATGCCTTGGCTGCACAATATAAAAATATTAGTGTGGAAGAATTACAGGAAATAGTAAATGCAAATTTCAAGAAGGTTTTTGAAAATAGATGAACCGATACCAAGGTCTGACTAAAGTAGCATTATTTGCGTTCAAAAAATAAATAAACTTAAAAAGAGGATGAGATTGCTTCGTGCCTCGCAATGACAAAATGGGAGAATGGACAGAAAGAGCAGAACTTTTATTTAAAGCCGAAGGGTTACAAAAATTAAAAAACGCCAATGTTTTGGTTGTGGGATTGGGAGGCGTGGGCTCCTTCGCTGCCGAATTTTTGGCAAGAGCCGGCGTGGGAACCATGACCATTGTGGATGGTGATATAGTGGATATTACCAATATTAACCGACAGTTGCCTGCGGTACATTCGACCATTGGACAAGCTAAAGTAACCGTTGTCGGCGACCGATTGATGGATATTAACCCCGAATTGAAACTAACCCGAGTTAAAGAATTTCTATCGCCAGAGCGCGCTTTCGAAATTGTTTCAGAGGAATATGATTATATATTGGATTGCATTGACAGCATTACACCCAAATTAAATTTGATTATTGGCGCCAAGCGCAAGAGAGTGAAAATCATCAGCAGTATGGGAGCAGGAGGGAAGATGGAAGCTTCTAAAGTGAAGGTGGCCGATATTACCAATACCGTTAATTGCTTTCTAGCAAAAACGATTCGCCGTCGCTTGAAAGAAGTGAAAATTGATAAATTGAAAGTGGTATTTTCCTCGGAAATTCAGGATAATGACAGTTTAAAAATGACCGATGGGTCTAATTACAAGAAATCTTTTTACGGCACCAACAGCTATATGCCGGGATTGTTTGGTTTGTATGCCGCCGAAACCGTGATTCGATATTTACTTAAAAAAGAGTAATCGATCTTAAGTAATCTGTCTCAAATTAAAACTCATAACCCAAAACCCAAGACCTAATACCCAAGACCTAATACCCAATATGATTCAAACCGTAATTTTTGACATGGATGGCGTAATCGTTGACACGGAACCCGTTCACCATTATGCTTATTTTAAACAATTTGCCGAATTAGACATAGTCGTATCAGAGGAAATTTACACTTCATTCACGGGAAATTCTACCCGTAATACCTTTCAAAAATTGAAGAATTTATTTCCAATTGAAGCTGAGGTGGAGGATTTAATCCAAAGAAAACGCACTATTTTTAATGACGCTTTTGATACGAAAACAGATTTATTTTTATTAGATGGCGTGGAGAAATTAATCAAAGATTTGCACGCAAACGGGATGCAATTAATTGTAGCCTCTTCGGCTTCTAAGGTGACGATTGACCGTGTTTTCAAGCGTTTCGGATTGTATCAATATTTTACCCATGTCGTAAGTGGTGAGGATTTTCCAAATTCAAAACCGCATCCCGCCATTTTTGAGCATGCCGCTTCATTGTCGATCGGACCAAAAGAAAATTGCATCGTGATCGAAGATAGCGCTAATGGTGTCGTTGCGGCAAAAGCAGCAGGAATTTTTTGCATAGGTTATGTAAGTGAACATTCAAAACGACAGGATTTATCACCAGCAGATAGGGTAATTAACCATTTTGATGAATTGAGTTTTGAAAAAGTAGTTGTGATCAATATGTAAATTCTATAGTCCCAGTAGGATGTTTGATGATTAAAATTGCTTTTTGCAACAGCAGATGGTTTAGGTTCCCGTGTCATCGCATTGAAATTATTAAATATCTCACAAACTTCGATTTAGGCTAAATTATTCAAATACTCATACACTTTATCCGTAGGCATTCCCATAACATTGGCATAAGACCCTTCAATTTTTGAAACACCTATAAAGCCAATCCATTCCTGTATACCGTAAGCACCAGCTTTGTCAAATGGCTTGTAGTTCTCTATGTAATAGCGAATTGCCTCATCACTTATTTCATTGAAAGTTACTTTGGTTATTTCGTGAAGAAGTTTGCTGTTGTTATTGGTTTTAAAGCAAACGGAAGTAATTACTTCATGAGTTGCATTTGATAATGATTTTAAAATAGTAAAAGCATCTTGTTTGTCTTTTGGTTTGCCTAAAGCTTTGTTGTTGTGCCAAACAATGGTGTCGCTTGTGATTAGGATTTCATTGGCTTTTAATTCCCCTTCAAAAGCGTTGGCTTTTAATTCGGCCAAATAGTTGGTGATTTCCTCAGCCTTTAATTCTGGTGGATATATTTCTTCGATTTCTTTGAGTCTAATTTCGAAATCCAAGTCTAAATCTTTAAAAAATTGTTGGCGTCTTGGTGAACCCGAAGCGAGAACTAGGTGATAGTTTTGTAATTTATTTTTAAGCATGGTGTTTTATGTTTAGGCTAATAACCACAATGGAAAGTATTCCGAAAAATAGCACCCATTTGAGAACGGTACTCAGATGGCGAAAATCCTTTGTTTGCGTTGCAGATCCTATTTTAATAGTAAAATAAATAAGCGGCGCCAGTATAAAAACAAACCCATAAATGGCGCTGAGGATTAATCCCGACTGAAATAGATAATAATTGAGATAATATAAGACACAAAGAATGGGAATTATACTCAATACAAAAACCAATATTGTGGTTCGTTTTACTCCGAAAACAATCGGTAAAGTACACATCTCTTGGTTGGAATCCCCTTTTACGTCTTCCAAATCCTTGACAATTTCCCGAATAAAATTCAGGAGGAAAGCAAAAATGGCATAATCTAAAAGGATGCCAAAAAGCAATCCCATGACGGCTCTGTTTTCTTCAAAAGTAACAGGGTACAAATCAAAAACCCCAACAATTAAAAGACTAACCGAGAGAAGTAGCGCAATAATTAGGTTTCCAATTAGTAGGCTTTGTTTTAAACTCAAGGAGTAAAAATAAAGTGTAGCCGCAATAATAATGAATAGTGAGGCAAAACTAGGCTTATTGATAATGTTTGATAAATAAAACCCTGAGACTACCCCAATAACAGTGAAGCCAATGTACAGATTATATCCCTCAGTTTCAGAAATGGACTTGCCAATAATAATAGTGCTTGGCCTGTTATCTGTATCGGTTTTAACATCCAGAATAGCATTGATAATATATCCTCCAGCGGCGATAGACACAGTTGCCAAAACCAATAAACCATATTGCCAATCGGACAAAGCTAACGGGATGTTTTGTAATTTCAAAAATCCATATCTAAAAACAAGCTGCATAAAAGCCAGCATCAGTAAATTTTGATAACGAATGAGTTTTAAAAAATTCATGTAGTTTTTTTTGGGTTATTGTATAACAGCACTGCAAATATATCGAAAAGGACAATAAGAGTTTAGTGCTGTTTATAAACGTAGCCCCCGATCATGAATAATCCCATTAGAACTGCCGTTATGATGATCAATTTTTGGTACTTGTTGCTTTTGTCTACCACATTTAAACCGATTAAACCAAAAAATAATAGCAGTAGATAAATAGCAGGATACATTTCGAAAGCGCCCACAAAGTCGCCTTTGAACAGGAGGAGGAAAGCGCGTTGCAAACCACAACCCAAGCACTCCAATCCAAATAAGGTTTTGCTTAAACAAGGAAGCATGTAGTTTTCTAAATTCAATGGTGCTATTTTTTTTCCGAATGACTATTTAACAAAAAACATTTTCAATACTAAATGATACTATTTTAAAGTTCCTTACTTTTGGAAATTCAATGGTTAAAGATAGGAAAGATATTGTAATTCCGATATTGATTTTGGTAATTCTAGTCGTCTTATACGAGCAACTAAGTACGCAAAAAAAATGTATATATAATGGATATTGCCAATGTAGCTTTTATGTTCGGGATGATGTGTTTGAGTTCTAAAATGCCTTATAAAAATCAACAAAAAGAAGAAGGATATGTTTAATAAAGGAGACAAGGTTTGTGTACTTGACGAGGCTATAAGTGGCGTGGTGGTTTCGGCTAAGGACAAGGAAGTGACTATAGAAACAAAGGATGGTTTCATGATGACATTTTTTGCCAATGAATTACTTAAAATGAATAATTCCAACAATTTAATGGATTCTATTAGAAGTATCAATACTCATGGAATTGCTAAGGAAAAAGAAATTCCAAAACCCCGAAGTTTCGTCAAAGAACGCAAAGATAAGCATGAGATTTCGGCACCGGAATTTGATTTACACATCGAAAAATTGGTTCCGAATCATCGTAGCATGTCGAATTATGATATTCTCACCTTGCAGTCCGAAACGGCAAAACGACACCTAGAATTTGCCATACGAAATCGCATTCCGAAAATTGTTTTTATCCATGGCGTTGGCGAAGGAATTTTAAAGTCAGAACTTGATTTTTTATTGGGGCGTTATGATAACATTGCGTTTCAAGATGCCAATTATCAAAAATATGGTTTGGGAGCCACAGAGGTTTTTATCAAGCAGCATAATAAATAAGTTAACTTAATTTCTCAGCAACTCTTCGTAAATATTGCTGACAGTGAGTAGGCTGAACTCTCTTTTTATGATGTGAAAATAGTAAATGTAGCATACGGACCTTCAGAAGTTTTAAGCAATCGTGAAAAATAAATTTTAACCTACATTTCTATCGGTTTTAAAAGTTAGGAGTTAGCGAGTTGTCAGGTATTGAAAAAAGCACTGTTGACTCTAATAGAATAAAATATTTAAAAAAAGCTGTAAATCTTTTACTGAATTAGTGGCGAAATTGATGAAATGGGTTGGATATACATTAGGTTTCAAAATTTGTCAAGTCATAAAAAAAACTCATTCGCTAGGAATGAGTTTTTTTATACTGTATCGTTTTCTAATTATAATTTCTCAATCCACAACCTAGCATTCACAAAAGCTTCGTGCCAAGGGGATACTTCGTCGTTTCTGTCTTTTGGATAATGTGCCCAGTTCCACTGAAAAGTAGAACGCTCGATATGTGGCATCATTACCAAATGTCTTCCAGTTATATCACAAAGCATTGCCGTGTTATAGTCGGATCCATTAGGATTGGCAGGGTAGCTGTCATAACCGTATTTTGCCACGATGTTGTAGTTTTCTTCTCCCATTGGCAAGTTGAATTTTCCTTCACCGTGCGAAACCCAAACACCCAAAGTACTTCCGGACAAAGTAGACAACATCACCGAATTGTTTTCTTGAATCGTTACTGATGTAAATATACTTTCGTGTTTGTGACTGTCATTATGCAGCATTTTTCCGTGCACTTCGTGTTCCGGATTGATTTTTTCCAATTCCATCAACAACTGGCAACCATTACATATTCCAACAGACAATGTGTCTTCTCTTTTGAAGAAATTATCCAAACTTGTTTTTGCTGTCTCGTTGTATAAAAAGGCTCCGGCCCAACCTTTGGCTGAACCCAAAACATCCGAATTTGAGAATCCGCCAACAGCACCAATGAATTGAATGTCTTCCAGATTTTCACGTCCCGAAATCAAATCGGTCATGTGTACGTCTTTCACGTCAAAACCTGCCAAGTACATCGCATTGGCCATTTCACGCTCGGAATTGCTTCCTTTTTCACGGATGATGGCTGCTTTAGGAGCCCCACCCCGGCCCTCCCCGAAGGGGAGGGAGCTAGGATCCTTTCCTGTGAAATGTTTTGGAAAAACAAATTTCAACGGTTGATTTTTGTAATTGTCGAAACGGGCTTTTGCCATTCCGTTTTTGGCTTGTTTTTGGTCTAATAAGAAAGACGTTTTGAACCAAATATCTCTGTGTTTATTTATATCGAAAGTCAAAAGTCCAAGGTCTAAAGTCCCAGTTGCTGCCACTTTTCCAAGTTTAAAAAACTCAATTTGATCCTCTTTTAGTTTAGTTTCAAAAACGGAATCCTCTTTTGCTTGAATGACAACACCAATGTTTTCAGAAAATAAAATTTTAACTATATCTTTTTCTGTAAAAACATCAAATGAAATTACCATTCCAGCTTCAACAAAGTTGCTAGTTCCCCCTTCGGGGGCTAGGGGGCTAAAACACATTTCTAATAAAGTGGTTATCAATCCTCCACTCCCGATATCGTGTCCCGCCAAGATTTGATTATCTAAAATCAATTCTTGAATGGTATTAAAAGCATTTTTGAAAAAAGCACCGTCTTTAATAGTGGGTGCTTCGTTTCCAATACTCTTTAAAGTTTGCGCCAATGAAGAACCACCTAGTTTAAATTTGTCTTGAGATAAATTGATATAATAAACTGAACCTCCGTCTTTTTGTAACACAGGTTCTACTACTTTTCTAATATCAGTACAATTTCCACCTGCCGAAATAATGACCGTTCCTGGCGCAATTACTTCGTCATTTGGATATTTTTGTTTCATCGAAAGCGAATCTTTTCCGGTTGGAATATTAATTCCCAATTCGATGGCAAAGTCGGAACACGCTTCAACAGCGGCGTACAAACGAGCGTCTTCCCCTTCGTTTTTACAAGCCCACATCCAGTTGGCCGAAAGTGAAATCCCATTCAATCCGTCTTTTATAGGAGCCCAAACGATATTCGACAAGGATTCCGCAATAGCCGTTCTAGTTCCTGCAACAGGGTCAATTAAAGAGGCAATAGGAGAGTGCCCAATCGAGGTGGCAATTCCTTCTTTTCCTAAATAATCCAAAGCCATCACACCACAATTGTTCAATGGCAATTGCAAAGGCCCAGCACATTGTTGTTTGGCTACTTTTCCACCCACGCAACGATCGACTTTGTTGGTCAACCAGTCTTTACAAGCAACCGCTTCTAGTTGCAATACTTGCTCTAAATAGGTTGATATGTTTTTTACATCATATTCTAAAGCTGGATAATTGTACTGGATGGTTTTATCCGTCATTACCGTTTTTGGCGAACTTCCAAAGAAATCTTCCAAGGCATAATCCATTGGTTTTAAACCGGTAGTTTTAGACTGAAATGTAAACCGGTGATCTGATGTAACGTCACCTACTTGGTACATTGGCGAACGTTCACGGTCAGCAATTCGTTGTAAAATGTCGATATCTTTTTGACCAATAACCAATCCCATTCTTTCCTGAGATTCGTTACCAATGATTTCTTTGGCTGAAAGGGTAGGGTCACCCACAGGCAATTTATCCAAGTCAATCAATCCTCCCGTTTCTTCCACCAATTCCGAAAGACAGTTTAAATGTCCGCCAGCTCCGTGATCGTGAATCGAAACAATGGGATTATGGTCGCTTTCTACCAAACCGCGAATGGCATTAGCAGCGCGTTTTTGCATTTCAGGGTTCGAACGTTGTACCGCATTCAACTCGATTCCAGCACTCATGGCTCCAGTATCGGCCGAAGAAACAGCTGCACCGCCCATTCCGATTCTATAATTTTCGCCACCCAAAATCACGATTTTGTCTCCTTCTTGTGGTTTGTGTTTGATGGCTTGATCTAGTTTTCCGTAACCAATTCCGCCCGCTTGCATAATTACTTTGTCGTAACCCAATTTTCTTTTATCCGAAACCCTCTCAGGGTTTTGAACCCTGACAGGGTTGGTTGTTGAATCTTCTTGATGTTCGAAAGTCAAAACCGAACCTGTAATCAACGGTTGACCAAATTTATTTCCAAAATCCGAAGCTCCGTTCGATGCTTTTATCAAGATGTCGATCGGCGTTTGATACAACCATTTTCGTTCTTCCATTCCTTTTTCCCAAGGCTTGCCCTGAGGGGATTCGGAAGGTTTTAATCGCGAATACGAAGTCATATAAACCGCTGTTCCTGCCAAGGGTAAAGAGCCTTGCCCACCGGCCAAACGATCCCGGATTTCTCCCCCAGAACCGGTTGCAGCGCCATTGAAAGGTTCTACCGTGGTCGGGAAATTATGCGTTTCTGCTTTTAAAGAAATAACGGAATCAAATTCTTTGATTTCATAAAAATCAGGTTTATCGGCTGTTTTTGGGGCAAATTGTTGCACACGCGGTCCTTTTACAAAAGCTACATTGTCTTTATAGGCCGATACAATATCGTTCGGATTTTCAGCTGAGGTTTTTTTGATTAATTTGAAAAGAGACGTTTCTTTTTCCACGCCGTCAATCACAAAAGTTCCGTTGAAAATCTTATGACGACAGTGCTCTGAATTCGCTTGCGAAAAAGCAAAAATCTCGGAATCTGTTAGTTTTCGACCTAATTTATTACAAAGATTAGCCAAGTATTCCACTTCATCAGGACTCAAAGATAAACCTTCTGACTGGTTGTAGGCGGCAATATCATCAATGTCTAAAATAGCTTCAGGTTGAATGTGAATTGTGAAAATATCTTGATTTAACTCAGTATATTTTTGCGAAAGCATGGGGTCAAAATCTTTGAAATCTGCATCTACTTTAAAAAATTCTTCGATTCGAATAATTCCGGAAATCCCCATATTTTGAGTGATTTCCACCGCATTCGTGCTCCATGGCGTAACCATTGTTGCGCGAGGGCCAACAAAAAAATCCGTTAACACGGATTTTTTTATTTTATGGGAGTCGGCAAAAAGCCAGTTGAGTTTTGAAATGTCCTGAGCCGACATTTCGACTTCGCTCAATGAGTCTTGCGTTTGAACTGCATATACCGTTTTACTATGGTTTTCAAAGAAATGAATCATTATTTTGTAGTTTGTATTGATGGCGCAAATTTAGTTTAAAAAAGTGCAATGCACAAAGAACAATTATAAAGATTTATCATCGAATCATTTAGTAAAAGGAGCACTTTGATAGGCGCCTATATCTGGAGTTGCAGTTCGAGTTGCACCTAAAATATCAGTTTCGATACGGTAATCTTTATTTCCTTTTTGGTACGCTGCCGAGGTCTCGTCAATATTTAACTTGTTCTGATTTTGTTTGAAAAATTTGGGGTCTTTATTTTTGATATTGCCTGATACTTCATTTCTTATAAAATTGTATAAATTATCTTTTTCAATTCCAGTATCTATATCGTTGAACTTTATCAAACAGTTTTCAAAGGAGGTATTGAATGTGGCCGTTTCATCTTTGTCTAGAAATAACTCGACATTATTAGAACCATAAATGATACAATTTTTGAAATTTGCGACCAAAGATAACGCTCCAGGATTTGCGCCCAAAATATAATTATTGACTAGAACAGCCACTTGACTGGAACTATTCCAATTGTTATTAAAAGTGCAATGGGTAAAGTTGTATTTACCTCCGTAGGTACAAGCCAAACTTGCTTCTCCGCAATTATTAATAACTAGATTTGTTCCGGTAATAGTTGAGTTTTTTGCTAAAATTCCATAATTAGAGCAGTTGTAAATTTGTGAGTTATCTATCTTTAAACGTGGCATTATATTCACTGTTTCATCATTTCTTTGCATCCATAAACCTAAAGTTGCATTTTTTAGATTTAGATAGTTTATTTGATTTTCACTAGATCCAGAAAATAGCATAAGTGCTCCCCATTGTCCAGGTACATCTTCGAATTCGGGTTCTAAACGATCTCCTTCAAAAGTAACTTCTTTTCGATCTATAATTTTTCCAGTTGTAGAATCAACATCATTTTTTGACCCATTAATTTTAATTGTTGCCATATTGTCGACTATCAGGCTTGCATCTGAATGAAAATAGACTCTAGCACCAGAATCTATAACTAATTCCCTTGAATTTGGTACTACGGCATATCCGTAAATAACATAGGGTTTGTCCTTTGTCCAAATTAATTCGCTACCAACTAGTGTATGTCCAATAGATGGAATATTCTTTTCATCGTAAAAACCCGAAACTGCAATTTTTTCTTTTATCCCTGTTTCTAGTGGCCTATTTGGCTTAATAAAAATAGCATCTTGAACGAGAGTCACCAATTCCACTTTTTGGAGATTTGCACCGCTGTCAAACATGATTTTGTCAGTGTAAAGAAACTCTTTAGGACCATCATTACTTGTGATTACGGTAGTTTCAATGAAAATATACAAACTATCTTTGGCCAAAAGGGTCACATTGTCGAATGTCTTTCCCTGATTTCCTTGCATTCCGTCGATTGTCATTCGGAATTTTGAACTTAATTCTTTCTCAAATTTTATACTTGGGATAGTAATGTCTTTATTGCTTTTATTGTACACTTTTAAGTTATAAGTGCTAGAACCAATATTGGCAAAAATAGTGTCTAAGTAAACCGTATCTTTTGAAAATCCTAAATCTCCGGTACTGGCCACGGTTTCAAAATCAGTTCGACAAGAGCTAAGAGAAATAAGTATTCCAATAAAAAACACCAAAGTTAACGTACGCATTTAGTTATATTTTTTGTAAAAATAGGAAAAATCAAATCGAATTTGAAAACGATTTTCAATTTATAACGTATAATAACAATTGTATTGCTATTAGGTGTCTAATCTTTTATATAAATTTACACTTTTAAAGCCCAAAACATGACATTCGAAAAAGAAAAAATCCTCCATTATTGTAACAAAGTTTCGAAAAACACTTTAATGCAAACCCTGAATATAGAATATATTGACGCAGGTCCTGATTATTTAGTGGCTACCATGCCAGTGAATTCATCTGTTCATCAACCTATGGGATTATTACACGGCGGAGCCACAGTGGCTTTGGCCGAAAGCGTTGGAAGCGCTGCATCCATGTTGTTTGTCAATTCGGATGTTAGTGAAGTTCGTGGAATTGAAATTGCGGCCAATCACTTAAAAGCAAAACGAAACGGTATTGTGACAGCAACTGCCAGAATCGTTCATAAGGGCAAAAGTATTCATCTCTGGGAAATACGGGTTGTAGACGAGAACGATCATTTAATTTCGCTTTGCAAATTGACAAATATGATTTTGCCAAAAAGAAAAAGCGAAGACTAAATATGAAAATAATTTTAGAGAAAGCTACCAAACAATTGGCGCAAAATCTCCCTTTTGTGCTTTATAAAAAACCTAATAACGCTAATGTTATTGGTCTTTTTCAGAAGAGTGACAGCTTGTTTTTGGTACAGGATTTTACTGAGAAAGGATTTGTTTTTACCTCTTTTGATGGGAATCAGAATATTATAATTCCAGAAAATCAATCCGAAATTAGTTTTGTTGTCTATGATAAAAAGAAGACTGACTATCTGGAAGAAGAATCGGATTTGACAAATGAATGGGATGGCACTCACTTTAAAAAATTAGTTGCCAAGGGAATTAAAGCTATTGAAAACAAAGAATTCAAGAAAGTAGTTTTGTCCAGAAAAGAAACGGTCGACTTGGTTCATTTTGATTTGATTCAGGCATTCGAAAAGTTAGTCCAATGGTATCCTTCTACTTTTGTCTATTGCTTTTTTCATCCGAAAGTAGGCATTTGGCTTGGAGCCACGCCAGAACAATTAGTAAAAGCGAATGGTACTTCATTTCGAACAATGGCTTTGGCTGGTACGCAAAAAGACAAGGGATTTTCAGAAGTGTTTTGGGAGGAAAAAGAAAAAAAGGAACAACAATTTGTCACTGATTATATTGTGGAAACGCTCAATGAACCTGCTGCAGAAATAACAGTTTCAAAACCGTATAGCTTGAAAGCAGGAAATATTTGGCATATCAATACTGATATTTCAGGAGTTTTTAATGCTGGTTTTCGTTTGCAACAAGTGATTCGGTTGTTGCATCCCACTCCTGCGGTTTGTGGTTTGCCAAAGGACAAAGCGAAAGCCTTTATTTTGGAAAACGAAAATTACGACAGAACCTTTTATACGGGCTTTCTGGGAGAATTAAATTGCAATTTCAACACAGATTCTATAAGTTCAAATTTGTTCGTAAATTTGCGTTGTATGGAAATTTGTGATTCTCAGGCAAATTTGTATGTGGGTTGCGGTATTACAAAAGATAGCGTTCCCGAAAAAGAATGGCAGGAAAGCGTTAATAAATCGGTAACGATGAAGAGAATAGTAGATTTGAGGTTCTATTGAATCTGAAATCTAAAATCTAAAATTATAAAAATGAAACTAGACATACTAGCATTCGGTGCACATCCAGACGATGTAGAATTGGGTTGCGGTGGAACAATTGCCAAGGAAATAGCCTTGGGCAAAAAAGTGGGTATTATCGATTTGACCCGTGGGGAATTAGGTACTCGTGGTTCGAAGGAAATCCGGGATGAAGAAGCAAAGATGGCAGCAAAAATACTTGGAGTTTCTGTTCGTGAAAACCTGAATATGCGTGATGGTTTTTTTGCCAATGATGAATGGCATCAGTTGGAAATCATTAAAATGATTCGAAAATACCAGCCTGAAATTGTTTTGTGCAACGCTATTGAAGATCGCCACATCGATCACGGCAAAGGAGGTGAACTAGTCTCTGAAGCTTGTTTTTTATCGGGCTTGATAAAAATTGAAACCCAATACAATGAGGGAAGCCAACAAGTCTTTCGACCTAAATTAGTGTATCATTATATTCAATGGGCAACCATAACGCCTGATTTTGTGGTGGATATTACAGGGTATAATGAAAAAAAAATGGAAGCCATTTTAGCCTACGGTTCCCAGTTTTATGACTCCAATTCAGAGGAACCTGAAACTCATATTACTTCCAAAAATTTTTTCGAAAGCATCAGTTATCGCGCCAAGGATTTGGGCAGATTAATTGGTACTGATTATGCCGAAGGATTTACGACAGAAAGATATTTGGCAGTCAATAGTTTAGGCGACTTGATGTGATATTTTTAAAAATTTTATTTGTGAAAGCAAACTTTAGTGCTATATTTGCACACGTTAAAAATGGTGGTTGTAGCTCAGCTGGTTAGAGTATTGGTTTGTGGTGCCGAGGGTCGCCGGTTCGAACCCGGTCAGCCACCCAAAACGCAAAAGCTTCGAAGAAATTCGAGGCTTTTTTTGTGGTGTCATTGCGAGTGCAACGCAGTGGAGCGAAGCAATCTCAAATCGAAAACAACTATTTTCCATCTTTATCCACCACAGGACGGTCGTCTCTATTGGCCAATTCCCAGGCGATTGAAAAAGCCAATTGCGTTCTTTTTGTCAAAGCATCGAATTCAATTTTATCGACTTCATCCGTTGCCTCGTGATAATCAGCATGAACACCGCTGAATAGGAAAACGGAAGGAACGCCATTTTTAGCAAAATTGTAATGATCCGAGCGGTAATAAAAGCGGTTTGGGTCATTTCTGTCATTAAATTTATAATCCAATGATAAGTTGATGTTTTTTTTATTAGCGGCTTCACAGATGTTAAATAAATCAGTCGAAAGATAATCAGAACCAATGAGATATACGTAATTGCTAGAATCATTGTGAAATTCATCATGACGACCAATCATATCAATATTGATGTCGGTTATAGTGTTTGCCAATGGAAACAAAGGGTTTTGTGAATAATAACTTGAACCCAATAATCCATGCTCTTCGCCAGTCATGTGCATAAACAAGATAGAGCGTTTAGGACCATGACCTTCTTTTTTGGCTATTGCAAATGCTTGGGCAATTTCGAGCAAGGCCACTGTTCCGGAACCATCATCATCAGCTCCGTTGTAGATTTTGCCATCTTTTATCCCTATATGATCGTAGTGTGCCGAAATTACAATGATTTCGCTGGGTTTATCGTAACCCTCAATATATGCCCAAATATTTTCGGAATCGGGTAAATTTTCGTTACGTTTGGCATTTAAGAAAGCAGCTGGAATTTTTTGGTAATAATTTGTTGCTCCTTTTGGAAAGGAAATAGCATTGTTGTTGTATTCATTAATGAGGTATTCACCCGCTTTTTTTTGTCCCTCAGAACCCGTTTCTCGTCCTTCCATTTCGTCAGAAGAAACAATAATGAGGTGCTTTTTTAAGTCTTTAGAGGTAATGGTGTTAATGTATTTTGTTAGATCGGCATTAGAAACGCTCGTAATTTGAGAGGTGCAAGAAATTGTAGTTATAAAAACAAAAACAAATAGTAATTTTTTCATAAAATAATAATAATTAATTTTGGTACATTTATAATAATGTCAAATATCTGAAATAAAAGAGCAATAATGTTGCATAAATAGTTCTTTTTACATTCTATTTTTTAATAATCAATTTTTCATGAAGCTTAAAAATCAAATTCATTCTTCTAAGACAGAAGAAATGATAGCAAAAGAAAATAAATATGGCGCTCATAATTATCATCCATTGCCTGTGGTTTTGGAGAAAGGACGTGGAGTTCATGTTTGGGATGTTGACGGGAAAAAGTATTTTGATTTTCTCTCCGCTTATTCTGCAGTGAATCAAGGACATTGTCATCCAAAAATTGTAAATGCGATGGTACAACAAGCACAAACACTGACATTAACCTCCCGCGCTTTTTACAATGACCAATTGGGGGATTTTGAAGAATATGTGACAAAGTATTTTGGTTTTGACAAAGTATTGCCCATGAATACGGGTGCCGAGGCGGTAGAAACGGCTATTAAATTATGCCGAAAATGGGCGTATGAAGTAAAAGGCATTCCAGAAAATCAAGCCCAAATCATTGTTTGCGAGAACAATTTCCATGGACGGACTACCACCATTATTTCGTTTTCTAATGATGAAACGGCACGCAAGAGTTTTGGTCCTTTCACGACAGGATTTATCAAAATTCCATACGATGACATCGATGCCTTGGAAAAGGCATTGCAAACAGATAAAAATATTGCCGGTTTCTTGGTGGAACCCATTCAGGGAGAAGCTGGAGTTTATGTCCCTTCCGAAGGGTATTTGGCGCAAGCTAAAGCCCTTTGTGAGCAACACAATGCCTTATTTATAGCAGACGAAGTACAAACCGGAATAGCCAGAACAGGTAAATTGTTAGCCACTTGCGGTAATTGCTCCTGTGAAAATGGGTGTGATAATAAACCAGAAGTAAAGCCTGACATTCTTATTTTAGGGAAAGCACTTTCCGGAGGCGTTTATCCTGTTTCGGCAGTTTTGGCAAATGATGTCATTATGAATGTAATAAAACCAGGGCAACACGGTTCCACTTTTGGTGGAAATCCAATAGCCGCTGCGGTTGGCATAGCTGCACTCGAAGTAATTCGTGAAGAAAATTTGGCTGGAAACGCAGCGCGGCTTGGGATTATTTTAAGAAAAGGGTTGAATGAAATTGCCCAAAGAAATTCCTTGATTACTTTAGTTCGTGGCAAAGGATTGCTAAATGCGATTGTAATTAATTGTGAAGAAGACTCTGACTTGGCATGGAAAATTTGCTTGCGATTCAGGGATTACGGATTGTTGGCAAAACCCACGCATGGCAACAAAATACGATTGGCTCCACCATTGGTGATTAATGAAGAGCAAATTCAGGAATGTCTTGTCATTATTGAAAAGGCATTGAATGATTTTAGATAACAGAACCGTAATGAATAAATGGAGCAGAACCCAAAACCTACACTAGATCTTGGTTTTAAGGTTAAAAAAATAACGAAATTTACTGCATACAAATTGAATATTGATAATGAAGGACCTACTCAAACAGACTTACGGATTTATATTTGAAGAACAATTGATTGAAGAAATCGCCGAAGTTTCTTTGTTGCGAGATTTCAAGGAAGGAGATGTTTTAATAGATTATGGCGATTCCATAAGAAAAATGCCTTTGTTGATAAAAGGAGCCATTAAAATATCGCGTGAAGATTTTGATGAGGGGGAGCTGTTATTGTATTTTATTGAAAAAGGAGATACTTGCGCTATGACGATGGCATGTTGTTTGGGCGAAACCAAAAGCGAAATTAGAGCTGTCGCCGAAACCAATGGAACGGTTGTGATGATGCCTATTTCCAAAATGGAAGAATGGCTAGGGAAATACAAAAGCTGGAGGAATTTTGTGTTTAGTAGCTATAATAATCGTTTAAAAGAGATGCTTTCAGCTATTGACAATTTGGCATTTATGAATATGGATGAACGATTATTGAATTACCTTTATGACAAAGCTAAAATTAATAATTCAAATCATATTTTAAATACGCATCAAGAAATTGCTTACGACTTACATACTTCTCGAGTCGTGATTTCACGTTTGCTCAAAGCATTAGAAAATAAAGGAACAATTAGTTTGCATAGGGCATTTATAGAAATACTGAACAAAAAGTAACATTGGTTATCCACTTAGAATCGTAAAAAATATAATTTTGTGCTCTCAAAAATGCAGTTAAGTATTCATTTTTTATAACCACAATTGCCCTTCTGGTAATTAAAAAAAAACATAACAAACAGAACTCTTCCCACATATTACGAATCTTAAATACATCAATCTTTTTCCTATAAATAGAGGATTTTCGTTCTACTCACAATGACTTGAAATTACCTCAAATTAGCACCCAATTCCGTTTCTAAATTCTTTTGCAATTTGCCCATAATTTTATCAATTTGAACATCGGTCAAGGTTTTTGAACTATCTTGAATAGTAAAGCTCACCGCATAGGATTTCTTTCCTTCCGGAAGATTCTTGCCTTGGTATACATCGAACAAATTAATGTCCTTTAATAGCGATTTTTCGGTTTGTCTAGCAAGATTGAAGATAGAATCGAAAGTTACGTTGTCATCCAATAGCAAGGACAAATCTCTGCGAACTTCAGGATATTTAGGGATTTCAGTGAATTTGATTTTATTAGAAAGTAATTTTAAAATCAAATCCCAATTGAAATCAGCATATAAAACTTCTTGCTTAATGTCGAAATGTTTCAAAACTGATTTTTTCACTACACCATATTCTACGAGTGTATCTTTTTCAAAACCGATTGCAATTCCTTCCGAAAAAACATCGGAAGACATAGGTATGTTTTGTGTTTTTTGAATGCCCAATCTCGAAATAACCCCATTTACATAGCCTTTGAATAAGAAGAAATCGGTTTGTTTTGGTGTATTTGTCCAACTTTCTTTATTTCTGTTTCCTGTTATAAATAGCGACAAATGCTTATGTTCTTCATAACTCGAAGGGAATTTATGGTAGGTTTTTCCAAATTCAAAAAATTTCAAATCTGAATTTCTGCGATTAATATTATAGGATAGTGCTTCCAATCCCGAGAACAATAATGATTGACGCATTGCCGCTAAATCAGTACTCAATGGATTTAACATCATTACATTGTGATCTGACTTTAGCATTTCAGATAATTCAACATAGGTTGAAGTCGTCAGCGAATTAGCCATTATTTCATTAAAACCTTGCGAATTCAATTGGGTCGCAATGATATTTTGGACCTTATAATCTTCCGTTCTTGGAGAATTAGAAACCGTTGCATTCAGTTTTTCCGAAAAATTAATGTTGTTGTATCCATAGACTCGAAGGATTTCCTCGATGACATCGATTTCTCTTTGCACATCGACTCGGTAAGCTGGAATTGTTAAACCCAATCCAGCGTCAGAAACACTGTTTACCTTGATTTCCAATGAGGCCAATATGTTTTTTATGGTTTCTTTTGGGAGCTCTTGTCCAATAATTTTCTTAACGTTATTGAAATTTAATACCACTGGAAAATCCTCAATTTTCTTTGGATAAAGATCTATAATATCTGATGTAATTTCGCCACCGGCAACTTCTTGAATCAACAAAGCAGCACGTTTCAAGGCGTATTGCGTAATGGTTGGATCAATTCCTCTTTCAAACCGAAAGGAAGCATCGGTGTTTAGTTGGTGTCTTTTGGCACTTTTCCGAATACTAACTGGATTAAAATAAGCACTTTCAAGAAATATAGACGTTGTTTTTTCTGAAACTCCAGAATCTTTGCCGCCAAAAACTCCAGCAATACATAAAGGTCCAGCCTCATCACAAATCATTAAATCCTCCTCATGCAAGGTCCTTTCTATATCGTCAAGTGTCGTAAATTTCGTCCCCGAAGGAAGTGTTTTTACACTGATTTTTCCGTTTATTTTTGAGGCATCAAAAGCGTGAAGGGGTTGACCCAATTCATGTAATACATAATTGGTAACATCTACAATATTGTTTTTTGGATTTAATCCAATGGATTTTAATCGGTGTTGCAACCAGTCAGGGGATGATTTTACGGTAATCCCAGAAATGGTGATTCCGCAATATCTCGGAGCTAATAATGGTTTTTCAACGTCAACATCAATCTTCAATGTTCTTTTGTCTATTCTGAAATTACTCACCGAGGGAGAAATTAATTCCATTTTAACACCGCTTTGAAGTAAACCGGCTCTTAAATCCCTGGCCGTCCCAAAATGACTCATGGCATCTGCACGATTGGGAGTTAATCCTATTTCAAAAACTTCGTCATTTTCGATTTTAAAAACACTTGCTGCGGTTGTGCCTGCCGCTATGGAATTATCAAGTATCATAATGCCATCATGACTTGTACCAAGACCTAATTCATCTTCTGCACAAATCATTCCGTGGCTTTCTTGTCCGCGGATCTTTCCTTTTTTTATTTCAAAAGCAACACCTTCTTTATCGTATAATTTGGTTCCAATAGTGGCAACGGGTACTTTTTGACCTGCTGCAACATTGTTAGCGCCGCATACAATCTGAACAGGAATGCCATCGCCTAAATCTACGGTTGTTACCTTTAATCGGTCAGCATCAGGGTGTGGAATGCAAGTAAGAATGTGGCCTACAAGAATTCCTTCTAATCCACCTCTAACCGATTCGTAGTTGTAAACCATTTCAACTTCCAGACCTAAATTTGTAAGTAAAGCAGCCGTTTTCTCGGATTCCCAGTCTGTTTTAATGAATTGTTTTAACCAGTTGTATGAAATTTTCATTTTATTGTATGTGTGTTTTCAAAGATGCAAATATAATTATCAATTGTCAATTTTCAATTTATTACTTTCCGAAATTTGAAATATGTAAAGAGACTGTATATCAAATAGGGCAAACGTCGCAGTTATTTTTTTGCCTAAAATTAATCGAATTGGCGCTATTTTCTGTGATCATAAAATTAAATTTTACAAATTTCAATTGCCATTATTAAATTTTGAGACAGGTACCATTTTATTTTTGTGTCAATTTGCGACTTTTTTTACTTTTTAATTAATGTGTTTGCCTTGGCGAAGAGCCCACAAAAGCCTTAATTTGCTATTACAATAACAAGAGCTGTACTTCTAAAATGTCATCTTGTCATATTGGTTTGCACTAATTTTAATATAAACTGACAATTCATTCCTTTTTTTGTGTTGGCACAAAGATTGACTATTGCTTCCCGAGACGCTAAAATAAGTATTAAATAAAATTTAAATAGAATTAAAATGGGTAAAATAATCGGAATTGATTTAGGTACTACCAACTCTTGTGTTTCTGTAATGGAAGGTAACGAAGCAGTTGTTATCCCTAACGCAGAAGGAAAAAGAACAACACCATCAATCATCGCTTTTGTTGAAGGAGGAGAAATTAAAGTAGGAGATCCTGCTAAAAGACAAGCAGTAACTAATCCAACTAAGACTATTGCTTCTATTAAACGTTTTATGGGGCATTCTTATGCTGAAGTTTCAGCTGAAGCAAAAAGAGTTTCTTATAAAGTAGTTAAAGGCGACAACAATACACCCCGTGTTGACATTGATGGTCGTTTGTACTCTGCTCAAGAATTGTCAGCGATGACACTTCAAAAAATGAAAAAAACGGCTGAAGACTATTTGGGTCAAACCGTTACTGAAGCGGTAATCACTGTCCCTGCTTACTTTAATGATGCACAACGTCAAGCTACAAAAGAAGCTGGTGAAATTGCAGGTCTTAAAGTAATGCGTATAATCAACGAGCCTACTGCCGCAGCCTTGGCTTATGGTTTGGATAAAAAAGGTAAAGATCAAAAAATTGCGGTTTACGATTTGGGTGGAGGTACTTTTGATATTTCTGTTCTTGAATTAGGTGACGGTGTTTTCGAAGTTCTATCAACAAATGGTGACACTCACCTTGGTGGAGATGATTTTGACCACGAAATTATTGACTGGTTGGCTGACGAATTTAAAACGGAGGAAGGGATTGATTTACGTTTAGATCCAATGTCATTGCAACGTTTGAAAGAAGCTGCAGAGAAAGCAAAAATTGAATTGTCTTCTTCTGCTGAAACGGAAATCAACTTGCCTTACGTAACGGCTACCGCTTCAGGACCAAAACACTTAGTTAAAAAATTGACTAGAGCTAAATTCGAACAATTGACTGACGCATTAGTAAAACGTTCTATGGCACCAGTGGCTAAAGCGTTGAAAGATGCAGGTTTGTCTGTTTCTGATATTGACGAAGTAATCCTTGTAGGAGGTTCTACTCGTATGCCAAGAATCGCTGACGAAGTAGAAAAATTCTTTGGTAAAAAAGCG
>JBIILD010000066.1:0-9537 GCA_044232845.1 Flavobacterium sp.
CCCAATTTAAAGTGAAGTATGATAATTTTATCATGGGAGCAAAACAAATTATTAAGCCCGATGCAAAAGGGGTTTTATACCTAAAATTAGTGGAAGCCGGAGACAGTGGTCGGGAAGAACATTTCCTGAAAGAGGGAGAAGTTCAAAACATTCACAATGTTCTTTTTGCCCTAAATAAATTTACGCAAGGTGCTATAAACATTACCATAAACGGAAACACTTCCACAATTCAAACCCCATTTGAAGGTAATTTTATGCGCATGGCTGACAAATTACAAGGAAAAGTTGCCAAAGATGTTACACAACCCTTAATGATGCGTTCGTTATACAGCATTGGAGAAAAACGTTTTGTTTTTCCCGATCCCGCTGAAAAGGGGGTGATAGATTATGAATCAAAAAATGATTTTAAATCGAAGGAAGGAGATAATGCTTTGACTGTAAAAGTACTGGCTAATGGACAAGAGAAATTAGTAACGGTATTGGGAACCAAAGGCAAAGTTGGACAATCTAAATCGTTTAAAATTGGAGATTTAGACTATACTTTTTTCTATGGAAGCAAGGCCTACACCTTGCCTTTTAACATCAAACTCAATGATTTTATTGCTCAAAAATATCCTGGAACAGAGAAAAGTTATTCTTCTTTTGAAAGCCAAGTTACCGTTCAAGACTCTATTGAACCATTTGATGCCAGAATATATATGAATCACGTTTTGGATTATAAAGGGTTCCGGTTTTTTCAATCTTCATTCGATCCAGACGAAAAAGGAACAATATTGTCTGTAAACCACGATTTTTGGGGAACTTTGATTACCTATATTGGTTATTTCATGTTGTTTTTTGCCATGATGTCGATACTGTTTACCAGTCATTCCCGATTTGCTGATTTAAAACGAAAACTGGAAGTGGTGAAAGATAAAAAATCAAAACTATTGCCTATTTTAATTTTGTTGTTCGGTTTTACGGCTTTCGCCCAAAATCATTCCGCAAATACTCCAAGCCTAAAACAATTGGACTCACTAATCAATAAACGCAAAGTAACCGAAGTTCATGCGGCTAAATTCGGAAGATTGATTGTTCAAGATGCCGGCGGAAGAATGAAACCTATAAACACCTTCTCTTCGGAATTATTGCGAAAAGTAAGCCATAAAAACAGCTATAACGGAATGAATTCAGATCAGGTGTTTTTATCGATGATCGCCGACGGAAATCTTTGGATACAAGTTCCCATGATTTATATCAAGGGAGGAAACGATAGTATCCGAAAAATTATTGGTCTCGACAAGAATGCAAAATACGCTTCTTTTATATCCTTTTTTGACACCACTGGGAATTATAAATTAGGGCCTTATTTAGGTGATGCGTACAAGAATGCAAATCCCAACCAATTCGAAAAAGATTTTATCGAAACCGATAAAAAAGTAAATCTGATGGACAACGCGCTAAGCGGAAGTATTTTGAAAGTTTTTCCTATTCCAAATGACCAAAACAACAAATGGATTTCTTATGCCGAATTAGAGCATGCCGGTTTAAAAGGAATGGCCGCCACGTATACCAAAAGTATTCTACCCTTGTATTTTGGCGCATTAGGTCGCGTCAAAACTCCCCGTAACTACAAACAAGCCGACGAGTTACTGGAAAGCATAAATGGATTCCAGAAAAAATTTGGTAGTAAAGTCAGGCCAAGTGAAGAAAAAATAAATCTCGAAATCCTGTATAATAAATATGATATTCTACCCAAACTCTTTTATTATTACTTGTTGGGTGGTATTTTCATGTTGGTTTTTGCATTAGTAAACCTCTTTTTTGACAAAAAAATATGGAGAGTAACGGTCAATACTTTTCATGTTTTGATTGGTTTCTTTTTTGGCTTACATACTTTGGCTTTAATCGCCCGATGGTGCATTTCCGGTCATGCACCTTGGAGTAATGCCTATGAGGCCATCGTATATGTAGCCTGGGCTACCATTTTTTTTGGATTGGCCTTCGACCGAAAATCAAAACTTACCGTGGCTTCGGCGGCTTTTGTCACATCGATGATTTTTATGGCCGCTAATGCCAATTGGATTGATCCAGAAATAGCTAATCTCCAACCTGTTTTAAATTCCTATTGGTTGATGATACATGTGGCGGTAATCGTGGCAAGTTATGGTCCATTTGCCTTGAGCATGATTTTAGGAACCGTTTCTTTACTATTGATTTTGTTTACCAACGAGAAAAACAAAGCCAAAATAAATTTAAACATCAAAGAAATCACTTATATCAACGAAATGTCATTAACGATTGGTTTGATCATGTTAACGATTGGTAATTTCCTTGGTGGACAATGGGCAAATGAAAGTTGGGGACGCTACTGGGGATGGGATCCAAAAGAAACATGGGCATTGATAAGTATTATGGTTTATGCGTTTGTAATTCACTCTCGTTTTGTACCTTCACTTAGAGGGAAATGGTTCTTTAATTTGATGAGTATTTTTGCCTTCATATCCATTTTGTTCACTTATTATGGCGTGAATTTTCACTTAGTTGGACTTCATTCCTATGCTAGTGGGGAGGCTCACTCCTTAGCTTGGATTTGGTATTCATTAGGAACAATTTCGTTGTTTGGGGCAATTACCTATCCTAAATATCGGAAGTACTATAAAAAGAAACCTTAATTAATTTTTAAAGAAATAAACTATGAAAAACTTATTATTTTTTGGCTTTGGATTATTGCTTTTTTGGAATTGTCAAGGCCAAAATAAACAAAGTAAAACAGATGCAACGATGCAAAAGCAAACCATTCATCAATTTAAAGTAGAAGATTTATCAGGTAAAACATTTGATTTTGCTTCTTTGAAAGGCAAGAAAATAATGATTGTAAACACCGCTTCCAAATGTGGACACACGCCACAATACAAAGACTTGGAAGAATTGTATGAAAAATACAAAAATAAAAACTTTGTGATTGTGGGTTTTCCAGCTAATAATTTTCTTTGGCAAGAACCTGGAACCAATGCCGAAATTGCTGCGTTTTGTAAAAAAAACTATGGCGTTACTTTTCCAATGATGGCCAAAATATCGGTTAAGGGTAAAGACATGCACCAAGTATATCAATTCCTTACCCAAAAATCTAAAAACGGGCTGGAAGATTCTGAAGTGGGATGGAATTTCCAGAAATATCTTTTGAACGAAAAAGGCGAATTGGAAAAAGTAATTGCTCCAAGAACATCACCAACAGATCCTGAGATTATTGATTGGCTGACAAAATAGTAGTAATCGACATTTTTGTCTAAAACTATTCGGGGCATTATCAGAAAAAAAAGCTGATTAATGCCCTTTATAATTATCTACCGCTTTTCTTACGCTACCATATTTAGTTAGTAATTCGGATGCTGCTGCATACGAAACAGGAATTTCTCCCATAATCATTTTTACGCCACGATCCACAAGTTTACTGTTGCTCAATTGCATGTCGACCATCTTATTACCTTTCACTTTCCCAAGTTGAATCATGGTTGCTGTCGAAATCATATTGAGTACTAATTTCTGTGCCGTTCCTGCTTTCATTCGGGAACTTCCCGTTACAAATTCAGGCCCCACAACCACATCTATTGGGAATTTTGCAGTTTTCGAAAGCGGACTTTCTGCATTACAAGAAATGCTCGCTGTGGTAATATTATTTTCATTGCAAGCTTTCAACCCTCCAATAACGTAAGGTGTTGTTCCCGAAGCGGCAATCCCAACGACAACATCATTTTCGTTGATATTGTGATCTTGCAAATCAATCCAAGCTTGGTTGGCGTCGTCTTCGGCATTTTCTACTGCTCTACGAATGGCCTTGTCACCACCAGCAATGATTCCGTTGACCAAGTCAAAAGGAACTCCAAAGGTTGGAGGACACTCGGATGCATCCACTACGCCCAAACGCCCTGAAGTTCCTGCACCAATGTAGAATAATCGACCTCCCAATTTCATTTTAGCAACGATTTGAGTTACTAAACCCTCGATTTGTGGCAGGGATTTTTCTACGGCAAAAGGGACGGTTTTGTCTTCTTGATTGATATTTGAAAGTAATTCCGATACTGACATTTTTTCTAAATGTTCGTATTTCGAGGATTGTTCGGTGGTTTTTGTAAAGGTCATTTTTAATGTTTTAACGAATGCATTCGATATGATTTTCTTTTGCAATAATAAGTCTTGAATTTTCTATTTCAGATTGGATTTTAACCCAATTGTCATTAAAATATTGGTGTAATTGTTTCAAAGAACAATTACCTAATTGAAAATAAATTATTTTTGGAGTGTTTTTCGAAACCAAGAAGCGGTTATAAAAATCGGTGTCTTTTGTTAGTATAACCAACTCGTTTTTCAACGCATAATCCCATATTTCACTATCGGTCATTTGCAAATTAATGTCAGATACAAAAACATAACGATTGTTATTAAAAAAGTTGAAATATTTTGGTAAATTAATATCAACTAAAAATGAACAATTCATTATTAACTAGCTAGTTGAATGTTATTTTTATACGAGGACAGATTTTTTAAGGCAAATGCAATACAAGCCTGAATATCTTCTTTTTCAAGAAATGGATAGGCTTCTAAAATGGCTTCCATTGAATCTCCGGCTGATAAATACTGTAAAATGCTTTCCACAGTAATTCTCATTCCTCTCACCGTGGGTTTGCCATTGCAAAGGTCTGGTTTTATGGTAATTCTTTCTAAAAGAGTTGCTTCCATCTTTTAATTGTTTTTACAAATTTAATAAAATTAATCAATAAAAGTCTAAATAAAATAGGCCAACACAATTCCCAAAATTATCATTGAAACTTTGGCGATATTGAACTTGTGTCCTTCGCTACTTTCAAAAATAATAGTGGAGGAAATATGGAATAGTATCCCAATAACAACGGCGGTAATTTCAGTATAATAAGCGTTTAATTGAGGCAAATAGTCTGATACAATTGTTCCTAGTGGAGTCATAATGGCGAAAGTAATCATAAAGGCAAAAATAGCATTTTTGTTCAGGCCTGAATGAACAAAAAAAGTAGTCAGAATGATGGCGATAGGCAAATGATGTATCGCAATTCCCAATGCTAAATTATGATGATGGCTAACCGGGAATCCCTCTGAAAAGGCATGAATACACAGACTGATGAAAAGTAGCCATGGGATATGGAATATTTTTTCGTGACCGTGTACATGTCCGTGTTCAGCACCTTTGGAGAAAAACTCCAATATGATTTGGAATAAAATTCCAGCCATTATAAAAAGTCCGATGTTGTGATTGTCACTTTTGTAAACGTCCGGCAACAATTGCATAACAGTCAACGACAATAAAAAAGAACCGCTGAAAGCCAATAATAATTTAAGATTGGTTTTGTTTTTCGGTTTCAAAAACAGGGCTGCACTATAACCTAACAGGACAGAAAATAAGGGTAAAAGGTAGTTCATTACTTGAATATCATGATTAATCGTTCACTTTCGGTTTTGTGGAATTTTTTCAATTTATAATCTCCAAAAATGTCCAAAAGATAAATCCCGGCTTCTTCCATTAGTTCTTCAAAATCCTTGAGAGTTAAAGCTTTTACCCTTTCGGTAAAATGAAATTTCTCGCCTTGGTCTTCAAATTTAATTTCCTTGTAAATATGGCCTTCACTCACATAACGTTTGATGTAAAAATCAATATTTTCAACAGTTTTAACTTCTTCAGGAACTAAATTTGCAATGACCTGGTTGATATTCATAAAGTCGATTACGGCAAAACCATATTCGGTGAGGCTCTCTTTCATTGCCTTCAAAGTAGTCAGATTGTCTTCGGCATTTTCGAAATAACCAAAACTAGTAAACAAATTAAAGATGGCGTCAAATTTATCTCCAAAAGCTTCACGCATGTCATGAACCTGAAAATGTAGCGATTCATTCTGGTTTTTATTGGCCTCCATAATGCTATTTTCAGACAAATCAATACCCACAACTTCAAAGCCTAACTGGTTCAAATAAATAGCATGGCGCCCTTTGCCACAAGCTAAATCCAACACTTTTGCTTTCTCAGGGAGATTGAGGTAGTGCGTTAAATTGTCCATGAAAATTTGGGCTTCTCGATAATTTCTATCTTTATAAAGAATGTGATAATAAGGAGTGTCGAACCAAGAGGCAAACCAATTATGGGTTTTGGGTATTGGGTCTTGGGTCTTAGGTTTTAGTGGATTCGACATTTATTATTTTTGAATTTCAATTAAAGTGCAAATTTAGACTATTTTTGCACCGAATACTTGATTTAACAATGGAAAATAATTTTAGAATGATTGCCAAAACCTTTTTTGGCTTTGAAGAAATACTGGCAAATGAATTGAAAATGTTGGGCGCACAAGACGTCGAGCAAGGTGTAAGAATGGTCAGTTTCAAGGGTGATAAAGGTTTTATGTACAAGGCAAACTTGTCCTTGAGAACTGCTTTAAAAATACTGAAACCCATTTATTTTTTCAAAGCAAGAGATGAACAAAGTTTGTATAAAGGTATTTCTGGGGTAAACTGGTCGAAATTTATCAGTGCCAACCAGACTTTTGTGATAGATGCGACAGTACATTCAGAGTATTTCAACCATTCGGAATTTGTTTCCCAAAAATGTAAAGATGCTATCGTGGATCAATTTCGGGAACGTACCGGACAACGGCCAAGTATTGAGAAAATACATCCCGATTTGAGAATCAACATTCACATTGATAAAGACCAAGTTTCAGTAGCTCTAGATACTTCAGGAAATTCGTTACACCAACGGGGGTATAGAACTGCCACGAATATCGCTCCTATAAATGAAGTTTTAGCTGCAGGAATTCTGCTCCTTTCCGGCTGGGATGGTCAAGGCGATTTCTTAGATCCCATGTGCGGCTCAGGAACTTTTCTAGCCGAAGCAGCGATGATTGCCTGTAACATTCCGGCAAACATCAACCGCAAGGAATTTGCTTTCGAAAAATGGAACGATTGGGACAATGATTTGTTTGATCAAATAATGGATTCCTTGATGAAAAAAATTCGAGAATTTCATTACACCATAAAAGGATATGACAAAGCACCATCTGCGGTTCAAAAAGCAAAAGACAATATCAAAAACGCTAATTTAGACGAATATATCTCTATCGAGGAACGTAACTTTTTTGATACGGAAAAAACATCGCAAGGAAAATTACATGTGGTTTTTAATCCGCCTTATGATGAGCGATTGGATATTCACATGGAAGAGTTTTACAAAAATATTGGCGACACCTTGAAGAAAAATTATCCAGGTACAAATGCTTGGTTCATTACTGGAAATCTAGAAGCTTTGAAATTTGTTGGATTGAAACCTTCCCGAAAAATAAAACTTTTTAATGCCAGCATCGAAGCACGATTGGTAAAATACGAAATGTATGAAGGAAGCAAGAGAACAAAATTTCAAACAGTTGATGACAGTGTTCAATAATTAGAGTTTAAATTGTAAAAAAATAACAACTAGAACCCTACACCCAAAACCTAATACCCTACAATATGACAAAATTACAAGTACGAGCATTTCTATACCAACTAGGTTGTTTTGCTATTTTATTTATTTCGTTACAATTTTTGATAGACAAATACACCCAATTATCTGGTTTATGGATTTCAATGACGGCTTTTGTGGTGGGAACCATTCTGGCACCGAAGTTTCAAGCTGTTAAGACCAAAGATGGTGAAAAACTATTCATGAAGTGGATCTTCGTAAAAGGAATAAAGGATATGACCTAACTGTCCGCTATACAAATTATAATTATTTATCAGTCCAATCCTTTCGTTATACTGCAGCAGTAAATTTCTTTTAGTTCAATTTTTATTGGGCTGTTTTAAAATAACACCTGAACAATTCAAAAATAATATCCTAAATTTATTTGAAACAAAATTAAACCAACTCCTGTCAATAAGGTTTTGAAACTTGACGAATAGGTACAAACGATAATGCTTACACTAAATCAAAAAAGGTTAATAACCTAGAAAAAAAACACCCTAAAAACGAATTTTTAGGGTGTCTTTAAATTATTTAGAAAATGGTTTACAAAAATTCTCCGTGTTGAGAAATATCCAAACCTAATTCTTCTTTTTCTTCACTAACTCTCAATGGAGTAATTTTATTAACAATAAAGAACAGTGCATAAGAAGCTGCGAAAGCAAATATAGAAACAAGAACTAATGCTTTTAATTGAATTAAAAACAAGGTAGCATCACCATAGATTAAGCCTTGATTATCCCCTACAATTGCATTTACTGATTTTGAAGCAAATACACCTGTTAAAAGCATACCTACCATTCCACCAACACCGTGACAAGCAAATACATCTAAAGCGTCATCAATTTTACCCTTAGGGAACTTGCTTACCACAAGATTACTAACGATACTAGCAATAAAACCAATGGCAAGTGCAGAAGGGATTGTTACAAAACCGGCTGCAGGTGTAATAGCAACTAATCCTACAACAGCTCCGATACAAGCTCCCATGGCAGAAAGTTTATGTCCAAGAATTTTGTCTAAAAATACCCATCCCATGGCGGCGGCGGCAGCAGCAACAGTTGTAGTTCCTAATGCTTGTGCAGCAAGGCTTCCAGATCCAACAGCAGAACCTGCATTGAACCCGAACCAACCAAACCATAACAATCCTGTTCCTAACAATACATATGTGATACGAGCAGGGTTTGCTTTTGGTACTTTTCTTTTCCCTAAGAACATCGCTCCTGCAAGGGCTGCCCAACCAGCACTCATGTGTACTACAGTTCCACCAGCGAAATCTAACACTCCCCATCCAAAGAACATGCCATCAGGATGCCAAGTCATGTGACATAGTGGAGCATAAATAACTAATATAAATAAGACCATAAACAACATGTAAGCCCAAAAACGTACTCGTTCTGCAAAAGCTCCTGTTATTAAGGCCGGTGTAATGATAGCAAATTTTGCTTGAAATAAGGCAAACAATAAGAAAGGAATAGTTGGAGCTAATTCCCATGCTGTATTAGCGCTCACTCCTTGAAAAAACATATTATAAGAAGGATCTCCAATAAAACCACCTATGGATGGCCCAAAACACATTCCGAATCCAACGACAACCCATAATACAGTTACAATTACCATGGCGATGAAGCTTTGTAATACTGTACTAATTACATTTTTCTTGCCTACCATTCCTCCATAAAAGAAACCAAGTCCTGGAGTCATTAACAATACAAGTCCTGTTGCGCACAGCATCCAAGCTGTATCTCCAGTATCTAATTTAAGAGGGATAACATGTGCTCCTAAAGTTGCACTTTCTGGAAACAAATAAATTGAAAAAATGGATAACACCAAAATTGTGATTAGAATCACACTTAAAATAATCTTTCTCATAGTTTTTTAGTTTTAAATTTCGATAAAAGTATATAAATCATTTCATACCCCCATAAAAAAAGTAACTAGAACTATGATTTTTATCATATTTGTATTTTACCCCCTTAAATTTTATGGGTATGGAATAATTAAATGTCAAAATTTATAATTTAGTAATGCTGATTTAG
>JBIILD010000149.1:0-2528 GCA_044232845.1 Flavobacterium sp.
TATCGAAATCAAAACCGGTAAAAAAGTATTTCCCGAAGAGCGCAACGCTTCTATTTTTGGATTAATTCAACAAGGTTCCTTTTTAAGCGACGGACAATTATTCAAACAAATAATTTCAATTATTGAATCATAATTTTATCGTTTTTTCTATTAAATTAGTTATTTTAGTCGTTTATTTCAAAAACTAAAATCTCTTTTTTTTCTATGGACATTCGCAATACGATTCTAAAATTAAGAGAAGAACTCAATCAGCACAATTATAATTATTATGTGTTGGACAAGCCGACAATTTCTGATTTCGAATTCGACCAAAAACTCAAGCAACTTCAAGAATTAGAAAATAAGCATCCGGATTACTTCGATGAAAACTCTCCAACGCAACGTGTAGGTGGAACCATAACCAAAAATTTCCAAACAGTTAAGCATGAGTATAGGATGTATTCCCTCGATAATTCCTATTCCAAAGAGGAATTAATAGACTGGGAAAATCGTATTCAAAAGGTGCTGGGTGAGGTTACATTAGAATATACTTGCGAACTAAAATACGATGGAGCATCAATTAGTATAACTTATGAGGATGGAAAGCTAAAACGTGCCGTTACCCGAGGCGACGGCGTTCAGGGGGATGATGTCACCAATAATATTAAAACCATAAAATCAATTCCACTGGAACTAAAAGGTAATTTTCCCGATACATTTGATGTTCGTGGTGAAATTATCTTGCCTTTTGCTGGATTCGAAAAAATGAACCAGGAACTAATGGAAATAGGGGAACTACCCTATTCTAATCCTAGAAATACCGCTTCTGGAAGCTTAAAGTTGCAAGACAGTGCCGAGGTTGCCAAAAGGCCTTTGGATTGTTTGCTGTATTTCGTTATTGGAAATAAGTTGCCTTTCAGGTCCCAGTTTGAAAGCCTTGAAACCGCCAGAAATTGGGGTTTCAAAGTATCTAAAGAGGCCAAGTTAGCGCATAATTTAGATGAAGTTTTTCAATATATAGAATATTGGGATGTTCACAGGCATAATCTTCCTTATGAAACAGACGGTGTCGTTGTCAAAGTGAATAGTTTCCAGCATCAGGATGAATTGGGCTTTACGGCTAAATCGCCGCGTTGGGCAATCGCTTACAAATTTAAATCAGAACAAGTTTCCACAAAATTGAATTCCATTTCCTATCAAGTGGGAAGAACAGGGGCAATAACTCCAGTGGCTAATTTAGAACCCGTTCAATTAGCAGGAACCATAGTAAAAAGAGCTTCCTTGCACAATGCTGACCAAATAGAAAAACTAGATATTCGCATTGGCGACACCGTTTTTGTAGAAAAAGGAGGAGAAATTATTCCGAAAATTATAGCCGTAGACTTTAGCAAAAGACCCGAGAGCTCTGAACCTACAAAATACATTATGCATTGCCCAGAATGCCAAACGGAATTAATTAGAAGTGAAGGCGAAGCCAATCATTATTGCCCTAATTTTTATGGCTGTCCACCGCAAATTATAGGCAGAATTCAACATTTTATCTCCCGGAAAGCCATGGATATCGAAGGGCTCGGAGGGGAAACGGTGGCTTTATTGTTCAATAATGGATTGGTTCACAATTATGCGGATTTATATGAGTTGACTGTGGGACAAATTCTGCCATTGGAAAGAATGGCTCAGAAATCGGCAGAAAACTTGGTACGAGGAGTCGAGAATTCAAAGAATATTCCTTTTGAACGGGTTTTATATGCCCTTGGAATCCGTTTTGTGGGCGAAACGGTAGCTAAGAAATTAGCTCAACATTATAAAAACATTGACGCATTGAGTATAGCCAGTTTGATGGACTTGGTTTTAGTGGACGAAATCGGAGAGCGTATTGCGCAAAGCGTGGTCGATTTCTTCCAAAATAAAGAAAACAGAATTATCATTGACCGATTAAAGAGGTATGGGGTTCAATTTGAAATTGTCGAAATTATTAATCCCAATGCTACAAACAAACTCGCCGGCCAAACTTTTGTAGTTTCTGGTGTTTTTGAAGAATTTTCGAGAGACGATTTAAAAAAAGCTATTGAAGACAACGGTGGAAAAGTAGGAAGTTCCATTTCAGCCAAAACCGATTATGTGATTGCAGGAGCAAATATGGGACCTGCCAAATTAGAGAAAGCGGTCAAGTTAAATATTCCTATAATTTCGGAAAATGATTTTCAGAAAATGATAATTCGTGTGTTTTAATTTTAAAACATAGTGTTTTTTTTATCGTAACAAAAAAATCAATTATTTATTCTGTAAAAAAATCATATCTTTACACCCCAAATAACACTTGGTTATGAGTCAAAAAATATTGCTCACTTCGAAGGAAGTCAATATCATCCTGCATCGTTTGGCCTGCCAGTTAATCGAAAAACATCTTGATTTTTCGGACACCATTTTAATTGGCATTCAACCACGAGGCACTTTCTTGGCGGAGCGATTAAAAGATTTGTTGGAAAAAGAATATAAAATTTCAAATATTGCTTTAGGCTATTTAGATATTACTTTCTTTAGGGATG
>JBIILD010000067.1:0-9515 GCA_044232845.1 Flavobacterium sp.
ACTGGAGATATAAGGATGGTACCAAAATTAAAGGAAAAGTAATCTTGCCTACTGGCGAAGAAATCGATGCCGATGCTGCACAAACGCCCATTTCAGATGATATATACTATATTGTCCCTGGAAAGTGTACCGAGTGTAAAGGATTTCACGACGAGCCACAATGCGCTGCTGTTTGTCCGGTTGATTGCTGTATTCCAGACGAAAATCATGTGGAAAGCGAAGAAACTTTACTAAACAGACAAGCGTTCTTGCATAATGAATAGATAAAAAAAACTTTTTGATAACAAAAAATCCTGAGCACTAACTCAGGATTTTTTTATGGATTATTAAATCTTATATTTGCAGACTTTTAAAAATATTAGTAAAACAGAATTCAACCTAATACGTTGTGTGAAAATATAAAAATCATGAAAGCAGGAATTGTAGGATTACCAAATGTTGGAAAATCAACATTGTTCAATTGTTTATCTAATGCAAAAGCGCAAAGTGCTAATTTTCCTTTTTGCACCATCGAACCCAATATAGGAGTGGTCAATGTGCCTGATTCTAGAATCGAAAAATTAGAGGAATTAGTCAAGCCAGAACGAGTACAAATGGCAACGGTTGATATTGTAGATATTGCAGGATTAGTAAAAGGAGCCAGTAAAGGCGAAGGTTTAGGAAATCAATTTCTAGGAAACATTAGAGAATGTAACGCCATTATTCACGTGTTGCGTTGTTTTGACAATGATAATATTGTTCATGTGGACGGAAATGTGAATCCAATTCGTGACAAAGAAACAATCGATATTGAATTACAGTTGAAAGATTTAGAGAATGTAGAAAAACGGTTGGAAAAAGTAAATCGTGCCGCTAAAACAGGCAACAAAGAAGCGCAAACTGAAAAAGCACTTTTAGACAGAATCAGAGAAAATTTGCTTCAAGCTAAATCGGCAAGAACCATAACTCCTCAAAATAATGATGAAGAAATTTTGATGGAGGGTTTTCAATTAATTACGGCAAAACCTGTATTGTACGTGTGTAATGTAGATGAAAATTCAGCAGTTAACGGAAATAAATATGTAGACCAAGTTCGTGAATTAGTAAAAGACGAAGCTGCAGAGGTTATTGTACTCTCTGTAGGTGCTGAAGCTGATATAACCGAATTAGAAAGCTATGAAGAGCGTCAGGTTTTTCTTGAAGACATGGGATTGACAGAGCCAGGAGCTTCCGTTTTAATTCGTGCCGCTTATAAATTATTGAAGCAACAAACTTATTTTACCGCCGGTGTCAAAGAAGTTCGGGCTTGGACTATCAACGTTGGATCAACTGCGCCGCAAGCTGCGGGAGTTATTCATACGGATTTCGAAAAAGGATTTATCCGCGCCGAAGTGATTGGGTATGATGATTTCATTCATTACGGTTCTGAAGCTAAATGTAAAGAAGCTGGAAAATTTAAGGTAGAAGGAAAAGAATATGTCGTAAAAGATGGCGACGTGATGCATTTTAGGTTTAATGTGTAAATGAGCATTAGGATTCAAAATGAATTAATATATGAAATCTGCAAATAAAATTGCAGATTTTTTTTGTTTTTGTTAAATTATTTTATTTACTTTAAGCCCCCCTAATAAATACCTGCTAATAATGAAAATGCAACAAATTTTAATTGATGATCAAAGTGACAAAGAAATTATTTTTTCATCACCCGGTTTTTCTGCAACAAAAGCAAATCTAGTTTTAGCTTTTGGAGAAAGAGAGTTTTTAGAATCTTCACTGCCTTATAAAAAATTAAAAGAAATCTATTCTGAAGCACAAATCGTTATTTGCTCCACTTCAGGACAAATCTCTAATTTAAGCATAGTTGAAAACAAGATTGTTTCTACTGCTATAGAATTAGAAAAATCAACAATAAAAATTGCAGAAATAGACCTTTTAAAAAATAAAAATATTGAAGAATTGGGTCTTGTTGTAAAAAACGAACTTTTAGATAAAGACTTAAAATTAATAGTGGTAATTTCCGAAGGGAGTTTTGTTAACGGAACTGAATTAGTGAACGAATTAGAAAAACAAACAAATTACTCACTACCTATTTTTGGTGGACTTGCAGGAGATAAGGTTGCATTTCTCAAAACTATTGTAGGTCTCAATCAAGATGCTGAAGAAGGAAAAATTGTAATTATTGGGTTTTATGGCGATGCACTAAATTTTGGTTCGGGTTGTGAGGGTGGTTGGAGTGATTATGGTCCCGAAAGAGAAGTGACACTTTCAGAAAAGAATGTGTTGTATAAAATAGGAGATCGCTTTGCCTTAGATATTTATAAAGAATACTTGGGTAAATATGCTGATGATTTACCTAGTTCTGCTTTGTATTTTCCTCTTTCGATGAAAGAAACCAAAGATTCGGCTTCGGTTGTAAGGACAATTTTGTCCATAGACGAAAAAGCCAAATCCATGACTTTCGCTGGGAATATCCCTCAAGGTTCTCTTGTGAGATTAATGAAAGGTAATTTCGACAAACTAATTGATGCTTCATACAATGCTGCTTATCAGGCTTTTTCGAGTCAGACAAAAGAGCAGGATTTAGCAATTATTGTAAGCTGTGTTGGCAGAAAAATTGTTTTAGGAAATAGAATCGATGAAGAATTTGAAGCCGTTAAAGAAGTTTCTGGAAAAACACTTCTTTGCGGGTTTTATTCTTATGGCGAAATATCACCGGTTAAAGATTATAAATTTTGTGAATTGCATAACCAAACTTTGGCTATTTTGACAATTAGCGAAAACTAAATCTATTTCTATTTATGCCTAATGATAATTTTAATAGAAATTTAAATAGACAAATCAATAAATTTTTATCTGATGATATTATTAATGATAATCCATCAATTCAAAAATTCATTCAGGCTGTAAATCAGTCGTATGAAAATTATGAAAAGGATTCTGAATTATTCGAACGATCTATTCTATTAAATGATTTAGAATTTTATAAAATTAATACTAAAATTAAAGATCAATTAGAGAAAAATAAAGAGATACAGTATGAATTAATTCAAGCTATAAAGCTATTAAGTAACAATGTCGTAGAGTTAAGGGATGATAATCTGACAGAATTGTTGCAAATATTGCATAATGAAATTGACTTGAAAAAAGAATTCGAAAAACGGTTATTCGATGCCAAATCGAATGCAGAAAAGGCTAATCTTGCCAAGTCGGATTTCCTTTCTATTATGAGTCATGAGATTCGAACTCCATTGAATGCTATTGTTGGGTTAATTTACATCATGGAAAAAGAAAATTCCCTAGCTAGTTTCCAGGAAAATTTAAAGGTTTTAAAAAATTCTTCACAAAATTTATTCCTTTTGATTAACGATATCCTTGATTTTAATAAAATTGAGGCTGGTAAAATTGATATTGAACATATTCCATTCGACTTAGAAGAATTAGTTTTTCAAATTGTAAAATCATTAGAGGTAAAAGCTCACGAAAATTTAAATAAAATTGAAGTTATAATTGACGAGAATTTCACCTCAAAAGTCATTAGTGATCCTCTAAGAATTTTGCAGGTTATAACTAATTTAGTTTCAAATGCCATAAAGTTTACCCATAATGGTTTGATCCAAATTAAAATTGATCAATTAGAAAAAAAAGACAAAATATCTATATTCAAAATCCAGATTATTGATACTGGAATTGGAATAGAAACTTCTAAATTTGAACAAATTTTTAGTCAATTCGAACAAGCAGAAAAAAGTACAACTAGGCAATTTGGAGGAACAGGATTGGGTTTAGTGATTTCTAAAAAGCTTCTGAAATTAATGCATTCCGATGTTGTGTTACAAAGTGAAATTGGTAAGGGTTCCAATTTTAGTTTTGTATTAAAAGTCCCTTACTTTTTAGACAGTTCAGATTTAAAAACCGACTTTTTATACCAAAATTATAAAGAAGAAAATTTACAAGGTATGCGGGTGCTATTGGTCGAAGATAATCTAATTAATATTAAAGTTGCAGAGAAAATTTTATCACATTGGAATGTCTCAGTAGACGTTGCTTTAAATGGATTAATTGCTACTCAACAATACGAAATAGGAAAGTACGATGTTATTTTGATGGATTTAGCCATGCCAATAATGGATGGATACGAGGCCACTACAATTATACGAAACAAGGATTCCACTATCCCTATTATAGCTTTAACAGCCTCAACTTCCTACGATTATCTAGAGAAAGCGATGCTCATCGGCATTAACGAATATATTATAAAGCCTTTTAATCCTATAGAGCTAAACTTAAAATTGAGAAAATTTTATCACAAATAAGGGCAGGGCTTCTTTTTATACCAAAGAATGATTAAAAGCACATAAACATCAATATTATCCTCGAAAATTTAATTTTTTTAATAAGGGGTCGGTTACAAACCGAATATCACTTCCTCAAAGTCGGAGACTTTGCGGAGCGGGTTTATTATAAGTAGTAAGTGAAATAAAATGTCATTTTTAAAAATATGAAGTTTGTTGTAACTGTCTGATTTCAAATAGTTTTTCACTATATAGAGACTTTTAACTTTACGACATTAAAACTTTCGACTTACTTATTGTATTACTTGTCATTGATCGAATGTTGTATTGATTTAAAACGATTACTACACTCCACAGCGTTGCCTTCACAATTTCGATATAGCACAAAAAAGTCCCGATTAAATCGGGACTTTCTATATTCAAAATCAAGAAATGTATCTTATTTCTTTTTCTCGTTTTTTTCCATTTTGGCTTTCAGACCAGCAAGGATATCATTGTTGTCTCCAAGAGTTGCAGCTGGTGCATTTGTAGCTGAAGCAACTGCTTCGGCAACAGCTTTAACCGCTTTCTCTTCTTCTTCACGGAAAATAGCCGTGTGAGAGGCAACCACTCTTTTGAATTCTTTGTTAAATTCGATTACTTTGAATTCAGCAGTTTCTCCTTTTTTCAATTTCTTACCGTCTTCTTTTTCCAGGTGACGTGTTGGAATGAAAGCAACGATGTCTTCTCCGAATTCTACTGTAGCTCCTTTGTCAACAATCTCAGCAATTTCACCTGTGTGGATAGTTCCAACTGCGAAAGAAGCTTCGTATTGATCCCAAGGATTAGCAGTAGTTTGTTTGTGACCTAAAGATAGCTTACGTCCTTCAACATCTAATTCTAATACCACTACATCTAATTTTTCACCAACATTCACAAATTCAGATGGATGTTTGATTTTCTTAGTCCAAGAAAGGTCTGAGATATAAATCAATCCATCAATACCCTCTTCTAATTCTACGAAAATTCCGAAGTTTGTAAAGTTTCTAACGATACCTGTATGTTTAGAACCTACTGGGTATTTAGCTGTGATATCTGTCCATGGGTCTTGAGACAATTGTTTGATGCCCATTGACATTTTACGGTCATCTCTGTCTAAAGTCAAAATAACAGCTTCAACAATATCACCTACTTTTACGAAATCTTGAGCAGAACGTAAATGAGTAGACCATGACATTTCAGAAACGTGGATCAAACCTTCAACACCTTCAGCAACTTCGATGAAAGCACCGTAATCAGCGATTACAACTACTTTACCTTTTACTTTATCACCTATTTTAAGTTCAGCATTTAATGCATCCCATGGGTGAGCGTTTAATTGTTTCAATCCTAATTGGATTCTTGTTTTTTCGTCATCAAAATCAAGGATTACCACGTTAAGAACCTGATCTAACTCAAGAACTTCAGATGGATGGTTGATTCTTGACCAAGAAAGATCCGTAATGTGGATTAATCCATCAACACCACCAAGGTCAATAAACACACCATAAGAAGTAATGTTTTTAACAACACCTTCTAATACTTGTCCTTTTTGTAATTTTCCGATGATCTCTTTTTTCTGTACTTCAATATCCGCTTCAATAAGCGCTTTGTGAGAAACAACAACGTTTTTGAATTCGTGGTTAATTTTCACCACCTTGAATTCCATCATTTTGTTTACATATACATCGTAATCTCTAATTGGTTTAACATCAATTTGAGAACCTGGTAAGAACGCTTCAATTCCGAAAACGTCAACAATCATACCGCCTTTAGTCCTGCATTTTACAAAACCATTAACGATTTCACCTGTTTCGTTTGCCGAAATAACTCTATCCCAGGATTTGATAGTACGTGCTTTTCTGTGAGATAGTACTAATTGTCCTGTTTTGTCCTCACGGATGTCAATTAACACTTCTACTTTGTCACCTACTTTTAAGTTTGGATTGTAACGGAATTCGTTTAAAGAAATAACCCCTTCCGATTTTGCGTTGATATCAACGATAACGTCTCTATCGGTGATTCTAACGACCACACCTTCAACTACTTCTTCTTGATCTGTAGCGATAAAAGTTTTTGAAACTAAGTCTTCGAATTCTTGTAAGTTTTTTTGATCTACTGCATCAATTCCTTCTTCGAAATTGTGCCAGTTAAATTCTGCTAAAAATTGTTCTTGTGATTTTAATGTTTCAGACATGCTGATTAAAAATTTGTATTCTGTGCTTTCTTGAGTTTCTTAAAGTGCTAGAAAACAACAGAAGTTGTTGAATTGATTTGTTTATACCCAAAGGAAACTCTTATTCACCAAAAGGTCTGCAAAAGTAGTTATTTTTTATTTATCTGCAAAATAATTATGCAGTGGGCAGATTCGGCAGATTCAACTAGCAAGTGCAATTTTTTAAAAAAAGGAAATAAGAATTTTCAGGATGGTAAAAGTCCTAACTAAAAAAACCATTCCGAGCAAGGAATGGTTTTTCTAACTAATTAACTACAAAAACTCAATTATTATTTTTTAAAACAAAGAAGGTTAAGTTTTTTTAAAGCAGGTTGTGGGGCAAACTCTTTTAAATTACTATCAACATTAATTTCTTTATTTCTTGATCCAAAGATAGATTGATAGTCGTTTAATAAACAAATAAAATCGATTAAATACACAAATTAGTTCAAAAAGTAGTATTTGTATTACATTTTATTAATGCTAAGGGGATAGTCTTTCTATCTTCCAGGTATAATCCTCTTGAAAATGATACCTAATTCTGTCGTGCAATCTATTGGGCCGTCCTTGCCAAAATTCAACTTCTACGGGACGGACTAAAAACCCACCCCAAAATTTGGGTCTCGGAATTTCTTTTCCTTCAAATTCTTTTTCTAATTGTTTTAATGTTTCTTCCAGAACCGTTCTGGATGGTATTACCTCACTTTGATTAGAAACGAGGGCTCCTAATTTGCTTCCGGTTGGCCTCGACTCAAAATAACCATCAGAAATATTCTCAGAAGTTTTCTCTGCAACACCTTTTATTATGACTTGGCGTTCGAGTGAATGCCAATAAAAAGAAAGACAAACATTGGGATTATTGGCAATAGCCATGCCTTTTTCGGAATTGTAATTGGTGTAAAAAATAAATCCTTCGAAGGTGAACTGCTTCAACAACAAAACTCTAGATTTTGGAAAACCATCCAATCCAATAGTGGAAACTGACATTGCATTGACTTCATCCACACCTCCAAAATCTTCGACTTCATGAAACCACCTATTGAATAAATTCATTGGATCTTCCGGAATGGTAGATTCTAAAAGTTCACTTTTATCATACGATTTTCGATAACTCCCTATGTCTTTCATTGTTTGCCAATATATTTATTTGGAAACAAAATTACTACGTTTTAAAAGATAAACTACTTTTTAAAAACAGTTAATTTGAATTAAAACTCAAAACTTTTTCCATCTTCTGCCAAAAGCACATTCGGAAAAATAGTTTCCGCCTGTTCCTTGAAAAGCTCAAGACTTTCATATCGTGTCGAATAGTGTCCCAAAACAAGTTGTTTGACATTCGCTTTTAAAGCGATAGTCGCCGCTTCTTTTGCTGTAGAATGCATCGTTTTACCTGCCAAAGATTTCTCTGAATCCAAAAAGGTCGATTCGTGATACAAAACATCAACTTCATTTATTATTGGAATTATGCTTTCGTCATAAGCCGTATCAGAGCAAAAAGCATAACTCATAGGTCGAATTGGATCAAAAGTCAATTTTCGGTTTTCAATAACTCGTCCATCTTCTAATGTGATGTCTTTCCCGTTTTTGATGTTTTGGTAATAACATTTGTCAATTTCATAATTCTGAACGGCGTTTGAATCTAATTTCCGTTCCCTTATTTTTTCCTGAAACAGAAAGCCATTGGTATAAATTCTATGTTTTAAAGGGATAGTCTTCACGACAACCTTTTCATCTTCAAAAATAATTACACTTTCTTTGGATTCCAATTCGTGAAAAAATAATCCATAAGTTGGCCAAGAATTCGATAATCGCAATTGCAGATTAATAATTTCCTTAATTCCTTTTGGACCATAAATATGCAAGTCGGTTGTTCGATTGAGCAACATGAAGGTAGAAACTAAGCCAACCAGTCCAAAGAAATGATCGCCATGCAAATGCGAAATAAAAATATGATTGATTTTTGAAAACCTAATTTTGTTCTTGCGTAACTGTACTTGAGTTCCCTCACCACAATCAATCAAAAACAATCTGTTTCTGATTTCTAAAACCTGCGAAGTTGGGTTGGTAAAAGTTCTGGGTGTTGCTGCATAACAGCCAAGGATGGTTAAATTCAAAGTTTATTCGGTTATTTGGTTAATCGTTACTGCCACATTTCATTCGAATAAACAATTAAGCGAATAAACAAATGCCCTATTTAAAATCCCAAATCTCTTTCTATTTCCTCCATCTCTATGATATCATGGGCCTCGATCAATGATCTTACAACAGTAAGTTTGTTTGAAATTGCGTTATAGTCAAGGTCGGAGGTAACTATTACAAATGATTTATTGGCTTTTTTATGAATCTTTGAAAGAGGCATAAATCCATTAATTTCTTTCGCAGAGAGATTTTTATGCATTCTTATATCAATAATAATATTATATTTTTCAAAGGATTTGTACTCGTGAGTCACTTTCATCAAATATGAAACTAAATCCCCTTGTGTATCTTTTATGCAAACGGTATGTCCTTTTTGTTCTACTTTCATTGGAATGAAATTAATGTATTGCTAATTTACAAAGAAAAATTGGGTTATTAGGAATCAGAGTAGACTAAATATTTACTGAATTTTTGAAGCCAATAAATAAATTACTGCCATTCTAATTGCAACCCCATTTTCAACTTGATTCAAAATCACCGATTGTTTGGAATCGGCAACATCCGATGTAATTTCAACACCACGATTAATGGGGCCCGGGTGCATAATTATTATTTCCTTGTTTAGGGAATCTAGTAAGGTTTTGTCCAATCCGTATTGTTGGGCATATTCCCGCGTAGAAGGGAAAAAATTCACGTCCATTCTTTCGTTTTGAACGCGTAACATATTCGCTACATCGCACCATTCTAGTACTTTGCGTAGATTCGGCTCTACGGTAACTCCAAGTGATTCGATGTGTTTTGGAATGAGGGTTTTCGGGCCGCAAACCTTTACTTCAGCTCCTTGCATTTGCAAGGCGTAAATATTGGAAAGT
>JBIILD010000068.1:0-9512 GCA_044232845.1 Flavobacterium sp.
AACCTTTGGTATATTATGATCAAGATGATATTCAAACTCATTATCGCAATGACGAATTTATCTTTGGGAACCAAATTTTAGTTTGCCCTATTCTGGAACCGAATTCATTAGGAAGAAGGATGTTTGTTCCTCGTGGGCAATGGTATAACTATTGGACAAACGAATTAGTTTCTGGAGGAAAAGAAATGTGGGTTGATGCTACGTTTGACCAAATTCCAATTTTTATAAAAGCAGGTGCCATAATACCAAAGTATCCCGTACAACAATATGTTGGGGAATTAGAATTTGATGAATTGATATTAGATGTATATTACAAAGAAGGAAAGGAGAAATCAGTAGTTTACGAAGATGCTCAAGATGGCTACGATTATAAAAAGGGAAGATACAGTTTCTTGTCTTTTCAAGCTACAGGAAAAGAAAAAGAGCTGATCATTCAATTGCATAAAGATGGGAAATACGATACGAATTACACCAAATACAGAATTAATTTATTTGGATTACCATTTAAAGTAAAAAAAATAGAAATTGACAATGAAAAAATTTCGTTTGATAAAAAAACTTTTGAAAATGAAAATTATTTAATCGTTGGTAAAGAATTTACAGAGTTGCATATTATTGGCGAGTAATTTTTTAATTTTACATTAAAGTATACTTTTACATTATGAAAAAATATATAATAGTACTATTTGTAGGCATGCTGGCTGTTATTATTTCATGTGCCACAAATCCATTTACGGGAAAAAAGAGTTTGAATTTTGTTTCCAACAGTGAGTTGTTTCCTATCTCTTTTCAGCAATACGGAACGTTTCTCAAAGAAAATAAGGTGATTTCAGGCACTGCCGATGCGAAACGTGTAGAAACCGTCGGGATAAAAATAAAGGCTGCAGCGGAGCGTTGGCTTAAAGCCAATGGACAAGCTGAATATTTGAAAGAGTATCAATGGGAATATAAGTTAATAGAAAATAAAGAAGTAAATGCTTGGTGTATGCCTGGGGGTAAAATTGTGGTTTATACCGGAATTTTGCCAATAACTATAGACGAAGCCGGCCTAGCAACTGTAATGGGACATGAAGTTTCTCATGCTTTGGCCAATCACGGGGCGCAAAGAATGAGTGCGGCACAATTACAACAAATTGGAGCAGTAGGTGTGGCGATAGCCACCGGAAACCAAAGCGAAGAGAAACAAAAGATGTGGCAACAATATTACGGAATAGGTTCTCAAGTAGGTGTAATGCTCCCTTTTAGTAGAAGTCATGAAGCTGAAGCCGATAAAATAGGATTGACGCTCATGATAATTGCAGGATACAACCCCGAACAAGCAATTCAATTTTGGGAAAGAATGGCTGCCAATTCCACCGGAAACAAACCTCCAGAATTGCTTAGTACCCACCCCGCCGATGCTACTAGAATCGCAAATTTAAAAAAATTAATTCCTGAAGCTAAGCGAGAAGCTTTGAAATATGGTGTTATTTCTAAATGACAGGGGGTCTAAAATTTGGTAACTAAAAAGCATTAATTTGTGTCGAAACTTTGGTGTATTAACCATAGACTTCAAACAAAAAATCATATTTTTGCATCATTAAAACAAAAACACACAAACTATGAGTTCATTTGACGTAGTCATTATTGGTTCTGGTCCAGGAGGATATGTTTCTGCAATTCGCTGTGCGCAACTAGGTTTCAAAACAGCTATAATAGAAAAATATTCCACTCTTGGCGGTACTTGTTTAAATGTAGGTTGCATTCCTTCAAAAGCGTTATTATCTTCCTCTCATCAGTACAGCGAAGTAGCTCATTTTGCCGATCATGGAATTGAGGTTTCTGGAGAAGTGAAAGTTAATTTGGAGAAAATGATTTCTCGAAAACAAGCAATTGTTGACCAGACTTCCGGAGGAATCAATTATTTGATGGACAAAAACAAAGTGACTGTTTTTAATGGTTTAGGTTCTTTTATTGACGCCACACACGTTGCTGTTGCAAAAGCAGACGGAACTTCGGAAACAATAGAAGCTAAAAACGTCATTATTGCAACGGGTTCTAAACCATCATCGTTGCCATTTATCAAAATAGATAAAGAAAGAATCATCACTTCCACCGAAGCCTTGTCACTTAAAGAAGTACCAAAACACCTTGTTATTATTGGTGGTGGCGTAATCGGAATTGAATTAGGGCAAGTGTATTTACGATTAGGGTCCCAAGTTTCTGTAGTGGAATTTATGGACCGAATTATTCCTGGAATGGATGCTTCATTGTCTAAAGAATTAACTAAAGTATTAAAAAAGCAAGGAATGAAATTCTATGTTTCCCACAAGGTGAAATCTGTGGAAAGAAAGGGAAACAATGTAACGGTTCAGGCTGAAAATACAAAAGGAGAAACCATTACTATTGAGGGAGATTATTCTTTAGTTTCAGTTGGACGACGTCCTTACACGGATGGTTTGAATGCTAATAATGCAGGAGTTAAAATTTCAGAAAGAGGGATCGTTGAAGTGAACGATCATTTACAAACAAATGTTTCCAATATTTATGCTATTGGTGATGTGGTTCGTGGTGCGATGCTAGCGCACAAAGCCGAAGAAGAAGGGACAATGGTTGCCGAAATAATAGCGGGACAAAAACCACACATCAATTACAATTTGATTCCTGGAGTCGTTTACACTTGGCCAGAAGTAGCTGCCGTGGGACAGACAGAAGAACAACTAAAAGCAGCTGGAGTTGAATTTAAATCAGGAAGTTTTCCTTTCAAAGCATTAGGAAGAGCTAGAGCAAGTGGAGACTTGGACGGGTTTGTTAAAATTCTTGCTGATGCGAAAACAGACGAAGTTCTGGGTGTTCACATGATTGGTGCTCGTTGCGCCGATTTGATTGCCGAAGCGGTAACGGCCATGGAATTTAAAGCATCTGCCGAAGATATTTCGAGAATGAGTCATGCACATCCCACTTTTGCGGAAGCGATAAAAGAGGCCGCATTGGCAGCAACTGATAATAGAGCATTACATGTGTAATTAGAAAAAAATATTCAATTTATAAACCCGACAAGTTTCAAAAATCTGTCGGGTTTATTTTTTTATGAGAAGTAACATTTTTTAGAATCAGGTATAATATCCAACTATAAATCCAACTGAATTTTTTGTTGTAATTTTGAATTTTAAATCCATTACAATTCTTTGAGAACCTCAATTATAAAACATATCGATAATCCTGTCCAATTCAAACAACAAGTTTTGACTTGGGCACAACAATTTCGAGAAGTCATTTTTATGGATAGTAACGATTATCCGCAGCAGTATTCCAGTTATGACTGTATTCTTGCTGTAGATGCTTTTACTTCAGTAAAAACCGATTATCACAACGCCTTCGAAGACTTAAAACAGTATCAACAAACAACCAAAGACTGGCTTTTTGGTTATTTGTCCTATGATTTAAAAAATAATATTGAAGTGTTACATTCCAATAATTTTGATGGATTGGATTTTCCAGATTTGTTTTTCTTCCAACCCAAAAAAGTATTGTTGCTGAATGGTAATCAACTTGAAATTCAATACCTCAATATGTGTGATGATGAAGTAGAAAAAGATTTTGAGGAAATAGTTAAGAGTCAAGAGCCAAGGATCAATAGTCAAGAAATCCCTATAATTAACCAACGAATTTCAAAAGAAAAATATATTGAAAAGGTATCCAATTTATTGGAGCATATAAATCGTGGGGATCTTTATGAAGCCAATTTTTGCATGGAATTTTTCGCTGAAAATGCCGTGATCAATCCATTGGAAAAATATTTAAAACTAAATGCTATTTCAAAATCTCCGCAAGCAGTTTTTTTAAAAAATAATACTCAATTTTTACTATGTGCTTCGCCTGAACGTTATGTAAAAAAAGAAGGAGATTTAATTATTTCTCAACCCATCAAGGGAACGACCAAAAGATCTTTGGATCCCATCGAGGATGAAAAATCAAAAAGGCAATTGGCTTTAGACCCAAAAGAGCGCACTGAAAACATTATGATCACTGATTTGGTTCGGAATGATTTATCCCGAACAGCCCAAAAAGGCTCGGTAAAAGTAGAGGAATTATGCGGTGTTTATTCTTTTGAACAAGTGCATCAAATGATTTCGACTATCACCTCACGTTTAGATAGCCAATATGCTGCTATTGAATTGATTAAAACGACATTTCCTATGGGTAGTATGACGGGAACTCCTAAATTTTCCGTACTGAAAATCGTCGAAGAACTAGAAGAAACCAAAAGAGGTTTGTATAGCGGAGCAGTTGGTTATTTTACACCGAATGGCGACTTCGATTTTAATGTTGTTATTAGAAGTATTTTGTATAATCAAGAAAAGAAATATGCTTCATTTTCGGTGGGAAGTGCCATAACATCTCAATCAATAGCCGAGAAAGAATATGAAGAATGTTTGCTTAAAGCCAAAGCGATGCGTGAAGTTTTGAGTTGAATAAGTTATCTGTTAATTCAAAATATTTTATCTGTTAATTCAAAATATTTTATCTGTTAATTCAAAATATTTCATCTGTTAATTCAAAATATTTCATCTGTTAATTCAAAATATTTCATCTGTTAATTCAAAATATTTTATCTATTAATTCAAAGTTTAGTGTTTGTTAATTCAAAATAATAATATATATTTGCATTTATAATCAAGTGCTTATGGCTTTAATAAGAGAAATAGTATATGCAATTAATGAGAATAGAAAAATGTATCCTATTCTTGCTATTTCTGGACCAAGACAATCGGGTAAAACGACTATGCTAAAAGAGAGTTTTCCAGAATATCAATACTTGAGTTTAGAAGATGTTGACGCTCGAAATTTTTTGGCAAACGACCCAAAAGGATTCTTCGAGAAATACAACAAATTTTGTATTTTCGATGAGGCACAACGAGCTCCTGAATTGTTTTCGTATTTGCAAACAAAAGTCGATAACGACAAAATAATGGGGCAATACATTCTTTCGGGTTCGCAAAATTTTCATTTAATGAAAAGTATCACGCAAAGTTTGGCTGGCCGTGTTGCTATTTTTAAACTATTCCCATTCGATTTTAACGAACTAAAATCTAAAGACTTATTGGATAAAAATTACATAAAAGCCATGATAAAGGGTTTTTATCCAGCAATTTACGATAGAGATATCCCTTCAAGAAACTTTTACAATAGTTATATTCAAACTTACGTTGAACGTGATATTACGGATTTGGTAAACATACAAAATATACGTTCTTTCAGAATGTTTTTAGGTTTGTGTGCTGCTCGTGCCGGACATTTATTAAATCTGAATAATCTTGCTATGGACTGTGGTATTTCACAGCCCACTGCCAAGGCTTGGTTATCGGCATTAGAAAGTAGTTATATTGTATTTTTGTTGCAGCCCTTGCATAATAATTTCAACAAACGGATTGTCAAAACACCTAAATTGTATTTTTATGATACGGGATTGCTTTGTCATTTATTAAAAATCAAAGATGAAATCCAAATTAGTGAAAATTCTTTTAAAGGTAATTTGTTCGAAAACATGATAATTTCCGAGTATATAAAACAAAATTATCATCAAAATAATCTAGATGAATTTTGGTTTTGGCGAGATGCATCGGGGCACGAAGTTGATTTGATACGTCAAGATGATTTTAAGTATAATATTATTGAAATCAAATCGACCAAGACCATTATGCATAATTTATTCAAAGGGATTGCTTATTTTGAGGATTTAGCCAAAGAAAACGTGAAATCAAAAACATTGGTTTATGCGGGTTTAGAAAATGAAAAACGAACCATAGCCGATGTCATTTCGTGGTATGATTTAAAATAACTAAATTTGAAAATGCTACAAAAATTCCAAAGCCATATTTTTCAAAACTTTTCTTTTTTAAGTGGAAAAAAACTGCTTTTGGCCACTAGTGGAGGTTTGGACAGTATGGTAATGGTCTATTTGTTTCGCAAGTTATCTTTCAAAATTGCTATTGCCCATTGCAATTTTCAACTTCGGGGAGAGGAAAGTTTTGAAGATCAAAATTTCGTTCAAAATTATGCTGAAGCCAATGAAATCGAATTATTCGTTACCCAATTTGACACAGAGGCTTTTGCCAAAGACTATAAACTTTCAACCCAAGTTGCCGCCCGTGAGTTACGATATAATTGGTTTTATGAACTTTTGGAAACAGACAACTTTGACTATGTGCTTACGGCACATCATGCCGATGATAATTTAGAAACGGTACTAATCAATTTAGTTCGTGGAACGGGTTTAGATGGTTTAACTGGAATTCCAGCACAAAATGAAAATGTAATTCGACCACTTTTACTATTTTCTCGAAACGAAATTGAACAGTATGCCAAGAAAAATAATATTGACTGGCGCGAAGACAGTAGTAATGCTTCGGATAAATACTTGCGAAATAAGATCAGGCACCATTTGGTTCCTATTTTAAAGGACCTTAACACCGATTTTTTATCCTTATTTCATAAAACACAGGGCTATTTGCAAGAATCCAAAACGATGGTCGAAGACGCATCCATTATGGTGTATCAACAAGTGGCCAAAGAAATAGGGGAGGATATTCATTTTGATTTGAATAAACTACAACAACTGCCCAATTACAAATCCTATTTGTACCAATGGCTTCGAGAATTTGGTTTTTCGGCTTGGGAAGACATTTACGATTTAGTTGAAAGCCAATCGGGAAAACAAGTATTTTCAAATGAATTCCGATTATTAAAAAACAGGGGTTTTTTAATTTTGAGTCCCATAAATACAGTGGATGAAAAGGAAGAATATTATATTTTTAAAGATGAGAACGAAATTACAAATCCCTTACCTCTTTCGTTTAGTAAAGTAGCTGACATTAGTATCGGTTCCAATACCACTATCTTTGTTGATGCAGACAAGCTACATTTTCCTTTAATTTTAAGACGTTGGAAAGAAGGAGATACTTTTCAGCCTCTTGGAATGGGAGGAAAATCAAAAAAGGTGAGTAAAATTTTTAAGGACGAAAAATTATCATTGTTAGATAAAGAGAACACCTGGCTTTTATTTTCTGATAATACAATAGTTTGGATTACCGGAATCCGGCAAGATGAGCGTTTTAAAATAGAAAAAACAACAAAAAACAGAGTACAAATACAATGGAAAAAATGAGAAAAATAATATTTATACTACTCTCCTTTTTGGCTTTTGCCAAAGGAAATGCGCAAATACTAGATCCTGTTAAATGGATTACCAAAATCGAAAAGAAATCAGACGCCAACTACATACTCACTTTTAATGGGGTACTAGAAAAGGGATGGCATCTGTATTCACAATTCACTCCTGATGGTGGTCCATTACCCTTGGAAGTGAATTTTATAAACCAAAAAGAGAATTTTACTTTAGTTGGCAAAGCCAAAGAAAGTAAAACCACCACCGCCTTCAATGATGTTTTTGGGGTTAACGAAATTTATTTCGAGAAGAAAGTCCAAATTAAGCAAGAGATTACACTATTAAACTCTAAAATTTCAAAAATTGAAGTGGTTTTCAATTACCAAGTGTGTAAAGAGGTTTGTATTAATATAGAAAAAAAATTCAGTTTTGTTATTCCTTCAAATGAAAGTATCTCAACAAAAGAAGATGTTGTAATTAATGCTGCTAATACTGAAAAAGCAGATTCTTTGACTCCAAGTTTAGGTTCGAGTAGTGTTATGGAAGCAACTTCAACCCAACTCGAAAAAGTAACAATTCCGTCAAAGTCACAAAGAGGATTATGGTCTATTTTCTTCATCGCTTTTCTTTCAGGATTTGCGGCATTGCTCACTCCTTGTGTGTTTCCGATGATTCCTATGACGGTTAGTTTTTTCACTAAGCACAGTAAAACAAAAGTAAAAGCTATACGGAACGCTATGATTTATGGGGTTTCTATCATATTAATTTATGTAATTTTGGGTTTATTGGTCACTTGGATTTTTGGTGCCGATGCACTGAATGCCTTGTCCACTAATGTGTGGTTCAATATCCTTTTCTTTTTTTTACTAGTCATTTTTGCCGCATCATTTCTGGGGGCTTTCGAAATCATGTTGCCTAATTCCTGGGCAAATGCGGTAGATGACCAAGCCGATAGGGGTGGGGTTATAGGGATTTTATTTATGGCATTGGCTTTAGCCATTGTTTCATTTTCGTGTACAGGACCCATTGTTGGAACACTTTTGGTTGACGCTGCTTCTAAAGGAGGAATTGCGCCAATTATAGGAATGTTGGGTTTTTCATCCGCATTAGCCTTGCCGTTCATGCTTTTTGCGCTATTTCCGGGTTGGTTACATTCCTTGCCTAAATCGGGTGGATGGCTCAATACCGTTAAAGTGGTGTTAGGGTTTTTAGAATTGGCTTTGGCCTTCAAATTCTTATCGAATGCTGACGTGGTGTTGCAATTGCATCTTTTGGAAAGAGAAGTCTTTTTAGCTATTTGGATTGCTATTTTTGGAACTTTGGTATTGTATTTATTCGGAAGGATTACTTTGCCCCACGATAGTCCGTTGACTCATATTTCGGTGGGAAGATTGTCTTTTGGGATAGTAGTTTTATCCTTTACTATTTATATGATTCCAGGGCTTTGGGGAGCGCCATTACAATTAATTAATGCTTTTCCGCCACCAATAGAATATAGCGAAAGTCCCTTTGGCTTGGTCGATTCAACAACGAAAAAGACCACAGGAGTTTTGCCTGAAGGGGCTAAACTGGGACCACATCAACTAGTGGTTTTTGATGACTATGAAATGGGTTTGGCATACGCCAAAACTGTGAATAAACCCATCATGCTTGATTTCACGGGTTATGCCTGTGTGAATTGCAGAAAAATGGAAAATACGGTTTGGTCTGACAAAAATATTTTAGATATTCTTAAAAATGAGCTTGTTTTGATTTCGTTATATGTTGATGACAAGCGCGATTTACCTTTAAAAGAACAATTTATTTCAAAGTCCACGGGTTCAAAAATTGAAACAGTAGGCGATAAATGGGCGGATTTTATGATTTCAAAATACAAAACCAATACTCAGCCTTTGTATGTTTTGACAGATTTAGACGGAAATAGCCTGAACAAAACGATGCCAACCATCAGCTACACTGATGTTGAAGAATATCAAAGTTGGTTGAAAGTAGGTGTTTCTAAATTCAAGAAATAATACAAAGCTTCTAACCTGAGTTCGTTTAATAATTTTCTACAGAAAAAAGACTGTAACTTATTGTAAATAAATTTGCACAAAAAAAGTAAAAGTTTGTATTTTTAGGGTATCGAAACTAAACGAATAAATAAACTGACTAAACTAAAAGACTGAAATTTTTGAATCAGATTGACAACTTAAAAATAAAGTTTGTATTTTAAAACAAAAGATGTAAGTTTGCACCCTCATTAGATCAACCTCTGGCGAAATCCGTGAATGTTGCTCTTTTTAAAACCATAATAAAAAATAAAATGGCAGATTTAATGAAATTCGTTCAAGACGAATTTGTAACAAGAAAAGATTTCCCTGTA